>NZ_JADPZX010000001.1:5842500-6153125 GCF_015712165.1 Streptomyces spinoverrucosus | reverse complement strand
CGTCTCGTGCCCCGTGGAGTCGCGGTGCGTCAGCTCGCCCTCGGCGACCCACGTGACGATCTCGGTGTGGCTGTGCGGGTGCTCCGCGAAACCGGCGCCGGGAGCCAGGCGTTCCTCGTTGCAGGCGATCAGGGCGCCGAAGCGCAGGTTGTCGGGGTCGTAGTGGGGGCCGAAGGAGAAGGCGTGACGGGACTCGATCCCGGCCTCCGGGTCACCTCCGGGGTAGCGCTCACCGGCGCGCCGCACGTCCATCACGGACACCACCGTAGCCCCGCCCCGCACCACCCGAGGACCGCACCACGCGCGCCCCGGCCCCCACGCTCCGGGTGCGTGGTGTGGACCTCACCCCGACCCGGCGACACGCGTCCGCGTCCCGATAAGGCAGTCTTGTCCCGTGCCCGAACCCGAAACCAGCAACACACGTACCGCCTCGCACGGCGTGCATCCGCACTCCGCGACCCTGAAGCGGCTGGAGAAGTCCTCCGGCAGTCTCGCCGCCCAGGCCATCGCGCGGATGGACGAGACGCTGCCGTGGTACCGGGCCATGCCCCCGGAGAACCGTTCCTGGATCGGGCTGGTCGCGCAGGCCGGTATCGCCGCGTTCACCGAGTGGTTCCGGCACCCGGACGCCCCGCAGGCGATCTCCACCGACGTCTTCGGCACCGCGCCACGCGAGCTGACCAGGGCGATCACGCTGCGGCAGACCGTGGAGATGGTGCGCACCACCATCGAGGTCATGGAGAGCGCGATCGACGAGGTCGCCGCCCCCGGCGACGAGAGCATCCTGCGCGAGGCGCTCCTGGTGTACGCGCGGGAGATCGCCTTCGCCACCGCCCAGGTGTACGCCCAGGCCGCCGAGGCACGGGGTGCCTGGGACGCGCGGCTGGAGTCGCTGGTCGTGAACGCCGTGCTGAGCGGCGAGGCCGACGAGGGCGCGGTGTCGCGGGCGGCGGCGCTGGGCTGGAACGCGCCGGAGCATGTGTGCGTGGTGCTGGGGACCGCACCCGACGGAGACTCCGAGCTGACCGTGGAGGCCATCCGGCGTGCGGCACGGCATGCCAAGCTGCAGGTGCTGACCGGGGTGCTGGGCGACCGGCTGGTAGTCATCGCGGGCGGCAGCGACAATCCGCTCGCCGTCGCCAAGTCGCTGATCGGGCCCTTCGCCGCAGGTCCGGTGGTCGCCGGCCCGATCGTGCCCGATCTGCTGGCCGCGACCAGGTCCGCGCAGGCCGCCGCAGCGGGGCTGAAGGCGTGTTCCGCCTGGCAGGACGCGCCGCGGCCGGTGCTGGCGGACGACCTGCTGCCGGAGCGCGCGATCGCCTCGGACCCGAGTGCGCGCGAGCAACTGGTGGAGGAGATCTACAGACCACTGGAGGAGGCCGGCTCCGCGCTCCTGGAGACGCTCAGCGTCTATCTCGAACAGGCGAGCAGCCTCGAAGGCGCCGCCCGGATGCTGTTCGTCCATCCCAACACCGTGCGCTACCGGCTTCGACGTGTGACTGACGTCACCGGTTGGTCGCCATCCGATGTACGTTCCGCGTTCACGTTGCGCATCGCGCTGATCCTGGGGCGTCTGGCTGATGGAGATCTCCAGCCCTAGTCTTTTGTCGGGGGCCCACAAATCCCCTTCCCGTTCTTCGTCCTTGTCCCCACGGGCGGCCGTGCCCGTACCCAAGAGAGAGTGTGAGAGTGCTCGTACTCGTCGCTCCCGGCCAGGGCGCCCAGACGCCCGGCTTCCTGACTCCCTGGCTCGAACTGCCCGGTGCCGCCGACCGCGTCGCCGCCTGGTCGGACGCCATCGGACTGGACCTCGCCCACTACGGCACGAAGGCCGACGCGGACGAGATCCGCGACACGGCCGTCGCGCAGCCGCTGCTCGTCGCCGCCGGGCTCCTGTCTGCCGCGGCACTCGGTGACATTTCGCCGGGCGCGGTGGCGGGCCACAGTGTCGGCGAGATCACCGCGGCCGCCTTCGCCGGTGTCCTCGACGACACCGCCGCGCTGACCCTCGTGCGCAAGCGGGGCCTGGCCATGGCCGAGGCCGCCGCGATCACCGAGACCGGGATGTCGGCGCTGCTCGGCGGCGACCCCGAGGTGAGCGTGGCGCACCTGCAGAAGCTGGGCCTGACCCCGGCGAACGTCAACGGCGCCGGGCAGATCGTGGCCGCGGGAACGCTGGAGCAGCTCGCGGCGCTGAACGAGGACAAGCCGGAGGGCGTCCGCAAGGTCGTCCCGCTGAAGGTGGCCGGCGCCTTCCACACCCACCACATGGCACCCGCGGTCGACAAGCTGGCCGCGGCCGCCGAGGCGCTGACGCCCGCCGACCCGAAGATCACCTACGTCTCGAACAAGGACGGTCAGACGGTCGCCACCGGCGCCGAGATCGTCGAGCGGCTGGTCGGCCAGGTCGCCAATCCGGTCCGCTGGGACCTGTGCATGGAGACGTTCCAGAAGCTCGGCGTCACCGCGCTGCTGGAGGTGTGCCCCGGCGGCACCCTGACCGGCCTCGCCAAGCGCGCCCTGCCCGGCGTGCAGACGCTGGCCCTGAAGACCCCCGACGACCTCGACGCGGCCCGCGAGCTCATCGCCGAGCACGCCTGACGCCCTGCTGACGCCCTAAGGAGCCGACTGCAACATGTCGAAGATCAAGCCCAGCAAGGGTGCCCCGTACGCGCGGATCCTCGGCGTGGGCGGCTACCGGCCCACCCGGGTGGTGCCGAACGAGGTGATCCTCGAGAAGATCGACTCGTCCGACGAGTGGATCCGTTCGCGCTCCGGCATCGAGACCCGGCACTGGGCGAGCGACGAGGAGACGGTCGCCGCGATGTCGATCGAGGCGTCCGGCAAGGCGATCGCCGACGCCGGGATCTCCGCCGAGCAGGTCGGCGCGGTGATCGTCTCGACCGTCACGCACTTCAAGCAGACCCCGGCCGTCGCCACCGAGATCG
Organism: Streptomyces spinoverrucosus; assembly: GCF_015712165.1. Taxonomy (NCBI): domain Bacteria; kingdom Bacillati; phylum Actinomycetota; class Actinomycetes; order Kitasatosporales; family Streptomycetaceae; genus Streptomyces; species Streptomyces spinoverrucosus. The sequence goes on along the minus strand of NZ_JADPZX010000001.1, from coordinate 6,150,177 downwards.
CCGACAAGCTGGGCACGGCCAAGGCCGCCGCCTTCGACATCTCGGCCGGCTGCGCGGGCTTCGGCTACGGCCTGACCCTCGCCAAGGGCATGATCGTCGAGGGCAGCGCCGAGTACGTCCTGGTCATCGGCGTCGAGCGGCTGAGCGACCTGACCGACCTGGAGGACCGGGCGACGGCCTTCCTGTTCGGCGACGGCGCCGGCGCGGTCGTCGTCGGCCCGTCGCAGGAGCCCGCGATCGGCCCCACGGTGTGGGGTTCCGAGGGCGACAAGTCCGAGACCATCAAGCAGACCGTGCCGTGGACGGACTACCGGGCCGGCGAGGTCGAACGGTTCCCCGCCATCACGCAGGAGGGCCAGGCGGTGTTCCGCTGGGCCGTGTTCGAGATGGCCAAGGTCGCCAAGGAGGCGCTGGACGCCGCCGGAATTGAGCCGACCGACCTGGACGTCTTCATTCCGCACCAGGCCAACGAGCGGATCATCGACTCGATGGTGAAGACACTCAAGCTGCCGGAGTCGGTCACGGTCGCCCGTGACATTCGCACCACCGGCAACACCTCGGCCGCCTCGATTCCGCTCGCGATGGAGCGGCTCCTGGCGACCGGCGAGGCGAAGAGCGGCGACACCGCGCTCGTCATCGGATTCGGGGCGGGTCTCGTGTACGCAGCGACGGTCGTTACTCTCCCCTAGGCACTCCGTGCCGGATCATGTTCGATCCGGTGCGGGAAGCAGCACCGCCACACCCTCTGGAACACTACGAAGGAGCGCCTGACATGGCCGCCACTCAGGAAGAGATCGTCGCCGGTCTCGCGGAGATCGTGAACGAGATCGCCGGGATCCCCACCGAGGACGTCCAGCTGGACAAGTCCTTCACCGACGACCTGGACGTCGACTCGCTGTCCATGGTCGAGGTCGTCGTCGCCGCCGAGGAGCGCTTCGACGTGAAGATCCCCGACGACGACGTCAAGAACCTCAAGACCGTGGGCGACGCGACCGAGTACATCCTCAAGCACCAGGCCTAAAGGCCCCCTGGGCCGGGTGTCTCCGGCCCCGCCACCCGGCGGTGGCGCCGCTGAATCCTCGTATCCGTTGGAGAAAGAATTCCCGTGAGCCCGACCAATCGCACCGTGGTCGTCACCGGTATCGGCGCAACCACACCGCTGGGTGGCGACGCAGCCTCTACCTGGGAGGGCTTGGTCGCCGGTCGTTCCGGCGTCAAGCCCCTGGAGCAGGAGTGGGCCGCCGAGCAGGCGGTCCGCATCGCCGCGCCGGTCGCGGTGGAACCCACCGAGACCATCCCGCGGCCGCAGGCCCGCCGCCTCGACCGCTCGGCGCAGTTCGCGCTGATCGCCGCGCAGGAGGCGTGGGCCGACGCCGGTTTCAACGCCAAGGCCGGCGAGGGCGCCGAGGTCGACCCGGACCGGCTCGGCGCGGTCATCGCCTCCGGCATCGGCGGTGTGACGACCCTGCTCGACCAGTACGACGTGCTGAAGGAGAAGGGCGTACGCCGGGTCTCCCCGCACACCGTCCCCATGCTGATGCCGAACAGCCCCTCCGCGAACGTGGGTCTGGCCGTGGGCGCCCGGGCGGGCGTGCACACCCCGGTCTCCGCGTGCGCCTCGGGCGCCGAGGCCATCGGCTACGCCATCGAGATGATCCGCTCCGGCCGCGCCGACATCGTCGTCGCCGGTGGTACGGAGGCGGCGATCCACCCGCTGCCGATCGCCGCGTTCGGCAACATGATGGCGATGTCCAAGAACAACGACGACCCGCAGGGCGCGTCGCGTCCCTACGACGTCGCCCGCGACGGCTTCGTCCTCGGCGAGGGCGCCGGTGTCGTCGTCCTGGAGTCCGCCGAGCACGCCGCGAAGCGCGGGGCGCGGGTGTACGCCGAGGCGGTCGGACAGGGCATCTCCGCCGACAGCCACGACATCGTGCAGCCGGAGCCGGAAGGACGTGGCATCAGCCACGCCCTGCAGAACCTGCTGGAGCGTACGGATCTGGATCCGGCGGAGATCGTGCACGTCAACGCGCACGCCACGTCGACGCCGGCCGGTGACGTCGCCGAGCTGAAGGCGCTGCGGAAGGTGTTCGGTGACGACACCGACCACATCGCGGTGTCCGCGACGAAGTCGATGACCGGTCATCTGCTGGGTGGTGCGGGCGGTGTCGAGACGGTCGCGACCGTGCTCGCGCTGTACCACCGGGTGGCTCCGCCGACCATCAACATCGAGAACCTCGACCCCGAGGCCGAGGCGAATGCCGATGTGGTGCGCGGTGAGGCGCGGAAGCTGCCCGTCGAGGGGCGTATCGCCGCGCTGAACGACTCGTTCGGGTTCGGTGGGCACAACGTGGTGCTGGCGTTCCGGACGGTCTGAGAAGACAGCCTGAGAAAGACAGTCTGAGAAGCACCCATACGTACGTGAAGGGCCCCCACCTTTCGAGGTGCTTTCTAGGGGTCGTCGCAACACGTGGTCGTGTTGATCAGGCCGCGAGCAGTTTATGCAGGCGCTCGGCTGGGGTTTCCCAGCCGAGCGTTTTGCGTGGGCGACCGTTGAGTTCGGCGGCCACGGCGTCCAGGTGCTTGCGGGTGTGGACCGAGAGGTCGGTGCCCTTGGGGAAGTACTGCCGCAGCAGGCCGTTGGTGTTCTCGTTGGAGCCTCGCTGCCAGGGGCTGGCCGGGTCGCAGAAGTAGACCGGGATGCCGGTGGCGACGGTGAACGCGCCGTGGGCGCCCATCTCGCTTCCCTGGTCCCAGGTCAGGGACCGTGTGAGGTGCGAGGGCAGGGTCTGGACCGTGGTGACCAGCACGTCCCGGACGCTCTCGGCGCCGTGGTCGCCGGGCAGGTGCAGGAGCATGACGTAGCGGGTGGCGCGCTCGACCAGGGTGCCGATGGCCGACTTACCGTCCTTGCCGATGATGAGGTCGCCTTCCCAGTGGCCGGGCACGGCCCGGTCTTCCGCTTCGGCGGGCCGTTCGCTGATCATCACCATGGGGGTGGAAAACCGTGGCTGGCGCTGCTGGGCCTGGCGACGCGGCTTGCGCCGGGCGCGACCGGTCCGCAGGGCGCGGGCCAGCTCACGGCGCAACTCTCCGCGTCCTTGGACGTAGAGAGCCTGGTAAACCGTCTCGTGGACCACATGCATCTCCGGCCGCTCGGGCAACTGTGCCCGCAGAGCCTGGCAGATCTGCTCCGGACTCCACCGTAGATGCAGGTGGTCCTGGATGAAGTCCCGCAGCTCACGGTTCCGGCTGATCTTTCCCGGCTTGGGGCGGGGCCGGCGGGCATCGGCGCGGGCCTGGGCGGCGTGCGGCCGGTACTGGCCGTTGCCCGGATGCCGGTTACGGCGGATCTCGCGGCTGACGGTGGACGGGCTACGGCCCAGCTCGGCCGCGATCGCCCGGAGCGTGGCCTTCTCCCGCAGCCGGTCAGCGATGTAGATCCGGTCGGCCTCACGCAGATACCGGGACGGACCAGAAGGCGGCACCACCGCGTTGATCGGTGGTGCCGCCTTCTGCCTACGGTCGGCGCTGCGGCCGTTACGCCACTTTCTGCCGGTCCGCTCGTCGATACCGACCAGCCGGCAGGCTTCCTTGTTGCTGTAGCCCTGTTGCACGAGCCGGGAGTATTCCGTCCGCTCCCGGCTCAGCTTCACAGGCCCCTGAGCCGTCCGGTCCCCACGAATCTCGAAGTCCATTGCCACCCCTGAACTGGGGTGTTGCAACGACCACTAGAACTGAAGCGAGGTGGGGGCCCTTCACCTGTCCAGGCTTCAGACCACCTGGTGCAGCCAGCGGACCGGTGCTCCCTCACCCGCGTACCTGAACGGCTCCAACTCGTCGTCCCACGGCTTGCCCAGGAGTTTGGCGATTTCCGCTTCCAGGTCCGTTTCATCCTGCTGGGCGCGGGTCAGGGCCGCGCGGAGGCGGTCCTCGGGGATGAGGATGTCGCCGTGGATGCCGGTGACGGCGTGGAAGATGCCGAGGTCGGGGGTGCAGCTGTAGCGCTCGCCCTCGGCGGTGGCGCAGGGTTCGGCGGTGACCTCGAAGCGCAGGAGTTGCCAGCCGCGCAGCGCCGAGGCCAGTTTGGAGGCGGTGCCGGGCTCGCCCTGCCAGGAGAACTCCGAGCGCCACGTGCCGGGCGCGGCCGGCTGCCGGATCCAGTCGAGGTTGACGCGCGTGCCGAGCACCCCGGCGACGGCCCACTCGACGTGCGGGCACAGCGCGCGCGGCGCGGAGTGCACGTACAGGACTCCACGTGTCGTCACCGGGACCTCCGGGCTGAGCGGGCGTGTTGCGGCTGGCAGGGCGGCGGTGGCCGGTCGGCCACGTTGATGGCGAGGCTACCGTGCGGCGGCGCAAGGAGTGTGACGTACCGTCGGTCCCGGCGCCCGGAAACTCCCGCCATTCACCCAGGGGGACGCTTGTACGGGCGTGACCCGTTGCACAGCGAGCGGCCGGGAACCTTCGCGCGTTGTATGGAGGGGGTCAAGGAGAGCGAGTGAGGGGGCCGGCGGACGATGCGGAAGACCGGACAGCGGGTGCGAACCGCGGTGGCCGTGCTCACGGCTGCCGTGGTGGGACTGACCGGCTGCGATGCCATGGGCGGCGACGGGCCGGACGAGGCCGGCCTGGGCCGGCAGCGGGCCGAGGCGGGTCCGGCGGTGGTGTGGGACCGCAGTCCCGGGTCGATCGCCGCCGTCGGTGACTCCATCACCCGTGGGTTCGACGCCTGCGCGGTGCTGGTGGACTGCCCGGAGGTGTCCTGGGCGACCGGCGACAGTCCCGAGGTGAACAGCCTCGCCGTACGGCTGCTGGGCGCGCGGGCCGCCACGCACAGCTGGAACTACGCGGTGAGCGGGACGGCGATGGCGGACCTCCCGGCGCAGATGGAGCGTGCGGCGGCGCGCGAGCCGGAGCTCGTGACGGTGATGACGGGCGCGAACGACGCCTGCCGGTCCTCGACGTCGGCGATGACGCCGGTGGACGACTTCCGGGCCGACTTCGAGGACGCGCTGCACACGCTGCGCGAGGCCCTGCCCAAGGCTCAGGTGTATGTGGCGAGCATTCCGAACCTGATGCGGCTGTGGTCCGAGGGCCGTACGAACCCGCTGGGCAAGCAGGTGTGGAAGCTGGGGATCTGCCCGTCGATGCTGGGCGACGCGGACGCGGTGGACGCGGCGGCCAACGAGCGGCGCGCGACGGTGCAGCGGCGGGTGATGGACTACAACGCCGTGCTGGCGGAGGTCTGCGGGGCGGACGAGTACTGCCGGTACGACGGCGGGGCGGTGTTCGAGTACCGCTTCGGCACCGCGCAGTTGAGCCCTTGGGACTGGTTCCACCCGAGCAAGAACGGTCAGGCGCGGCTGGCGGAGATCGCCTATCGGAAGGTCACCAGCGAGAAGCCTTAGGGTTTCGGTCCGACGGCACGGCCGTGCTCCGCTGTGCGTTGCTCCCGTGAGCCCCGGTCCGGATGTCAGGTCCCGGACCGGGGCTGCTCGTGGGACCCATCGCCCTGGATCAGACGGTAGTCGTCGGCGTGATCCTGCGGTCCGCGATCGAGCGGCCCGCCTGGATCTCGTACGAACCTTTCACAAACGACCGTGAGGCGCGCCCCTGCGTCACGGACCATGGCGCAGGCCTCTTCCGTCACGGGATACTGCGGCCGTTCCCGGACTGCACCCCACTGCGACGGAAGGACCCGAACCCCTTGAATTCCATACGTGTTGGCATCGGTGTACTCGGATGTGTCCTGGTGGCCGGGCTCGCCACCCCGGCCGGCGCCACCGCTTCGGCACAACCGGCGTACACCGTCGAGGAACAGCGACTGGAGCGGGCCGTGCCGCAGGAGATTCTGCGGCGGTCCGGATTCGACGAGGTGGCGCCCGGGTTCGCGGACGCGCTGGGTGCGGCCCGGTCGTACGCGCAGGCCCACCGGATCGTCGTACGGGAAGGGTCGGCGCTGTGGCGGCGGGCGGTGGACCGGGCGCAGGGGCGGGGGCCGGTCGAGGGGGATCTCAGCCGGGACGACGATCGACCCCTGTACTGGGCGCGGTTGGGGATGACCCGGGAAGTGCGCGGCTGGGAGCCGGAGTTCGGGCTCGGTGAGCGGGGGCGGGCGGCGCTGCTGGACGCGTTGGAGCGGACCTCGCGCGGGCAGAGCGACCTCCACTATCCGCGCGGCGGCAAGGGCATGAAGCGGATCCTTGTCACCGGGTTCGATCCGTTCACCCTGGACCGGGACGTGCGGATCTCCAATCCGTCCGGTGCCACCGCGCTCGCCCTCGACGGCGTGGTGATCCGGACGGCGGACGGGCCGGCGCGGGTGGAGACCGCCGTGTTCCCGGTGCGCTGGCAGGACTTCGCGGACGGCACGGTGGAGCGGACGCTACGGCCGTATCTGCCGAAGGTCGATCTCTTCACGACCGTGAGCCAGGGCCGCGTCGGGCGGTTCGACATCGAGCGGACCAACGGGGCCTGGCGGGGCGGGTTCCCGGACAACGAGAACGTCAGCCGGACGGAGACCGTCCCGGTCACCGACCCGGCCTCGCAGCCGCAGTGGACGTCGACGACCCTGCCGTACGAGCGGATCGTGACCGCCGGCACCGGCAGGTTCCCGGTGTACGACAACACCAGCGTGACCGAGATACCGGCGGGCGGCACCGAGGCCGTCGTCCGGCCGGACGGGCCGACCCCCGGGTCGACGGCACGCGCCGGGGGCGGCGGGAACTACCTCTCCAACGAGATCGCCTACCGGGCGACGCTGCTACGGGACCGGCTGGGGCTGCACGACACGCTGCCCGGCGGGCACGTGCACACGCCTGTACTGCAGTTCGGCGCGGGCAACACCACCGAGGTCACCGACCCCGAGTTCGTGCAGAACCGGCTGGACATCATCGCGCAGGTACGGGCGATCGTGACCGCCGCGGCCGACGCGCACTCGCGGCACTGAGGTCGCCGTTACCTGGAGCTGCCCTCGGCCTCGTCGAGGGCGGCTTCGACGATCTCCTCGCCCCGCAGTTCCCGGGCCAGCAGCGTCGCGCCCGCGACCGCGCCCGGCATCAGGAAGACGGCGACGAAGGGGACGAGGAAGGCGAGCCCGAGGGGCGTGCCGAAGCCCCAGATCAGGGTCCTGCGGGAGCGCAGCAGGGCGAGCCGGTCGCGGAGTTCGACGCCCCGGCGCTGGAGGGCCACGGAGGTGAGTTCCTCGGTGAGGAAGAAGCCGGTGACGAAGACGCCGAGCACGGGTACGACCGTCTGGCCGGCCACCGGGACGAAGCCGAGGGCGAAGAGCAGCACGCCCCACACGGCGGCGCGGGCCAGGACCCGGAGGCTGTCGCGGGCCGAGATCCACAGCTCCTTGTACAGGGGCAGGTGGGAGACGGGCGCCGTGCCGTCCGGGGAGACGTCACGGTCGACCGACTCGGACAGCGCCTCGTAGAAGGGCTGGCCGACCAGCAGCGTGACCGCCGTGAAGGTGAGGACAGAGAGCAGCAGGGCGAGGGCGAAGAGGACGGCCGTGAGGAAGCCGCGGAACAGGCCGGGCCAGGGGCTGGACCAGTCGTCGGCGAAGGGCGTCGCCCAGGTGACGAAGTCCTCGCCCCACAGCGCCAGCGCCACCAGGGCCGCCGCGTAGAGGACGAGGGTGATCAGGCCGGGCAGCAGCCCAAAGCCGTACTGCTTGCCGTGCCGGGCCACCCAACGCTGGCCCTTCAGGAGATAGCTGAAACCCGCCCCGAGATCGTGCATGGGGGAACCCTATCGGGGCGGCCTCCGGGGGCGGTCACGCCGGCGTAACGACCGGCAGGGTCCCGAGTGCCGCCGTGGGCCATCCGGGGCAACGGCCGGTATCGGCGACACCAACGCCCCCTTGTTGCGGTTGAGTCGAACAGGTACACCTCGCCGTACCGATCTCAGGAACCCGGAGGAGGTACGCGTGCGCATCACGAGAACGACCTCTGCGAGACCCGTCCTGATGGCCACCCTCGCCCTCACCACGGCAGGCTCACTCCTGCTGGCCGCCCCCGTCCCGGCAGGCGCGGACACCGACCCCGTCACCCGGGCGGAGACGGAGGGCCCCGCCCTCGACCACCGCCCCGCCAAGTCCCCGGCGAGCACCGCCCGTCAGGCGTTCACCGCGCCCGTCCCCGATCTCTCGGACGCGTTACGTGGTTACCCGCGTGAGCAGCAGCTCCCCGCGGACCCCGTGAACCCGGCCGACAAGTCCCTCAAGCTGGGCCTCACCCCGTACCACGGCATCGCGTCGAAGCTGAACGCGCTGCAACGCCTCGGCGACCGGGTGAGCGTGGAGATCGCGGGCCGCTCGGCCGGTGGCCACCGGCTCTATCTCGTCACCGTCACCGCCCCGGAGACGGCCCGTCAGACGCGCGAACAGACCCGGATGCGCGAGCTCATCGAGAACGCGCCGACGACGGCCGCGAAGGACCCGCGCATCAGGGCCGCGTACAAGACGCCCGTCTTCTTCAACAACAACATCCACGGCAACGAGTGGGAGGGCACCGACGCCTCCCTCAAGCTCGTCGAACGGCTCGCGACCGCGAACGACGCGCGGACCAGGGACCTGCTCGCGCACAGCCGCCTGTACTTCAACATCACCGCCAACCCGGACGGCCGTATCGCCGGAACCCGCGCGAACGCGGGCGGATTCGACCTCAACCGGGACTTCGTCACCGCCTCCCAGCCCGAGACGCGGGCGATGCGGCAGATCATGGTCGACAAGCAGCCGGCCGTCCTGCTCGACCTGCACGGCTATGTCAACGGCACGCTCATCGAGCCCACCACGCCGCCGCACGGCGAGAACTACGAGTACGACCTCTTCCTGAAGCACACCTACGCCAACGCCCTCGGCATGGAGGCCGCCGTCAACGGCCTCGGCCACACACCCGGGAGGGACGGCGTCGAGCCCGCGCAGATCCCCTTCCGGGACCAGGAGGAGGGCTGGGACGACTGGCCGCCCATCTTCACCCCGCAGTACGCGGCCTTCCACGGCACGGTCGCCGCGCACACCGTCGAGATCCCGCTCCAGGTGAACAACAACGCCTACGACAGCCTGCCGCAGCGCGAGCTGCGGCGCCGGGCCGCGATCAACGTGGCCGTCGCGGGCGCCGCGCTCGACGCGACCCTCGACTACGTGCGGGGACACCGCCGTTCACTGGTCGCCGACCAGATCGAGGTCTTCAGGCGCGGTGCGGCGGGGGCCGCGCAGGTGCCGGTGTCCGAGCAGACCGTACCCGGCGTCCCCGGCATCGGCCCGGAGGACGTCTACACCACCACCTTCCCCCGCGCCTACGTCATCCCGGCGGGCGCCGCCCAGCGCTCCCCCACCGCCGCCGCGCGCCTCGTCGACCACCTGCTCGCCCACGACGTCCGCGTAAGCCGCGCACCGCACGACTTCCGGCTCTCCGGGCGGTGGTACGCCAAGGGCTCGTACGTCGTGGACATGCGCCAGCCCAAGCGCGGGCTCGCGAACGTGCTGCTGGCCGACGGGCGGGACATCAGCGACAAGGTGTCGGCGATGTACGACATCTCCGGCTGGAGCCTCGGCCTGCTGTGGGGCGCCACGGTCGAGCCGGTGCGGGGCCTGTCCCACGTGCTGCTGCGTCCGGTGCGCGAGGCCGCACACGTGGGGTACGTCGCCCCGCACGGCGACCTCCGGCTGCGCCTCGACGATCCAAGCGAGGTGGCGGCCCTCAACTCCCTGCTGGCCCAAGGCGTCCGGGTCCGGCCGGCGGCCGACGGCAGTGCGATCGTGCCGGGCGCGGCACGGCGGCAGGCGGCGGCCGCGGCACGGACGTACGACGTCGCCTTCGACGCCACCCGCCTGACCGGCGGCAGCCCGCTGACGCGCGTACGGGTGGCCGCGGCCGTCACGTCGGGCGAGCTGTTCGCGCTGCGGGAGATGGGCTTCGAGGTGACGCCGGTGTCGACCGGGACGCTGAACGCCGGTTTCGACTGGTCCGGGGTGAAGGTGCTGTTCGTGTCGGCGGGGCTGGCGTACGACGACCTCAACCCGGCGGCGCGGAAGGCTCTCGACCGCTTCCTCGACCGGCACGGTCTGGTCGGGCGCGGCGCGGCCGGCGCGGCGCTCAACGCCGACGCCGGGCTGCTGCCGGTCAAACCCGTCGAGGGCAACGGCGACGCCAACGGGGTGGTGCGGGTGGTGAACACCGGCGGCCGGATCACCACAGGCGCGCCGGAGCACTCGTTCGTCTACGCGCCGGTGTGGTTCACGGACCTCGGACGCGGGGTGCGGATCGAGCAGTCGTACGCGGCCGGGAATCCGCTCGTGTCCGGGCACTGGCGTGCGCTGCCGGACGGCACCGGCGGGCCCGCCGCCGCGGCGGGGCGGGCGTCGGTGGTCAGCGGCGCGCACGCTGTGCTCTTCGGCACTGAACCACTCTTCCGTGATCACCCCAAGGGGGCATTCGCTCAGGTCGGGCGGGCATTGTTCACCTTGGCGACCAGGTAAACCACGGCACACACGCGAGCAGCGGACGGCCGAGGAGGCAAAAGGAGATCGGATGACGCAGGAGATCCACGGCACCGTCGCCGACGGCTACGAGGAGGTGCGCGCGGAGTTCGCCGCTTTCGTCGCGCGGGAGCGGCCGGACTACGAGGGGCAGTTGTGCGCCTACGTGCACGGGCGGCGGGTCGTCGACCTGTGGGCGGGTCCGGACGGCGCCTCGGCCGAGTCGCTGTACGGCGTCTTCTCGTCCACGAAGGGCGCCGCCCACCTCGTCGTCGCGCTCCTCGTCCAGGACGGCACGCTGGAACTGGACCGCAAGGTGACGTACTACTGGCCGGAGTTCGCCGCCGAGGGCAAGGGCGCGCTGACCCTGCGCGAGCTGCTCACGCACCGGGCGGGGCTGATCGGGCTCGACTCCGGGTTCACCGAGGAGGAGCTGGCGGACGACCGGGTGATCTCCGAACGGCTCGCGGACCAGCGGCCGTTCTGGCGGCCCGGCACGGCGTTCGGCTATCACGCGCTGGTGATCGGCGCGCTCGCCGGTGAGGTGGTACGGCGGGCTACGGGCCGAACCCTCCAGGACGTGTACGAGGAGCGGGTGCGCGCCCCGTACGGGCTGGACTTCTTCCTCGGGCTGCCCGCCGCCGAGGAGGTCCGCTTCCGATCCGTGCGGCCGATGCTGCCGACGCCCGAGCAGCAGGCGGTCCTGGACGCCCAGCCGACCGGGCCGCACACGCTCACCGCGATCGCCTTCAACACGCACGCGGGTGGGGCGGGTGAGCTGGTGGACCACGCCAACTCCCGCCTCGTCCGCGCCAAGGGACCGGCGTCGGCCGGTGGCGTGGCCGCCGCGCGCGGCCTCGCGGGGATGTACGCGGCGGCGATCAGCGAGGTGGCCGGGCGGCCGCCGCTGCTGAAGCCGGACACGGTCGCCGAGGTCGGGCAGATCCACTCCGTCGGCCACGACCTGGTGGCCCGGGCCCACAAGGCGTACGGGCTCGGTTTCCAGGCGACGGCCGAGACCTGGTACCCGTTCCTGGGCGCGGGCGCCTTCGGGCACAGCGGCGCGGGCGGCTCGCAGGCCTTCGCCGATCCGCGCAGCGGGCTGGCGTACGGGTACACGCGGCGGCGCTGCGCGTTTCCGGGTGGGGCGGCGCCGGAGAACGAGCGGTTCGTGCGGGCGGTGCATCGGGCGGCCGTCTGACCGGGGAACATGGGCGAAGGCCGCACCCCACGTCCAAGGGTGCGGCCTTCGCCGTACGCAACGAGTGCCGTCAGTCGAGCGTCACGGTGATGTTGCCGCGGGTCGCCTTGGAGTACGGGCAGATCTGGTGGGCCTGCTCGATGAGCGCCTTCGCGGTGGTCTCGTCGACGTTGGGGATGTCCGCCGAGATCTCGACGATGATCCCGAAGCCGTCGTCGTTCTTGCCGATGCCGACCTTCGCGGTGACGGTCGAGCCGGAGATGTCGGCGTTCTCCCGCCGGGCGGCGACGCCGAGGGCGCCCTGGAAGCAGGCGCTGTAACCGGCGGCGAACAGCTGCTCCGGGTTGGTGCCGGAGCCGCTGCCGCCCATCTCCTTCGGCGGGTTCACGACGACGTCGAGCTTGCCGTCGTCGGTGGCGACCCGGCCGTCACGGCCGTTCTCGGCGGTGGCGACGGCGGTGTAGACGACATCAGAACGTCGGATAGGGCTGCTGGGCATGCGGTGCTCTTCCTCCTCGGTCCGCCCGGGACTCGCGCCCACGACCCCAGGCGGTTTCGGAAAGAAGTTATCGCATACCGGAAAGTCAAGGAAGGGTGGGTCGGCATGCGCGGCCAGCTCGGGGATGGGCCCCAGGGCCAGGAGCTTGGACACACCCCGCAGGGCGAAGATCAAAACGATGAGACAGACCAGAGCGGCGTAGAGGTACATGAGAGCTTCTCAGTGATGTGGAGGATGGAGGCACCTGCCCGGGCGGCGGCGGTGAGCCCCGCCCGCGGCGATCGCGTCGAGGTCGGTCACCTGGTACGCGGAGTGGACGTAACCGGTTCCGGGACCGAGATGCATGGCCAGGGTGTGGTGGTCGACGGCCAGGCTGCCCTGGTCACAGCGGATGAAGGCCATGGCCGGACCACGCCCGCGCTGCCCGTCCAGGAACAGGAAGTCGGACACGATCATCCCCAGGGTGTCCAGGTACCAGTTCAGTGCCCGTTCGAACACCCGCGTCTCCAGCACCACATGCCCCAGCCGCTGGATGCGCGAGGGCTCGCGCGGCGGGCGCTGGGTGGTGTTCGTACGACGGTGGTCCGTGCCGAAGTTGAGCAGAAGCGGCTGCTGTTCGGGCAGCGCGGGCAACTGCTCGGCGCAGTGCGCGACCCGGACGACGAAGCCCGAGGGGTCGAGCAGGGCGACCGACAGGCCGCCACCGGGTACGTCGGCGTCCCGGACGCTGGTGCCGGTAGCGCGAGCCAGCCGGTCCAGGTCGGTCCGCTCGGCCGCGCGGAACGCCGGACCGATGAACCGGGACGCCTGCCCTCGCCGGATGACCATGCAGGGTGAGCCGGCGAAGGTGCCGCGCAGCCACAGCTCCCGTTCGGTGCGGGCGGCGATCGCGAAGCCGAAGTCACGCGCGAACACCTCCGCCCGGTCCAGATCCGGCTTCTCGAACTCAAGCCAGGCCAGGTCCGCCACCTTGATCACGGGACTCCTGGAGCGCCCGGGGTGTTCGCCGCGCACGGCGCCCTTCTCGCTGTGGAGGTCTTGGTTGAAATCATCAGCTTTGCCGTTACCCATCGCCAATAGGGAAACAACAAGAAATTGATGATCTCATCAATAGTGGGGGTGTTCGTCTACTCCCGACTGATGTGCTGGGTGGCCATCGACCGCGCCATCCGCATCGCCCGGCACCGGAGCCTGCCCGCCGAGCTCACCCGCTGGGGCCCGGTACGGGACCGGATCTACTGGCGGATCATGGAGCAGGGCTGGTCGCCCACCCGGCAGGCCTTCGTCCAGCACGAGGACGCCGGCCCCGACGGCCTGGAAGGCGACGAGGGCACCTTCTCCATCTGCTCCTTCTGGTACGTCGAGGCCCTCACCCGCGCCGGACGCCTGGACGAAGCCCGCCTGGCCTTCGAAAAGATGCTCACCTACGCCAACCATGTCGGCCTCTACGCCGAGGAGATCAGCCACACAGGCCGGCAACTGGGCAACTTCCCCCGGGCCTTCACTCACCTCGCCCTCATCAGCGCCGCCTTCAACCTCGACCGCGCCCTGGGCTGACCCGCCGCCCTCCGGTGCCCCGACCCGCGGCCGCCGCCGTGGCCGTGCGAGCCCCCCGTTCTCACCCCATGCTGGAGATGAGGGGGTGAGACAACGGAGGAAGTGGTGGGGATGCGGACCGTTGTGGATCTCACCCGCTGCCAGGGCTACGCCCAGTGCGTGTTCCTCGCTCCGGAGGTGTTCCAGCTGCACGGGGAGGAGGGCCTGTTGTACGCGACGGCCGTCCCCGACAACCAGGTCGAACACGTGCGCCAGGCCGCGGCGGCGTGCCCGGTGCGGGCCATCCTGCTCGGTGAGGAGGTGAGCGCCGGTGCCCGGTGACCGGCGGGCCGTCGTCCCCTCGACTCAGAGCTTGACGATCATCTTCCCGGTGTTGTCGCCGCGCAGGACGCCGAGGAAGGCCTCCAGGTTGTTCTCGATGCCCTCGACGACGGTCTCGCGGTACTTCAGGGCGCCCGAGGCGACCCAGGGGCCGACCTCCTGGACGAACTGCGGCTGGAGGTCGTAGTGGTCGGCGACCAGGAAGCCCTCGATGCGGCCGCGGGTCTGGATGAGGCGGGCGAGGTTGTTCGGGCCGGGGGCGGGCTCGGTGTTGTTGTAGACGGAGATCATGCCGCAGACGGCGATCCGGCCGCCCTGGTTGAGGGAGCCGATGGCCGCCTGCAGGTGCTCCCCGCCGACATTGTCGAAGTACACGTCGATCCCGTCCGGCGCGGCGTCCCGCAGCTGCTCGCTCACCGGCCCGGCCTTGTAGTTGAAGGCGGCGTCGAAGCCGTACTCCTCGACGAGCAGCTTGACCTTTTCGTCGGAACCGGCGGAGCCGATGACCCGGGAGGCGCCCTTGAGCTTCGCGATCTGCCCCACCTGGCTGCCGACGGCACCGGCGGCCCCGGACACGAACACCACGTCGCCCTCCTTGAAGGCGGCGGTGCGCAGCAGACCGGCGTACGCGGTGAGCCCGGTCATGCCGAGGACGCCGAGGTACGTCGACAGGGGCGCGGCCTGCGGGTCGACCTTGACGGCCTTCGTCGCGTCGACGGCGGCGTACTCGCGCCAGCCGAGGGAGTGCAGGACGTGGTCCCCGACGGCGACGGCCTCGGCGTTGGAGGCGACGACCTCGCCGACCGCGCCGCCGTGCATGACCTTGCCCAGCTCGTAGGGGGCGGCGTAGGACTTGGCGGCGCTCATGCGCCCGCGCATGTAGGGGTCGACGGAGACGTACAGGTTCTTCACCAGCACCTGTCCCTCACCGGGCGTGGGCATCGGGGCCTCGACGAGGGCGAAGTCCTCGGGCTTGGGCCAGCCGACGGGGCGGCTGAGGAGGTGCCATTCGCGGTTGGCGTCGGGAAGGGTGGGAATGTCGGTCATGTGGGGCGCCTTTCCACTCAGCGTCGGGCTCAACGCTCAGAACAATACTTCAGTACCTGAAACAACGATGCGCTTGAACATTTCATGCTGTCAAGTAACCGGGTACTCTGGGAACCATGGCCACACCTCACACCACCCGCCCCGACGCGCTGACCATGGAAGTCGTCGACCTGATCGGCTCGGTCGTGGCCCGCTACCACGAGGAGTACGAGGGGGCGGCCGCCGACCACGCGCTGACCGGCGCCCAGGCGAAGCTGCTCAGCCTGCTCTCGCTGGAGCCCCTCCCCATGCGCAAGCTGGCCCACAAGCTCAAGTGCGAGCCCTCGAACGTCACGGGCATCGTCGACCGCCTGGAGGCCCGGGGCCTGGTCGAGCGCCGCCCGGACGCGACCGACCGCCGGGTGAAGCTGGCGGCGGCGACGGACGAGGGCCGCCGGGTGGCCCGCAGCCTGCGCGAGTCCCTGCGCTTCGCCCGGGAGCCGCTGGCGGGGCTGAGCGAACAGGAGCGGCTGACACTGCGGGATCTGTTGCAGCGGATGGTGGGGGCGGAGGGCTAGGACCCCTCGGGCCTGTCGTTGGATCATCTCGGCGTCACGCCTTCCGGGTGGCGGCGGTCGCGAACCGCCGGACCGATCCTGGGCCGCGGGTGCGGCACGTCTCTAGCCTCGGCACATGGCGACCCTGTGGGACCTCATGCGCGACTGCATCCCCGACGACCACGCCCGCCAGGTCACGTCCCGCTACTACCTCGACGAGGTCATGACCTCGCCGGGCGCGCCGGACCGGGTGGTCGACCTGGGGTGCGGGCGAGGCGCGTCCGTGGCGCTCTTCCGCAGGCACGATCCGAAGGTGCGGTGGGTCGGAGTCGACATCCGGGACTCTCCGGAGGCCCGGCAGTACCGGCCCGACGGCGCTCCGCTGGTCCACTTCGACGGTGTCCGTCTTCCGTTCCGCTCGGACACCGTGCCGCTGATCTACTCGCACCAGGTCTTCGAGCACGTCTCGCACCCGCGTGAGCTGCTGGCGGAGATCGGCCGGGTGCTGCGGCCGGGCGGGCTGTTCATCGGCAGCACGTCCCAGTTCGAGCCGTACCACTCCTTCAGCCTGTGGAACTACACGCCGTACGGATTCCGGGTGCTGGTCGAGGAGGCCGGGCTGGCCCTGCGGGAGATCCGGCCGTCCCTGGACGGGGTGACGCTGATCATGCGGACCTACGACAACGGGCGGAAGGCGGAGTACGGGCGGTACTGGGACGAGGAGTCCCCGCTCAACGCCGAGATCGACGGCTGGGCGAAGGACACCAAGCGGCGGACTGCACTGGTGAACCTGCGCAAGCTGACGTTCTGCGGCCAGTTCGCGTTCCGGGTCGCCAAACCCGAGCGCCCGGTTCCGTCAGCCGGACACCAGCAGCTCCGTCCACTCCCGGGCCACCCGGTGCAGTGAGAACTGTTCCCGCACCTGGGTGCGGGCCACCTGCCCGGCGGCCCGCCAGGCCTCCTCGTCCAGGTCGGCGAGTGCGTTCGCCATCGTCTGAGGGTCCTGGTGGATCCACCGTCGGTCGTAGATCTCGTCCGCCCCGGGCCACGGCAGCAGCGCGGGGACCGCGGCGGAGGCCATGCCCTCCGCCGGGGCGAGGTGGAAGCTCTCGTCGTCGCTGGTGGACAGGACGTGTCCGACGCGCCGGAGCCAGCTCGCCACGTCCGCGCCGAACTCGTCGAAGACGACGGCACCTTCGAGCAGCGGCGAGGTCTGCATCCGCCGCAGTACGGCGTCGTAGTGCGCGCGCTCCTCGGGCTTGTTCCAGATCCACCAGTACTCCCAGGGCGGCTTGGACTTGACCGAGAGGTGCCAGCGGCGGTCCCGGGCGCGCAGGGCCTGAAGGACGTCGAGGCCCAGGTCGAGACGTTTGCGGCTGGGCGCGATGCCGATCATGCCGAGGCGGAAGCGGGCGCCGGGCGCCTTGGGGCGGTCGAGCTGGTCGGTGTCCACCCAGTTCGGGACGACCGTGACCTTGGACTCCGGCCAGCCGGTGCACGCCAGGGTGCGGCGGGCGTAGTACGAGCTGACGCAGATCACCTGGTCGACGGCGTCGATGTCGACCTGCCCCGGCCAGTCGGCGTCCAGCTCGAAGCGGTGCAGCCGGACGATCAGCCGGCTGCCCTGCCGTTTGTGGCGGCTGTACCAGACGGCGGCCGGACCGCACCATTCGACGACCACGACATCGGCCCAGTCGGCGAGTTCCCGGCTCGCGGCCGGATCGTGGCGGGCGAGCGCGGGCCAGGCGTCGACGCGTACGTCGAGACCGGGCAGCGTACGGAAGTGGTCCAGGAGCCGGGAGAGGAACTTCAGGTCGTGGCCCGCGACACCGACCCGCAGCGGCAGCGGCCGGGCGGCCACGGTGGCCGGCGCCTCGGGGAAGGCCTGGTCGAGCTGGGAGCGCCAGCGTTCGGCGGCCGCCCGGAGGGTGTACCGGGCGGCGGCCTCCCGGCAGCGGTCGGCGGCGAGCCGCCGGGCCCGGGGCTCGCGCACGGCACGGGCGACCGCCTCGGCGGCGTCGTCGAGTGCGGCGCGTCCGGGCACGTAGAGCGGATAGTCGGCGCCGAGCAGCACCTCGTGGGCGGGGGTGCGGTTGAGCACGACGGGCAGTCCGAGGGCGCCGAACTCCAGGACCTTGGTGGACAGTTCGAGGCTGGCGTCGAGGGCGGGCTCGCGCCAGCCGAGGCCGAGGTCGCAGTCGGCGGCGATGCGCATGGCCTCCTCTCGGGGCTGCCCGCCGTGATGCTCGACGCCCGGGGTGACGGCCAGCGCGCGGGCCATGGCGGCCTGGAACTCCGGGCGGGCGGGGTCGTCGTGGATCTTGTCGCCGACGGTGTGCAGCTCCGCCCGGACGCCCCGTTCGGCGAGCAGGGCCGGCAGGCGGGTCATGGGCAGGGTGTTCCACAGGGGGGCGAACTTGCCGGTGTAGACGAGCCGGAACGGGTCGTGCGGGCGGTCGTGCTCCGGCACCGGGAAGCCCGGCTCGGGCACGGCGGGCGGGCTGAGCACGCACTTGCCGCAGGCCTCGGGCACCCACGTCTCCAGCAGGCAGCGCAACTCCTCGGTCTGGCACAGCAGGCGCTGGGAGGTGCGGGCGATGCGGGTGAGTTCCGCGCGGGCCCCCTCGGTCATCTCGGCGGCCGACTGCGGGATGTCGGTGAGGTAGGCCCAGATCCGCCCCTCGAAGTGGCCGTCGGCGACCACGCGGCCGACCAGTCGCCGTCCGCGCAGCACCAGCAGGTCGCAGGGCTCGTCCTCGTCGAGCCGGGCGAGCGCGTGGGAGGCCTGCACGGGCGACAGCGGCCGGTCGGACAGTCCGGGCAGCAGCCGCTCCTCGTGGGGGCGGACCACCGTGACCCCGGGCAGCCCGGCCAGCGGGTCGATCAGCCGCCCGGTGAGCACGGGGGCCTTCAGGACGAGCCGGGTCCGGCAGCCGGCCCGTGACAGTGCCTGCACCGTCGACTGGGCCCAGACGGCGGAGCCGTCGATGAGGTTGAGGTCAACGTCGCCGTAGACGAGCGCGTTCAGTGTCCGGCTCATGTCGGCTCCTTCCCGCACCAGGCGAACAGGCGGTGCCCCTGACGGGCCCAGGTCTCGGGCGGTGCGCCGGACGCCAGCAGGGACCGGCGCACCAGGAGGGGGCGCAGTTCGGGGACGAAGGTGTAGTCGTCGGCGGCGGGCGTGCTGCCCACCGCGTCGGCGCCGGAGTACTCCTGAGCGCACATCAGGTCGAGCAGCAGGGTGTCCGGGCGGTCCTCGGTGAGGTCGGTCCAGTCGGCGACCCAGGGCGCGCCGGGTTCGCCGGTGCGTACGGTCACGCCGGCGGCGGTGAGTTCGTCGAGTCCGGTGGGATCGGGTACGACGACCTCGGCGGGCCGGTGTCTCTGGTTCAGTACCTGGGCGGCGAGCCGGGCGATGTCGGCCCGGTCCCGTGGCTCGGCCAGTACGCAGACGCGGCGTTGGTCCAGCGGGTCGGGGGCGCCGATCCGGCGGGCCAGCTGCGACAGGCGTACCCGGGTGCTGTCCGCCCGGAACACCTCGCGCAGCCGCTGCCGGCCGGCCGCCGCCGGGTCCAGGCTCGCCAGCCGCACACCGGCGTCCGCGTCGAGGACGGCGTCCCAGGCGAGCCGGGTGAGGCCGGGGGCCGCCGAGGCCGGGCCGTCCCGCCACAGCACGCAGCGGCGGCCCGCCGCCCGTGTCTCGGTGAGCAGTTCGGCGAGCCTGCGGTCGAGGTCGGGGGCGAGTCCGGTGCCGGTGAGCGCCCAGGGGCCGTCGCCGGTGCAGGCGCTGAGCTGGACGACCAGGGCGTCGGGGTCGGTGCGCTGCACGACCAGTCGGCCGTCGTGCGGCAGCGCCCGGTTGACCACGGCGTCCGTCGCGAGGTCGGCGGCGGTGGTGTCGGCGAGCACTCCGGCGATCACCAGCCGGTCACGGGGCATCGAGGCGAACGCCCGGTGGGCGAGGTGCATCCGCCCGTCCGGCACGGCCTCCCGCACGATGGCCTCCGGTGCCGTACTCGAAGACGCGGGGCGCGGCTTCGTCCGCCCCTCGGGCGTCGTACCCGCGGACGCGACACGCGAGTTCCCCCGCCCCCGCCACAACCCGTACGACACCCCCGCCTCCGGCGACGCGGTACGCGACCTGCCCCGCCCGCGCCACAGCGTGTACAACTCCCGGGCCCCCGCGCTCGACGACGCGGAACCCGCCTTCGCTCGCGCGCGCCACAACCCGTACAGCTCCTGCGGCAGCCGTGGCGCCTCACGCCGGGGTGAGCGCGCCGCCGACACCAGGGCCCGCCCGACCCGCAGTGAGGTGGAGCCCTCCAGCATGGCCACCCGCGCCTGCAGCAGGCCGACCCGGTCCCGGGCGCGGTGCAGGGCGGCCGCCAGCTGATCCTTCTCCCGTACGGCGGCCGCGAGGCGCTCGGCGAGGCCGTCCTCGTGGACGGGACCCTGGCCGCGTTCGGCTTCCTCGGCCTCGCGTTCCAGGTCCAGCACCCGGGCTCGCAGCGACCGCGAGACCAGGTCGGCGAGGACGTACTCGTCGGCGAGCCGCAGCGCGGTGGCGAAGCCCTCCGCCGGCACGGGCCGCCCGAACCAGTCGTGGGGCGGCTGGAGTTCGTCGGTGCGGACGAACACCGCGCCCGCGTGCAGATGCACATAGTCGAGGGGGGCGGCGCGCAGCACCTGGCAGTGGTGGGTGACCAGGGCGTCGAGCAGCCGGTGGTAGGGCAGTTCGGGCCCGTGGTGGCCGAAGAGGATCAGGCCGCGGCCGCCGGGGCGCATGCGGCGCAGTACGGCGAGGCAGTCGGTCTCGGTGCCGTGCAGCGCCGGATCGGGGCCGTACGACACGATCACCAGTTCGCTCTCGCCGATGTCGTGTTCGCCGTGGTGCAGGGCGACATGGCCGGGCAGGTGCAGGTAGGGCTCCAGGTCGAGCCCGCCGTCGGTGGCGTCCACGACGGTGGTGACGCCGTCCAGGTGGGGGTGGAGCAGATCGGTCAGGCGCATCAGCGGGTCCTCGTGAAGACGTGGAAGCCGACCTCGTTCTCGCGGAAGCCGTAGGGGGTGAACAGGGTGTGGCGCAGGCCGAGGGGTTCGAGCAGCGCGGTGTAGTCGGCGGTCGGGCGGTGCACGATGTAGTCGCCGCGCGGCCGGCGGGTGCCGATGTCCTCGTCGGTGAGGATCAGCCGTCCGGTGATCCTCACCAGCGAGGCGATATTGCGCAGGCCAGCCGCCCATTCCTCGTCGTCGAGGACGTGGAAGAGGACGTCGACGCAGAGCACGACGTCGTACGGCCAGGGGCTGCGCCACTCGTCGAGGGCGGCGACGGTGTAGCGGGGGCCGCCGCCCTGGGCGCGGGCGTGCGCGACGGCCTCCTCGCTCGCGTCGAAGGCGTCGACGCGGTGGCCGCAGCGGGCCAGGGCGCGGGCGAAGTGGCCCTTGCCGCAGCCCGCGTCGAGCACGAACAGCGGGGCCGACTCGTCGGCCAGGTCGCCGATCAGGGGGAGCAGGGTGCCCAGCCGCAGCGCGTAGAAGATCTCGTTGCTCGCGCGGCCCAGGCCGATGTGGCCGCCGGAGGCGAGGTCGTCGTGCTCGCGGTGGCGGGTGTCCCAGTAGAGGCGGGTGGACTCAGACATGGTGGTCCAGCCAGCGGGTGACCTCGGCGGCGATCCGGGCCCCGGCCCGCCCGTCCCACAGCGGCGGGCCCTCGTCGGGCGCCGGCTGTTCGCCGTCCAGCACCTTGCTCAGCGCGGGGACGAGTTCGGCGTGGCCGACGAGGCGGTTGGTGCCGTGGGTGACGGTGACCGGGCGCTCGGTCGTGGTGCGCAGGGTCAGGCAGGGCACGCCCAGGACGGTGGTCTCCTCCTGTACGCCGCCCGAGTCGGTGATGACGGCGGCGGCGCCGCGCACCAGGCTCATGAACTCGACGTAGCCCAGCGGGTCGAGGACGTGGACGCCCGGTGCGCCGTCCAGGCCCGCGGCGCCGAGTGCCGCCCTGCCGCGCGGGTGCAGGGGCACGGCGAGGTCGAGGAGCCGCGCCGCCTCGGTCAGGGCGTGGGCGGCCGCCTTCGCCGCCTCGGGGTCGTCGACGTTGGCGGGGCGGTGCAGGGTGACCACGCCGTAGCGCTCGGGCAGTTGGTACGCGGCGCGGGCGGCGGCCGGGTCGAAGTGGTTCAGATGGGTGAGCAGGGTGTCGATCATGGGGTTGCCGACGAGATGGACTCGGGCGGGGTCCACGCCCTCCCGGGCGAGATGGCCCACCGCCTCGGGGCTGGTGGCGAACAGCAGCTCGGCCAGCTGGTCGACCAGCCGCCGGTTGACCTCCTCCGGCATCGCCATGTCGAAGCTGCGCAGTCCCGCCTCCACATGGGCGAGGGGGATGCCCAGCTTGGCGGCGACGAGGGCGGCCGCCAGCGTCGAGTTGACGTCCCCGTACACCATCACGAGGGCGGGGTCGCGCGCGGTCAGCTCACCCTCCAGGGCGATCAGCAGGTCGGCCGTCTGCCAGGCGTGGCTGCCGGAGCCGACGCCGAGATCGGTGTCCGGCTCGGGCAGGCCGAGTTGCCGGAAGAAGATGTCCGACATCCGTTCGTCGTAATGCTGACCGGTATGCACCAGGACCTGGTCGCAGCCCGCCGTGCGCAGTGCGGCGACGACCGGGGCGGCCTTGACGAAGTTCGGTCGGGTGCCGACGACGTGGAGTACACGGCCGTTCATGTCGTACTTTCTCCGCTCTCGCCGCCTAACGTGACGGCATGTCGCGTCATATCCCCCGTGCGCTCAGTCTGGCCGCATCCGTCGCGTGGGGCGAACTGCGCCATGACCCCGTCCGGGCGGCCCTGCTGGGGGTACGACTGCTGCCGTCGTCCGTGCGGCGCCGGGTCAGGCCGCTGGAACGGCGGCTCGCGGACCGGGCCCGGACGGCCGGGCCGAGCGCTGCTCCATCCGGGGTACGGGTGCCCGCGCCGCCCGCCCGCCGGGTCCGGCCGGTGCCGGGCCGGGTGCTGCATCTGGTCACCAACGGGCTGCCGTTCAAGCACGCCGGCTACACCGTGCGCACCCAGCAGATCGCCGAGGCGCAGCGGGCCGCCGGGCTGGATCCGCACGTGGTGACGCGGATCGGGTTCCCGGTGGCGCAGGGGGTGCTGGACGCCCGCCCGCTGCAGACGGTGGGCGGCGTGCCGCAGCACCGGCTGCTGCCGCCGTGGCTGCCGTACGGGCAGGCGGCGGTGCTGGCCCGCAACGCCGAGCTGGCCGGCCGGCTGGTTCAGCGGCTGCGGCCCGCCGTGCTGCACCCGGCCACCGACCACGGCAACGGGCGGGTGGCGCTGGCCCTGCGCGCGGCCTACGGGCTGCCGGTGGTCTACGAGGTGCGCGGCTTCCTGGAGGACACCTGGCTGACCCAGGCCCCGGGGCGGACGCCCGCCGACGCGTCGTACCGGGCCCGGCGTGAGCTGGAGACGCACTGCATGCGCGAGGCGGACCTGGTGCTGACGCTGGGCGCGGCGATGAAGGCGGAGATCGTGGCGCGCGGGGTGCCCGAGGAGCGGGTGCTGATCGTGCCGAACGCGGTGGACGAGGAGTTCCTGGCGCCGCTTGCGGACGGGGGGCGGCTGCGGGCGCGGCTCGGCATCGCGCCGGACGATTTCGTGGTCGGCACGGTCAGCAGCCTTACTCCACACGAGGGAATCGGCACATTGCTCCATGCGGGTGCCGAGCTGAGGCGTCGCGGGGTGCCGTTGCGGCTGCTGATCGTGGGGGACGGACCGGAGCGCGCCGGCCTGCTGCGGCTGGCCGGCCGGCTGGGTCTGGCCGACGGGACGGCGGTGTTCACCGGCCGGGTGCCGTACGCCCAAGTGCGGGCGTACCACGCGGTGTTGGACATGTTCGCGGTGCCGCGTACCGACGAGCGCGTGTGCCGGCTGGTGACACCACTGAAGCCGGTGGAGGCGATGGCGAGCGGGCTGCCGGTGGTGGCCAGTGACGTACCCGCGTTGCGGGAGCTTGTCCAGCCAGGAGTGACCGGACACCTCGCCCCACCCGGATCCCCACAAGCCTGGGCAGATGCGATCGAAGCGCTGCTTTACAGTCGAAACCGTCGGGCCGAATGGGGAGCGGCCGCCCGCGAGTTCGTGGCGCGTGACCGCACCTGGAAGCGCGTCGCCGCGACCACCCGCGAGGCGTACCGCGCCCTCGGCTGCGCTTGAGATGCGGGCCCGGCCGGGTCCCGCCACGAGGCAGGGGTGAAGCCCTATGCAGGTCCACCAGACTGAACCGCTCGGGGAATCGGAACTGGCCGGCACCGCCGAAGTCGCGGTGATCGGGCTCGGCTACGTCGGGCTGCCGCTCGCGCGGGAGGCGGCGACGGTGGGCCTGAAGGTCGTGGGCGTCGACCGGGACCCCCGGGTCGTCGCCGGGCTCAACTCCGGACGCTCCCATGTCGACGACGTGTCCGACGACGACGTCCGCGCGATGCTGGCGGCCGGCTTCAGGGCGTACACCGACGACGGTTGTCTCGCCCGCGCGCAGAACGTGGTGATCTGCGTGCCGACCCCGCTCAACGAGGACGGCGGGCCCGATCTGAGCGCGGTCACCGCCGCCGTCCGCGCGGTGGCGGGCCGGCTGCGGCGCGGGCAGCTCGTCGTGCTGGAGTCCACCACGTATCCGGGCACCACCGAAGAGGTCGTACGACCGCTGCTGGAGGCGGAGTCCGGGCTGCGGGCCGGGGAGGACTTCGCCCTCGCCTTCTCACCGGAGCGCATCGACCCCGGCAACACCGGGCACGGGCTGCGCGACACCCCCAAGGTCGTCGGCGGCTGCACCCCCTCGTGCACCGTCCGGGCGGTCGCCTTCTACGGCAAGCTCGTCGACACGGTCGTCCAGGCGAAGGGCACCCGCGAGGCCGAGATGGCCAAGCTGCTGGAGAACACCTACCGGCACGTCAACATCGCCCTCGTCAACGAACTCGCCGTCATCAGCCACGAGCTGGGCGTCGACCTGTGGGACGCGATCCGCTGCGCGAGCACGAAACCGTTCGGCTTCCAGGCGTTCCGGCCGGGCGCGGGCGTCGGCGGGCACTGCATACCCATCGACCCGAACTACCTGTCGTACAAGGTGCGTTCCTCGCTGGGCTACGAGTTCCGGTTCGTCGAGCTGGCCCAGGAGATCAACCGGCGGATGCCGGAGTACGTCGTGCGCCGCGCCCAGGACCTCCTCAACACCGCCGGCCGGCCGCTGCACGGCTCGCGGGTACTGCTGCTCGGGGTCACCTACAAGCCCGACGTCGCCGACCAGCGGGAGTCCCCGGCCGTGCCGGTGGCCCGGCTGCTGCGGCAGCGGGAGGCCGAGGTCTTCTTCCACGACCCGCACGTCTGCGAGTGGCGCGTCGACGACGTGCCGGTCCCCCGCGTCGACGACCCGATGGCCGCCGTGGCCGAGCACGATCTGGCGATCCTGCTCCAGGACCACTCCTGCTACGACCTGCCCGCCCTCGCCGACGCGGCCCGCCTGCTGTTCGACACCCGGGGGCGGATCTTCCGGCCTGGGGTCGAGGTGCTGTGACCGGGCCCCTTCGAGGCCGGAGCCGAAAGGTGCTGCTCTGATGCGGATACTCGTGGTCACCGTCGTCCACCATCCCGAGGACGCGCGCATACTGCACCGGGAGATCGCCGCCCTGACCGAACGCGGCCACCGGATCGTGTACGCCGCTCCGTTCAGCGCGTGTGGAGTGGTGCCGCGCCCGGGTGTCGAGGGCGTCGACCTCCCCCGGGCCGCCGGCCGGGACCGCCGGGCGGCGCTGCGGGCGGCGCGCGCCCTGCTCGCCGAGCGCGGACCGGAGACGGACGTGGTCCTGCTGCACGACCCGGAGCTGCTGCTCGCCCTGCCCGGCACCCTGCGCCAGTGGCGGCGCGGCGGCCGGGGTCCGGTGACCGTGTGGGACGTGCACGAGGACACGGCGGCGGCGCTGACGATGAAACGCTGGCTGCCGGCGGCGCTGCGGCCGGCGCTGAGGGTGGCGGTACGGGCGGCGGAGCGCCTGGCCGAGCGGCATGTGCGGCTGCTGCTCGCCGAGGACGCCTACCGGGAGCGTTTCGACCGGCCCCATCCCGTCGTGCCGAACCTGCCGACCGTACCGCCCGGGTCCCCGGAGCCGCCCGGCCCGGACCGGGTCGTCTATCTGGGGCACCTGTCCCGGGCGCGCGGCGCGCTCGACCTGATCGAGACGGCGAGGCTGCTCGGGCCCGGCATACGGGTCGAGGCGATCGGCGCGGCCGACCCTGACGTACGCGGCGCGCTCATCGAGGCCGACCGGCACGGCGTCCTGCGCTGGCACGGCTATCTCCCCAACGACCGTGCGCTCGCCCGGCTCTCCGGCGCCCTGGCCGGGCTCTCCCTGCTGCACGACGAGCCCAACTACCGCCACTCACGGCCCACCAAGGTCGCCGAGTACATGGCCCACGGCGTCCCCGTCGTCACCACCCCGAACCCCCTGGCGGCCGACCTGGTGACGAGGCACGACTGCGGCCTCGTCGTCCCGTACGGGAACCCGGCGGCGGCCGCGGAGGCGGTACGGCGGCTGCACACGGACCCGCGCCTGCGCCTGACCGCCGCCGAACACGGCCGGGCGGCGGCACTGGCGGAGCTGGACTGGGCGGACCGGGCGGCCGAGTTCACGGATCTGCTGGAGATGTGGGCGAAGGAGGCGGCAGGCGAGCGGCCCGGGCGCGCCGCGTCTGCGGCATGATCCGCCGGACTGGCCTTAGGTGCACCTCCACCTGACTGGCCTTGAGGTGCAGCACCACCGGACGGGCCTCAGGTGCACCACCACAGGAACCGGTCGCACGTCTGCGAGGGTGACGGCTGTGGAGTCGGCTCCGAGGTCGGCGGGTCCGCCGTCGGGGTCGGCGTCGGCGCCGGTGCGGGCGGGGCAGCCGGGGTGGAGGCCGCCGGGTCGGGGGCCGTGTCCGACGGGGTCGACTCGTCCTCCTCCGTCGGGCTCGCCGACTCCTTGTCGTCCTTCTCGTCCTTGTCCTTCTCCGACTTCGAAGGTGAGGGGGACTTCGAGGCGTCCGGGGAGGCCGTGCCCCCGCCCGGCCCGCCCGCGGAGGCGTCGGTGCGCGGATAGGCCGTCTCGTCCGACCCGACCGCGGCGCCGCCGTCCGGCGAGGCGCCCCCGGCAGCCGCCGGGTTCGGGGCCGACCCCGGGGCGTCCAGGCCGAGTTCGGCGAGGCTCAGGGCACCGGCCGCCAGCACGAAACCCGCCGCGATCAGCAGGGTGCGGCGGCGCCGCCGACGGTGGGCCGCGGCCTTGCGGTCGCGACGGCTCACGCCCGGCTGACGGCGCCGGGAGGAGGCGCGGCCCTCGTCGTACTCGTCCTCGTCGTCGTACGTCTCGTCGGCCTCGCGGCCCCCGGCGTTCGACTCCGATCGCACGACCGTGACCACGTCGGTCCGCACATCCGTCCGCACGACGGTGTGCACGACGGTTTCCTCCGCGTACGCGCGAAGCTGTTCGGCCGGCGTCCCGCACCCCGGGCAAGCCAGGGCGCCATTCAGGTGCCGCCGGCACGGGTGGCAGTAGTCCATGACGCGGGAAGGTTAAGTTTTTGATCGGTAACGTTCATAGTCGCCACTGTGAAGGTTCTGTGCGGAACCACTTCTTCCGGCGCGGCGACTTGAGGGCAAGCCACTCGCATCATCCCGAAACCGGGCGTCGAAAGTGTCGAAACCGTTATCCGTCCACCCCATTGACACCCCCACCGCCGCCTCCTTACTGTCACGCCAGCATTTCGAACGAGTGACGAAATTTCGAACAGAGCCGACGTTCACGAGGGGCAACTGCCGTGCGCATCACCGGAATCAGCACGCACGTGGTCGGGACGCCGTGGCGCAACCTGACCTACGTTCAGGTGCACACCGACGAGGGGATCACTGGAGTCGGGGAGACCCGGATGCTGGGCCACACCGACGCCCTCCTCGGCTACCTGAGGGAGGCCGAGGCCAACCACATTCTCGGCTCAGACCCGTTCGCCGTGGAAGACCTGGTACGCCGCATGAAGTACGGCGACTACGGGCGGGCCGGCGAGATCGTGATGTCCGGGATCGCCGTGATCGAGATGGCCTGCTGGGACATCAAGGGCAAGGCACTCGGCGTGCCGGTGTGGCAGCTGCTGGGCGGCAAGGTCACCGACAAGGTCAAGGCGTACGCCAACGGCTGGTACACCACGGAGCGCACGCCCGAGGCGTACCACAAGGCCGCCCAGGAGGTCATGGCGCGCGGCTACCGGGCGCTGAAGATCGACCCCTTC
Organism: Streptomyces spinoverrucosus; assembly: GCF_015712165.1. NCBI lineage: Bacteria > Bacillati > Actinomycetota > Actinomycetes > Kitasatosporales > Streptomycetaceae > Streptomyces > Streptomyces spinoverrucosus. The sequence continues at coordinate 6,122,216 of NZ_JADPZX010000001.1, read as the reverse complement.
GGCACCGGGCACTTCGAGCTGGACCACCAGCAGACCCTCTACGCCGTCTCCCTCATCGAGGCGGTCCGCGACGCCATCGGCCCCGAGGCCGAGCTGATGCTGGAGATGCACGGCCGCTTCTCCCCCGCCACCGCCGTCCGGCTCGCCCACGAGCTGGCGCCGTTCAAGCCGGCCTGGCTGGAGGAGCCCGTCCCGCCGGAGAACCTCAAGGCGCTGGAGAAGGTCGCCGCCAAGGTGGACATGCCGGTCGCCACCGGTGAGCGGATCCACGACCGGATCGAGTTCCGCGAGCTGTTCGAGAGCCAGGCCGTCGACATCATCCAGCCGGACGTCGGTCACATCGGCGGCATCTGGGAGACCCGCAAGCTCGCCGCCACCGCCGAGACCCACTACATGCTGGTCGCGCCGCACAACGTCGGCGGGTCGGTGCTGACCGCCGCGTCCCTCCAGGTCGGCTTCACCTCCCCCAACTTCAAGATCCTTGAGCACTTCAACGACTTCGCCGACGCGGAGATCAAGAAGGTCGTCAAGGGCGCGCCGCAGGTGATCGACGGGTACTTCCACCTCTCCGACGCCCCCGGCCTCGGCGTGGAGCTGGACACCGACGCGGCCGCCGAGTTCCCGCAGCAGCAGGCCCGCTTCGACCTGTGGGCCGAGGGCTGGGAGCAGCGCAAGCCGAAGGGCACGCAGAAGTGAGCACCGCCGTCGTCATCGAGGCGCCCGGCGCGCACCGGCTCGTGGAGCACACCCCCCGCCCGCCCGGTCCCGGCGAGGCGCAGGTCCGGGTGCACGCCGTCGGCATCTGCGGCAGCGACCGCGAGGTGTACCAGGGCAACCGGCCCGAGGGATACGTCCGTTACCCGCTCACCCCCGGCCACGAGTGGTCCGGCACGGTCGCCGAGGTCGGCCCCGGGGTCCCCGGGTCCCTGGTCGGCCGCAAGGTGGTCGGCGAGGGCTTCCGCAACTGCCAGGTGTGCGACCGCTGCCACGCGGGCGACACGACGCTGTGCACGGACGGCTACGAGGAGACGGGCTTCACCCAGCCCGGTGCGATGGCCCCGACCCTCACGCTCCCCGCCCGCCTCCTCCACCCGCTCCCCGACGACGCAGACCTCACCGCCGCCGCCCTGCTGGAGCCGGCCGCCTGTATCGCCGCCGCGGCCCTGAAGGCGGCCGCGAAACCGGGCGAGCGGGTCGCCGTCGTCGGCACCGGCACCCTCGGCATGTTCGCCGTGCAGTTCCTGCGGGCCGCCTCCCCGGCCGAGCTGCTGGTCGTCGGCACCCGCCCCGACCGGGCGGCCATGGCGCGGGGCTTCGGCGCCACCGACTTCCGCACCAAGGACCAGGAGCTGCCCGGCGACTTCGACGTGGTGATCGAGACGGCCGGGTCCGCCGACGCCGCCCGCAACGCCGCCGCGCTGCTGCGGCGCGGTGGCCGGCTGGTGCTGACGGGGATCCCGGCGCCGGGCGCCGACGGTCTGGACCCGACGGATCTGGTGGTACGGCAGCTGGAGGTGCACACCGTCTTCGGTGCGCCGCCGGACGCCTGGGCGCACACCGTGCGGGTGTTCGGCGCCGGGCTGCTGGATCCGGTGCCGCTGGTCACCCACGAGCTGCCGCTGACCGAGTTCTCGCAGGCCATCGAGCTGGTCGGAGCCGGCGACCCGAAGGTCGGCAAGGTGCTCCTGCGCCCCTAGCCGCTCCGCCCCCAGTCGTACGCCGGTACGGGGGCAACCTGACGGCCGCCGTACCGGCGTACTCCCAGCCTCCGCACACCCAGTGCCGCGAACCTCGTCCGAAATACCGAACACGAAGGACAGCTTGTGACCGACGCTTCCGCCACGGCAGCCCGCAGGCCCGGTGAGCAGGCACTCACCGCGCTCGGCCTGGGCGCGCCCGCCCTCGATCCCGCCGACGCCTCACCGCACAGCTTCCCGGGCGGTGGCCGCTGGCGCACCGAGATCCCCTCGTGCGAGGGTCCCGAGGCGCTGGCGGTCGTCCTCAAGGAGTCCTCGCGCCTCGATGTGCCGATTCACCGGATCAGCCAGGGCAGCGGGGTGTGGATGCTGACCGACGCCGAGATCACCGAGATGGTCGAGGCGTGCGGCGAACGTGACATCGAGCTCTGCCTGTTCACCGGCCCGCGCGGCACCTGGGACATCGGCGGGTCGACCCGTACCGACTCCCGGGGCGCGGGGCTGCGGGCGCGCGGCCACGACGCCGTCGCCGGATGCGTCGAAGACGCCGTACGGGCCACGGAGTTGGGCGTCAGGTGCCTGCTCGTCGCGGACGAGGGCGTGCTGTGGACGCTGCACAAGGCGCGCACGCAGGGCATCCTCCCCGCCGACACCACGCTGAAGGTCTCCGCGCTCATCGGGCCGGTGAACCCGGCGAGTTACGCGGTCTACGAGCACCTCGGCGCCGACTCCGTCAACGTGCCCAGCGACCTGACGCTGGATCACCTCACCGAGATCCGCCGGACCTCCGGCGCCCCCATGGACATGTACATCGAGGCCCCCGACGATCTCGGCGGCTATGTGCGGATGTACGAGGTGGCCGAGCTCATCCGGCGCGGCGCACCGCTCTACCTGAAGTTCGGCCTGTCCAAGGCTCCCGGAATCTACCCCTACGGGCACCACGTGCGGGAGCTGACGCTGGCCACCGCCAAGGAACGGGTGCGGCGCGGCCGGCTCGCTCTCGATCTGCTGGCCCGCCACGGAGCGGACGGCGACATGGCACCGCTCGGCTCCCGACTGCCGGGCGCACTGCGCCGGTTCGACATCCCGTCATAACTTTCCGGAAAACCGGCTTCACAAAACAAGACACAGCCGCGCACAATCCCACACACCTCGTCTCGGTTCCTCCTCGCACACATCAAGGATGATGATCATGCGTAACCGCAGAGCCGCACTCGCCGCGATAGCCTCGGCCGCTTCCCTCGCCCTCACCCTGACCGCCTGCGGCCAGAGCGGCGAGGGCGGCAGCAAGGAGGACTCGGGCAGCTCCGAGGGCGCCACCATCGGCATCGCGATGCCGACCAAGTCCTCCGAGCGCTGGATCGCCGACGGCAACAACGTCGTCAAGGACCTGGAGTCCAAGGGCTACAAGACCAAGCTCGTCTACGGCGAGGACGACCCCGACCAGCAGGTCTCGCAGGTCGAGAACCTGATCACGCAGGGCGTGAAGGCCCTGATCATCGCGGCCATCGACAACAAGTCGATGAACAACGTCCTGCAGCAGGCCAAGGACGCGAACATCCCGGTGATCTCCTACGACCGCCTGATCCTCGGCACCGAGAACGTCGACTACTACGCCTCCTTCGACAACGAGAAGGTCGGCGAGCTCCAGGGCAACTACATCCTGGAGAAGCTCGGCCTGAAGGACGGCAGCGAGAAGGGCCCGTTCAACATCGAGCTGTTCGCCGGCTCCAACGACGACAACAACACCCGCTACTTCTTCCAGGGCGCGATGAACGTCCTGCAGCCCTACATCGACAAGAAGCAGCTCGTCGTCCGCTCCGGCCAGACCGCGCTGAACCAGGTCACCACCCTGCGCTGGGACGGCGGCAAGGCCCAGAACCGCATGGACGAAATCCTTACCTCGGCCTACAAGAGCGAGCGCGTCGACGCGGTCCTCTCGCCGTACGACGGCATCTCCATCGGCATCCTCTCGGCGCTGCGGTCGGACGACTACGGCTCCAAGAGCAAGCCGTGGCCGATCGTCACCGGTCAGGACGCCGAGGTCGCCTCGGTGAAGTCGATCATCGCCGGCGAGCAGTCGATGACCGTGTACAAGGACACCCGCGAACTCGCCAAGGTGGCCTCGAACATGGTCGACGCGGTGCTGAACGACAAGAAGCCCGAGGTCAACGACGAGAAGACCTACGACAACGGCTCCAAGGTCGTCCCGGCCTACCTGCTGGAGCCGGTCAGCGTCGACGAGGCCAACTACAAGGAGACGGTGGTCGACTCCGGCTACATCAAGGAAAGCGACCTCAAGTAACCGCCGGCTCACTCTGATTGGAAGGCACGACCATGGCGGGACCCGTCCTGGAAATGCGCTCGATCGTCAAGACCTTTCCCGGCGTCAAGGCGCTGTCGGACGTCACACTGACCGTCCAGCAGGGCGAGGTCCACGCCATCTGCGGGGAGAACGGCGCCGGCAAGTCGACCTTGATGAAGGTCCTCTCCGGCGTCCACCCGCACGGCACCTACGAGGGGGACATCCTCTTCGAAGGGGAGGTCTGCGAGTTCAAGGACATCCGGGCGAGCGAGCAGCGTGGCATCGTCATCATCCACCAGGAGCTGGCGCTGTCGCCGTTCCTCTCCCTCGCGGAGAACATCTTCCTCGGCAACGAGCACGCCAAGGGCGGGTTCATCGACTGGCGGGAGACCCTGCGACACGCCACCGAGTTGCTGCGGCGGGTCGGTCTCAGCGACCACCCCGACACCCGCGTCGCCGACATCGGCGTGGGCAAGCAGCAGCTGGTGGAGATCGCGAAGGCGCTGTCGAAGAAGGTGAAGCTGCTCATCCTGGATGAGCCGACCGCGGCCCTGAACGACGAGGACAGCGGCAAACTCCTGGATCTGATCCTGGAGTTGAAGAAGCAGGGCATCACCTCGATCATCATCTCCCACAAGCTCAACGAGATCCGCAAGGTCGCCGACTCGGTGACGATCCTGCGCGACGGGCGCACCATCGAGACGCTCGATGTGAAGGCGCCGGAGACCACCGAGGACCGGATCATCAGCGGCATGGTCGGCCGCGACCTGGAGCACCGCTTTCCGGAGCGCACCCCGCACGAGCCGGAGGAGGGCTCCGCGCCCGCCCTGGAGATCCGCAACTGGACCGTGCACCACCCGATCGACCAGCAGCGCAAGGTGGTCGACGATGTGTCGCTGTCGGTGCGGCGCGGGGAGATCGTCGGGATCGCGGGCCTCATGGGCGCCGGCCGCACCGAGCTGGCGATGAGCGTCTTCGGCCGGACGTACGGCCGGTACGCGGGCGGCACGGTCCTCAAGGACGGCAGGGAGATCCGCACGAAATCCGTCCCCGAGGCGGTCAGGAACGGCATCGCGTACGTCACCGAGGACCGCAAGCACTACGGCCTGAACCTCATCGACACCATCAACCGCAACATCTCGCTCAGCGCGCTGGGCAAGGTCGCCAAGCGGGGCGTGGTCGACGAGCACGGGGAGCGGCAGGTCGCCGAGGGCTTCCGCAAGTCCATGAACATCAAGGCGCCGACCGTCTTCGAGCCGGTGGGCAAGCTGTCCGGCGGCAACCAGCAGAAGGTCGTCCTCAGCAAGTGGATCTTCGCGGGTCCGGATGTGCTGATCCTGGACGAGCCGACGCGCGGCATCGACATCGGCGCCAAGTACGAGATCTACACGGTCATCGACCAACTGGCCGCCCAGGGCAAGGCGGTCGTCTTCATCTCCTCCGAGCTGCCGGAGCTGCTCGGCATGTGCGACCGCATCTACACGATGGCCGCGGGCCGGCTGACCGGTGAGTTCTCGCGGGCCGAGGCCTCACAGGAAACGCTGATGCGTCAGATGACGAAGGACAAAGAGGTAACGCGATGAGCACGGATGTGACCGCCAAGACCCCGGCCCCCGCGCCGCCGGGCAAGGGCGGAGCAGGCGCGGGTGACGGTCTGCTCCAGCTGGTGCTGGACGGGATGCGCCGCAACATGCGGCAGTACGGCATGCTGGTCGCCCTCGGCCTGATCGTGGTGCTGTTCGCCGTGTGGACCGACGGCGACCTGCTGCTGCCGCGCAACGTCTCCAACCTGGTGCTGCAGAACAGCTACATCCTCATCCTTGCGATGGGCATGATGCTGGTGATCATCGCGGGCCACATCGACCTGTCGGTCGGCTCGCTGACGGCGTTCATCGGCTCGATGGCAGCCGTGTTCATGGTCAAGAACGATCTGCCATGGCCGGTCGCCGTGATCCTGTGCCTGGCGGTGGGCGCGATCGCGGGCGCGGTCCAAGGCTTCTTCATCGCCTACGGCGGCATACCATCCTTCATCGTGACCCTCGCGGGCATGCTGATCTTCCGTGGTCTGACCGAGATCTTCCTGGAGGGCCAGACGCTCGGCCCGTTCCCGGAGGGTCTGCAGAAGGTCGCCAACGGCTTCCTGCCGGAGGTCGGCCCGAACACCAACTACCACAACCTCACGCTGCTGCTGGGCTTCGCGATGATCGCGTTCGTGGTCCTCCAGGAGTTCCGCGACCGCCGCCGCCAGCAGGAGTTCTCGCTGGATGTGCCGCCGTTCAACCTGTTCCTGCTGAAGCTGGTCGCGCTCGGCGCCGCCATCCTCACGCTGACGCTGCTGCTGGCCAGCTACAAGGGCGCCCCGATCGTGCTGCTCATCCTGGGTGTGCTGCTCGTCGGCTTCGGCTACGTCATGCGCAACGCGATCATCGGCCGCCACATCTACGCGATCGGCGGCAACCTGCCCGCGGCCAAGCTGTCGGGTGTGAAGGACAAGAAGGTCACCTTCCTGGTCTTCCTGAACATGGGCATGCTCGCTGCCCTGGCGGGTCTGGTCTTCGCCGCCCGCTTCAACGCGGCCTCGCCCAAGGCCGGCCTCAACTTCGAGCTGGAGGCGATCGCGGCCTCGTTCATCGGCGGCGCGTCGATGAGCGGCGGTGTCGGCACGGTCCTCGGCGCGATCATCGGTGGTCTGGTTCTGGGCGTGCTGAACAACGGTATGAACCTCGTCGGCATCGGCACGGACTGGCAGCAGGTCATCAAGGGGCTTGTGCTGTTGGCGGCGGTCGGGTTCGACGTGTGGAACAAGCGCAAGGTCGGTTCGTAGAGCACGGGTCGCTCAGGTCGTGGGTAACTGCGGGCCCGTTGTCGCTGGTCGCGCCCGCGCGGCGGAGCCGCATATGGATACAGCCCCGCGCCCCTTTGGGGCGCTGCCCTGAGCGGCGTCTTCAACTCCTCCCATTGGAGCCGCTAGATGGAACTGAACAGACGCACAGTCATCGCCGGAGCCGCGGCGGCGGGGCTTGCCGCCGCGTCGACCATCGGCACCGCACATGCCACAGGAGACAGGAAGCCGGTGAAGGAACTCTTCGGGAAGCTCGCCGACGGTACGAAGGTGTACAGCTGGGCGCTTCAGAACGGCGGCACCCGGCTGAAGGTCCTCTCCTACGGCGGGATCGTGCAGTCCCTCGAAGTCCCGGACCGGCGCGGGCGCTACGCCAACGTCTCCCTCGGCTTCGACACCATCGAGGACTACGTCGCCTCCAGCCCGTACTTCGGCGCCCTGATCGGCCGGTACGGCAACCGCATCGGCAAGGGCCGCTTCACCCTGGACGGCAAGGCCTACCAGCTCTCCGTCAACGACGGCGAGAACAGCCTGCACGGCGGCGCCAAGGGCTTCGACAAGGTCGTGTGGGACGTCGAGCCGTTCACCAAGGGCTCGGACGTCGGCCTGTACCTGTACTACACCGGCGTCGACGGCGAGATGGGCTACCCCGGCACGCTGAAGACCAAGGTCACCTACACCCTCACCCGGCGCGGCGACTGGCGCATCGACTACGAGGCCACCACCGACAAGGCCACCGTCGTCAACCTCACCAGCCACGTCTACTGGAACCTGGCCGGCGAGTCGAGCGGCACGATCTACGACCACGAGCTGTCCATCGCCGCCTCCCGCTACACGCCAGTCGACTCGGGGCTGATCCCCACGGGCGAACTGGCGCGGGTCTCGGGCACGCCCTTCGACTTCCGGCGCACCAAGACCGTCGGCGAGGACATCCGCGTACCGCACCAGCAGTTGCTGTACGGCAAGGGCATCGACCACAACTGGGTCCTCGACAAGGGCCTCACCACCCGTCCCGAGCACATCGCCACGCTCCGGGACCCGTCCTCCGGGCGCACCCTGAAGATCGCGACCACCGAGCCGGGCCTGCAGTTCTACTCCGGCAACTTCCTCGACGGCACCCTCGTCGGCTCCGGCGGCACCGTCTACCGGCAGGGCGACGGGCTGTGCCTGGAGACGCAGCACTTCCCGGACTCGCCGAACAAGCCGTCGTTCCCGTCGACGGTGCTGCGGCCGGGGCAGACGTACCGCACGACGACGGTGCACTCGTTCTCCGCCTGACCCGGACGACCCGGTGGCGGAACCGGCGGGCGGCGCAATGCGCCCGCCGGTCCGCGTGTCACCCGGTGCTCACCTGAAACTTCTCCCACGGCCCGATCGCGTCCCGGTTGGCGATGAGCGGCTCGGCACCCGCGGCCTCGGCGCAGACGTACTTGCCGTTCGCCTGCGCCCTGAGACTGAGGGTGCCGTCGGGGTTCTGGACCGTCTGGAAGGTCTCCCACGCCCCGATCGCGTCCCGGTTGGCGATCAGCGGCTCGGCACCCGCGGCCTCGGCGGTGACGTACTTGCCGTTCGCCCATGACTTCAGGGCGATGTTGCCGCCGCCGAGGTCGATCCGGTCGAACCGCTCCCAGGTGCCCACGGCCGTGCGGTTGGCGATCAGCGGGTCGGCGCCGGCGTTGGCGGCCGTGACGTACTGGTTGTTGGCCACCGCGCGCAGGCTGATGGCGCCCTCCGGGGTCTGCCCCTTGTTGCTGCCGAGCGTGGAGGCGGTGCCGCTGAGGGACTTCTGGCCCTGGTTGGCGGTGCCGGTCAGCCGGGTGGAGGCGTAGGAGCTCAGCGGCTTGGCGGTGCGCTCGACCACGTAGACGGTGTTCGCGGTCGTGCTGAAGGTGAGTTCCGTGCCGGTGCCGCCGGTGACGATCGCGCCGTCCGAGACCCGGCGGACCTGCACCTGCTGGCCGTTCCACGGATTGACCACGGTGGCCTGCTTGCCGTAGAGGCTCTTGACTCCGACGTACTTGACCTCGCCGGCCTCGCGCTCCGAGCTGATCTGGAAGCCGTCCTTCGCCAGCAGCGTGAACCTGCCGACGAACGAGGAGTCGCCCGGCACGCCGGGGAAGACCCGGATCCTGTCGTTGTAGCTCTGCAGCAGTGACTCGTTGAGCGCGGTGAGGTGCACGCCCAGGTACTCGAAGACCCCGTTGGTGTTGTTCGTCATGCCGTTGGGGTAGTTCTGGTACTTCTGCAGCATGGTCTTCATGCCCTGGTAGGCCTCGTTGCCGAGGCCCAGCCGGGCGGCCTGCACCGCGTCGTTGGCCCAGACGTTGCCGTAGGGGAAGGGCCGCTGGTTCCAGGTGTTGACGGCCGTCTGGTGGTCCGGGGCGCCGATGCCGGTCAGGTCGTAGGGCCAGATCAGTTCGCTGGAGACGTTCTCGTTGTTGCGGGTCTGCGCGATCGGCGGCTGGTGCGGCTGGTAGGCGCCGTTCTCCACCACGAAGGGCGTGAGGTTGTCGAGCACCGTCTGCCAGGTTCCGCGCAACCCCTCGTCGACGCCGAGTTGCCGGCTCACCTGGATGGTGAGCGGGAAGATGCTGCGCACCGCGGCCAGGTCGGTGATCGCGTCCCGCACATTCCAGTACGTCTCGTGCGAGTTGGAGTTGGCCATGTGGTACTTGCCGGTCGCCGGGTCGCGCGTGAGCATCGCCGAGTAGAACTTCGCGGTCTCCCGCATGAACGGATAGGCGACGTTGCGCAGGTACTCCGTGTCATCGGTGTACCGGTAGCGCAGGTACATGCTGTACGCGGCCTCGTAGCCGGTGGACAGCACGTTCTTGGTGTAGTCGCTGTTGATCGTGCCCCGCGCGTTGCCGTCCCAGCCCATGGTCTCCGGGACCCAGAGTCCGTCCACGCCGTATCTGGTCTGGGTGTACGACTTCAGGGCCGCGTAGTTGCGGTGGTACAGGTTGTTGTGACGGTCGATCAGCTCCCGCTGGTTGGCGGCCAGGAACGACAGATAGACGTCTCTCTGGTTCCAGTACCATTGACTTGCACCTCGGGCTGAAGCCCGAGGATTCTGGCCTTCCGTTCCGTTGCTGTGCTGCTACGCGGCACGGGGTTCGGTCGGGAATCCGTGGCTTCCTGTTTCTTCGCGCTGTGCCGGGATTGCTCCCGGTCTTACCGGCGCTCCGCAGGCCGATACCGCCAGTCCGGCGGCCGTCTTCACGTTGATCGCGGCGTTGGTGTCCCGGTCGTGGACGGTGCCGCAGGCGGTACAGGTCCATTCCCGGATGTTCAGGGGTTTGGGTCCGTCCACGGCGCCGCAGGTGGAGCAGGTCTGGGAGGTCGGTTCGAACCGGCCGATCTTGACCAGGGTGCGGCCGTACCGTTCTGCCTTGTACTCCAGCATGCTGATGAACGACGCCCATCCGGCGTCATGCACGGACTTGGCCAGCTTCGTGCGGGCCAGTCCCGCTACCGACAGGTCCTCCACGGCGATCCCTTGGTTCTCGGAGATCAGCTTCGTGGAGAGCTGGTGATGGAACTCTCGGCGGGCGTCGGCGACCTTGGTGTGGGCGCGGGCGACCTTCAGGCGGGCCTTGGCGCGGTTCTTGCTTCCTTTCTGCTTGCGGGACAGCTCCTGCTGGGTCTTCTTCAGCTTCTTCTCCGCGCGGCGCAGGAAGCGCGGAGAGTCGATTTTCGTGCCGTCGGACAGGACCGCGAAGTGGGTCAGGCCGAGATCGATGCCGATGGTGCGGTCGGTTTCGGGCATCCGTGTCGCGTCGGGGGCGGGGTCGGTGTCGATGACGAAGGAGGCGAAGAACCTGCCGGCCGCATCCTTGAAGACGGTGACGGAGGTGGGGGTGGAGGGCAGCGTGCGGGACCACTTCACCTTCACCGCGCCGATCTTCGGCAGGTTCAGACGGCCGCTGTCGGTGATGTTCCAGCGGGCGTTGGCGGTGAACCGGATCGACTGCCTCGCGTCCTTGCGGGACTTGAAACGGGGCGGACCGGTCTTGGGGCCCTTGCGGGTGCCCTTGAGGGAGGCGAAGAAGTTGCGGTACGCAGTCTCGGCGTCGCGCAAAGACTGCTGGAGGACGACCGCGGAGACCTCGCCCAGCCAGGAGCGCTCCACCGTCCCCTTGGCCTGGGTGATCAGGCGGGTGGACAGCTCGCCGATCTTCGGGAACGGCTGCTGGGCCTTGCGGGCGTCTTCACGGGCGCGGACCGCGTCGTTGAAGACGACGCGGGCGCACCCGAACGCCTTCGCCAACGCCCTCTGCTGGCCGGTGTCCGGGTACAACCTGAAGGCGTACCTGAGCTGCATGACGGCCACGATACATACTTGGATTATGGGCGAGATGCAGAAGATCAGAACTGGTAGGCACTGTGTTTTCGTGATGCACGTCCACTTGGTCTTCGTGACCAAGTTCCGGCACAAGGTGTTCACCGATGCCCACTTGAGGCGCATGGAGGAGATCATGCGGTCGGTGTGTACGGACTTCGAGTGCGAGCTGGTGGAGTTCAACGGCGAGAACAACCACGTCCATCTGCTGGTGAACTTCCCGCCCAAGGTCGCCGTGACCAAGCTGGTCAACTCCCTCAAGGGTGTCTCCTCCCGCCGCCTGCGCCAGGAGTTCCCCGACCTGGTACGGCACTACTGGCGGGCCAACAAACTCTGGTCCGGGTCCTACTTCGCCGGCACCGTCGGCGGCGCACCGCTGACCGTGGTCAAGCAGTACATCGAACAGCAGAACCGGCCGGTATGAGCACTGCCCGGCTCCGCCGGGACGCCGCCTCGTGATGCTCCGCACCGCAGGCGAAGAACTGCGGTGTCCCGCTCCGCCGGACCTGATTCCGCGACGCTCCGCGTCGCCACCATCAGATTCGCTTCACCACCGGCCTGAAGGCCGATGCACTGCGAATGAATTCCGGTAGCTCCACTTCGACTGGTCCTCCGTGGCCCGGAAGACGCCGTTGATGAAGTGGGAGGGGTAGTTGCCGAAGCCGCCTGCCGCGATCATGTAGGTCGACAGGTAGTAGACGTTCTCCAGGTAGTCGGCGTCCCCGGACAGGCCGGAGTACTGCACGAACGACTTCGCCCAGAACGCGTGCCACCAGTCCTTGTAGTTGTTCAGCGTGGTGGCGTAGCCCGTCGACTTGACCGCGCTGAGCTGACTGCGGGCCTGCGCCACCGAGTCCTTGTTCGGCGCGTTGATCCGGCTCGCCGCGGTGAACCAGATGGTGTAGCTGGAGGTCGGGGTGATGGTCACCCGCACCGTGCGCGCATCGACGACCTGGGGGGTGTAACTCGCCCCCTCGACGGTGGCGGCGAGGGTGTAGCCGAACCCGTGCGGATCCGCCTGCCCCCGGCTCAGACCGGCCACGCCCGCATCGGCGAAGGTGGAGATGGTCTTCCAGGTGTTCAGATCGGGCACGTCCGCGATGTTGGTCACCGTGGCCGGGTCCCACATGCTGAGCGTGAACGACACATCGGACACGCCGCTGCGGGTGTCGTCCACATGGATGCCCATGACCTCGGAGTCCGGCGAACCCAGCACGGTCACCGTGCGGTTGCTGTCGTACCTGGTCACCAGCGTGCCGTCATACAGCGACAGCCGCTGCTGGTAGTCGGTGTAACCGGTGTCCATCGCCGGCGTGGTCGCCAGGTTCACCCGCCCCGCGGCGTACGCCGACTGCTCGGACAGATCGACACCGGACGTCTGCATGGTCAGGCCGTTCTGCTGCCAGACCATCGCACCGGTACGGCCGTTGCCCACGGTCAGGCCGTGGGCGGGGTTGGTGTTGGGCTGGTTGTAGACGATGTCGTGCTTGGAGAGGTAGGCCGCGCGATCGACGTTCAGCGCACCGGCGGCCTGGTCGAAGGCGGCGTCCGTGGGCGCGGCGGATGCGGGCGAGGCGGTCCCTCCGGCCAGCAGCCCCGCGAGGAGGGCCAGCAGCGGTAAGGACCGCAGGACTCTCTGCACCATGATCACCCTCTTCGGGTCGACTTGTCATGTGCAGTGAACATTGGAGGTTTCAGGGCGTCAAGGTTCCAAGTCCATGTGATCGATGCGCTAGTTCGGCGAGATGTCAAAGGAAAGGTACAGACCGGCCGAGTTCAAAGCTCCGATGTATAGGGAGCCAAACCACAGGGGCTTCACAACTTCCCAACAAATTCACAAGGATTGAACAGCGCCTCACAGGCATCCGTATCTATGGACGGCCCGTGCTCCCCCGCGCGGGCCACCCAAAGACGACGGACCCGATCGTCCCCACCGGGTCCGCCCCACACGGAGGTTCCATGGCTGAGAACGTCACCTCGCTGTTCCGCAGCACGGCGGCGCACAGCCCGTCGATGGCGGCTCTGACCCGCGAGGGCGGCGACGGGGCCGGTCCGATCGACTTCTGCATTCCCTGCAACCCGTACTTCCCGACCCCGGCGATGTTCGACGACATGGCGGGCAAGCTGCGGGACATCGTCACGTACTACCCCAGCAGCGCCGACACGATCACGGCCGAGCTGTGCAACCTCCTCCAACTCCCGCCGCAGGCCGTCGCGATGGGCAACGGCTCGACCGAGCTGATCACCTGGATCGACCACCTGCTCGTCCGGGAGTCCCTCGCCATCCCCGTCCCCACCTTCGGCCGCTGGACCGACCAGCCCATGGAGACCGGCAAGCGGGTCGACATGTTCCCGCTCCAGGAGTCCAGCGGCTTCGCCCTGGACCTCGCCCAGTACGCCGAGTTCATCCGCGCCCGCGGCACCCGGGTCGCCGTGATCTGCAACCCCAACAACCCCGACGGCGGCTTTCTGCACAAGCACGCGATCGTGCAGTTCATGGACGCGATGGCGGACCGGGACCTGGTCGTCATCGACGAGTCGTTCCTGGAGTTCGCGGACGCCGAGGCCGAACCCAGCGTCGTACAGGAGGCGATGATCCGCCCCAACGTCGTCGTCCTGCGCAGCCTGGGCAAGAACTTCGGCCTGCACGGCATCCGCTTCGGCTATCTGGTGGCCAACCCGGCGCTCGCGGGCCGGGTGCGCTCCATGCTGCCCAAGTGGAACCTCAACTCCTTCGCCGAGCACGTGGTGTTCATGCTGAAGGAGCACGGCCAGGAATACGCGCAGAGCCTCCAGCAGGTCCGCCGCGACCGCCTGGAGATGGCCAGCCAGCTCTCGGCCCTGCCGGGTCTGACGGTCTACCCCTCGCAGGGAAACTTCCTCTTCGTGCGTCTCCCCGTGGGCGCCGAGGGCACCGTGGTCCGGGACCGGTTGCTCACCGAGCACCGGATCCTGGTCCGTGAGTGCGGCAACAAGATCGGATCCTCCAGCCGCTTCCTGCGGCTCGTGGTGCGCCCCCAGGTGGACGTGCGTCGCCTGGTGTCCGGCCTGGAACAGGTGCTCTACGGGACCAGGAGGGGAGCCGCCGTGCCCGAGCTGGGCACCGGGACCAGCTACAGCTCGGGTACGGCGGCGGTGGACCGGTTGGTCAGTGCCACCAACGGGGCCGGCGTGCAGGGCCTTGCCGCTCAGGCCGTCGCGGCCGCCGGTCCCGTTGGTGCGGTCGGCGCCGGCGTGCCGATGCCGGCGGCGGCGCCGGTACCGGCACCGGCGCCCCAGACGTTCCCGCAGCCGCAGGTGCCGCAGCAGATACCGCAGCCGGCGATGCCCCAGCAGGTCCCGCAGCCGGCGATGCCCCAGCCCGCGATGCCCCAGCCCGCGGTGGCCCAGGCGTTCCCCCAGCCGGCCCCCGCTCCCACCCCGCCGGGCGTCCCGGCACGCGGCGGGCTCACCGCGGCCCAGGTCCGGGGCGCCACGGGCCCGGGCGCCCCGGTGCCCCCGGGCGGCCTGTCCCCGGCCTCGGCGACCGGCTGGCCGGGGGCGACCAACTGGCCGAACGCGGCGGGGATGGGGCAGGCGGGGTAGCGCGTTCTCGCCGTGGGGAGTGCTGTGTGTGCGACTGCGGGAACTCATGTGGCTGGTCGCGCCCGCGCGGCGGAGCCGCATATTGATACAGCCCCGCGCCCCTTTGGGGCGCTGCAGCTAAGCCGGGTTCAAGCGCCACTGTTGGCAGTCGTTGTTCAGCCACGTCCACTGGCGTACGTCCGCCCCGTCCGCCGTGGAGCAGTTGGCGACGTCGGCGACCTTGCCGGTGGACTGGTTGACGATGCGGACGTAGCCACCGTCGGTCGCGATGAAGCGGAAGCGCTGGCAGGTGTTGTTCAGCCAGGACCACTGGCGCAGGTCGGCGCCGTCGGCGGAGGAGCAGTTCTCGGTGTCGAGTACCTTGCCGGTGGCCACGTTGACCAGGCGGTGGGTGTCGTCCCCGAGGTCCTCCAGACGCCATTTCTGGTTGTTGCCGCCGCTGCACGTCCACTGCTGGACGTTCGCTCCGTCGGCCGTAGAACTCCCCGCCACGTCAAGGCACTTGCCACTGTTGCGGTTCACGGCCGTGTACGTCGTCGAGGTGCTGGACGGTTCCCCGGAGGGCCCGGCGAGGGAGGCTCCGAGCCTTACCGGCGTGCCGAAGTCCGGCGTGCCGTCGGCGTTCCAGGTGAACCTCTGTGCCCGGGTGGTACGGCCGTTGTCGCAGCCCTCGCTCGCGTTGTCGTTGGCGTGGTAGACGATCCAGCTCTCGCTGCCGTCCGGCGAGGTGAAGAAACCGTTGTGGCCGGGTCCGTACACGCCGTTTCCGTCGCTGCGTTGGAAGACGGGTGTGGACTTCTTCGTCCAGGAGGAGGCGGAGAGCGGGTTGGAGCCGGTGAGTTCGAGCTGCCCCAGCTTGTAGTCGGGGGTCCAGCAGCCGCTCGCGGAGTAGATCAGGAACGTCCGCCCGCCCCGTTGGAGGATCTCCGGTCCCTCGTTGACCGTGCCGCCCTGTCGTTCCCAGTCGTGGGTGGGCGTGGAGATGGTCGAGAAGGGCCCGCTGACGGTGTACGGGTTCGACATCCGGGCGGCGACGAGGTTCTGTGTGCCGCCGCTCGCGCTGCCGAAGAGGTAGAGCTGACCGTTGATGGTGCCCACGGTCGGATCCAGCATCCAGGCGGAGTTGAGCCGGCCGCGGTAGGTGTACGGCCCCATCGGGTCGGACCCGGCGCTTTCCAGCACATGGCTGCGCTGGGTCGGGATGTAGTCGGAGACGTTCTGGCCGGCGACGTAGTACAGGTACCAGCGCCCGTTGAGGAAGTGCAGCTCTGGAGCCCAGACGTTGCAGCACCGGGAGGCCGCGTCGCCCTTCCACACCTGCACGCTGGGCGCGGTGGCGAGCCCGGCGAGGGTGGCGGACTTGCGGATGGTGATGGCGTCGGTCCAACTGGTGCTGATGAGGTAGTAGTTGCCGTTGTGGTACGAGATCCAGGGGTCGGCGCCCTTGACGGACTTGACCGGGTTCGAGAACGAGGCCGCGCTCGCCGGGGACTGTCCCAGCCCGAGCAGGAAGACCAGCGCGGCGAGCATCATCAGTACGCGACGGGCCATCCGCTGCTCCAGTTGAGAAGGTTGATGCCGAGCTTGGGCGTGCCGTTGTCGTTGCCGTCGTAGTAGTGGTAGACGATCAGGTCCCCGTCGACGTCGTTCATGATCGACTGCCCGCCCGGTCCGATGACGCTGCCGTGCGATTCGAGGACGGGCGTGCCTCCGTTGTTCGTCATCGGGACGCCGTTCCTGTCGTAGTACGGCCCGGTGACGCTGGTGGCACGGCCGACCTTGACCTTGTACGTGGAGCTGGTGCCGGCGCAGCAGGTGTCGTACGAGGCGAAGAGGTAGTAGGAGCCGTTGCGTTTGACGATGAACGGCGCCTCGACGGCCTTGGTGCCGGTGGGGCGGGAGGCCAGGGAGTACCGGGTGGTGTTGGAGGAGAGCTGCTTCCCGGTGGCGGGACTGAGCTGGATCATCTTGATGCCGGTCCACCAACTGCCGAAGGACAGCCACCACTTGCCGTCGGAGTCGACGAAGAGGTTGGGGTCGATGGCGTTGTAGTCGCTGGACGAGCCGGAGGAGTACACGATCCCCTGGTCGGTCCAGCTGCCCGGGCGGCCGGTCGTGGAGGTGGCGAGGCCGATGGCCGAGGTGTTGGAGCCGAAGGACGAGACCGAGTAGTACAGCAGGTACCGGCCGCCCTGGTAGGAGAGGTCCGGCGCCCAGGCCTCCGGCACGGAGGAGTAGCGGGACCACCAGCCGGGGCGGGCGGAGAAGGCGTCGGCGCCCGCACTGAAGGCGATGCGGTCGGTGGAGGTCTTGTTGGCGATGCCGCCGCCGGTGGCGTACAGCAGGTACTGCCCGGACGAGGTGCGGATCATGGAGGGGTCGTGGGTGATGACGGAGCCCGTGACCCGGCCGGGGTTGGGGTAGGCGTTCGCCGTGCTCGGGACGAGGGCGAGCAGGGCGGCGGCGGGCAGGGCGAGGAGTGCGGTTCTTCTGCGGCTCACGTGAACGCTCCTGTTCTAGATATCGAACAACGATCGTCACTGCGAACGGGACCGTAGAATCGAACCGCTTGCGCGTCAATGGCCCGCGCAGCCGCACCACGCAGCCCTGCTGATCACACACGTGTGCGCGGTCCATCATCGTGATGGACCGCGCACACCTGCGCAGGGGGAATTACCGCCCTTGTTCCACGTACTCCTTGAACTGCTCCAGATCGCTGCGGACGAGCCGCTCGATCGCGTTGACCTGGGCGAATCCCTTCGGTCCGCCGAAGGTCTCACGGACGGCGGCGGCGTCGTACTCGATCCTCGCCTGGACCCGGGTGTGATTCCGGTCGATCGGCTGCAGCGAGAAGGACCCCGTCAGCTCGGGGGCGCTCGTGGTGTGCCACTCCATCACGCGTTCCCCACCGCGGTCGGACAGCTCGGCGTCGAGTTCCCGGGTCCGGCCGCCGGCCTCGACGTCCAGATGGGCTCGGCCGCCCGCCTCCGCGCGGGCGTCACGCAGTCCTGCCACGAAGCGCGGGTAGTCCTCCACCCGGTGCAGGCTGTCCCAGGCCTTGTCGATCGGGACTCCGACGTCGACATGCTCTTCAAGCCTGCTCATGGTCACCTCCACGATCGACTCGTGACACCTGGCCTTCTGCTTCCAGTGTGCGCCCGCGCTCCGTCCGCTGCTTCCCGTGAGGGCGGGTGGGGGTCAGATGCGGTCGGCCGCGATGAGGAGGTAGTGGAAGCTGCCTTCCTTGTACGCCGCGAGGAAAGGGTCCTCGATACCGGTGGCGACGGACGACTTGGCGCGCAGTTCCCAGTACGGGATGGTGTCCGGGGTCAGGTCGACGACCTGGATGGGTACCAGGTTGTTGGCGGCGAGCGCCTTGAAGTACTCGCTGCGTGGGTGGATGTTGCAGGTGTAGTGCTCGTCGATCCTGCTGACGGCCTTGGACCGCATGCCGGTCACGTCGTTGGAGCAGCCGGTGATGCAGACGTACCGGCCGCCGTACTCCAGCAGGCGGGCGAACTCCGCGAAGAGTTCGAACAGGTCGACGTACATCGTCGTCTCGTTGGTCCAGATGGCCCGGCGCGATCCGGAGTCCATGCTGGTGTCCAGCATGTTGCGGAAGTGGAAGCGGACCTTGTCGGTCACTTTGCGCTGCGCCGCCTGGGCGTTGGCGAAGTCGACCTGCTGCTCGGAGATGCTGACGCCGTCCACGTGACAGCCGAAGCGGGCGTGGGCCATGAAGCTGGTGCCGCCGCGGCCGGAGCCGGCGTCCAGCAGCCGGTCGTCCGGGCGGATGTCGCCGAGGTGGTCGAGGAGCACCTCGGCCTGGGCGGTCTCCAGGCGGTGCAGCTCCTCGATGATGCGCTGCTCACGCGTGTCGTTCGGGCCGGTCAGGACGGACGGGTCCCAGTCGCCGAGTCCGTAGTGGTGGTGGTAGAGCCCGTCGACCTCTCCGAGGCGGATGTTGACGGGGTCCTTCTCCTTGTTCCAGTAGTCCGCGACCGACTTCTGGTAGTCGGTGCGCAGTACGTCGTGCATGGCGATGCTTTCCATCTGGGTGGAGATCTTGGACATGGGAGGAGAGGTCCTTACTCGAGAGGTGGGGGTGACGGGACGTGCTCAGACGGCGTCCGCGGCGCTGTGGTAGCGGGCGCTGCCCGCGTGCCACTCGCGGCTGCCGCCGAGCCAGGCCCAGGTTCCGGCCAGGAAGCGGCGCAGTTCCGGGGAGCCGGCGGCGGCCAGGACGGCGGCTTCGGCCTCGAAGGTGTGCATCAGCTCGTTGTGGATCTCGACCGTGCGGTCCACGGCCTCTTCCAGGGAGCACTCGTCCTCGACGGCGATCAGCCGGGGGAGGCTGAAGTCCGTCGGGTCCTCCTTGCCCATGGAGTAGAGGTCGTTGACGATCACGCTCGCCGAGCCGGCCATAGTGAACGCCCGGCGCACCCGCGGGTCGGAGAACTCGGCCATCGGGACCTCGTAGCCGGCGACGGCGTCGACAAGCACCATGCACGGCACGAAGCTGTTCTCGTGCCGGTGCATCAGGAACTCCCAGACCGGCGGTCGCTGCCCCGCCGTGTGCCACACGCCTTCCTGGTTGTAGGCCACGAACATGATCGCCAGCTCGTGGCGGAGCCGGCGCACCTGTGTGGTGGTCGCGTATCCGGCCAGGTTGTCGAGGGAGTCGCGCAGGGCCCGCATGACCGGGTCCGCCCGGACGACCTCCTCCAGCCGGGGTGCGTACGAGAGCGGCAAGTGGGCCTGGTCGATCACGGAGTGGGCGATCGCGAGGCGCTGCCCGAGCAGGTCGTGCCGGGCCCGTTCCACTTCACCGTCCACGTAGTGGTCGTCCACCGCCCACTCCGACAGCGCGCACTTGGCTGCCGCCAGCAGCCGGTCGGGGTCGTCCGACTCGGGATGGGCGAGCATGA
The DNA here is from genome assembly GCF_015712165.1 of Streptomyces spinoverrucosus. Lineage (NCBI taxonomy): Bacteria > Bacillati > Actinomycetota > Actinomycetes > Kitasatosporales > Streptomycetaceae > Streptomyces > Streptomyces spinoverrucosus. The sequence continues at coordinate 6,102,517 of NZ_JADPZX010000001.1, read as the reverse complement.
TCAGCCGTCCGAAGTCCGCCTTGCGGATCTTGTCGAGCTGGCCGGGGTAGATACCGATCTCCTCGGCCCACTCGACCAGCCGCTCGGTGACCGTCTCGCCCAGGGCGGGGTCGTCGCGCACGGCGGGCGGGCAGTGGAGCTCGCGGTGAGGGTCCGCCGGGGCCGACTCCGTGCGGGGGCGCACGGCGGTGCTCAGGCGGGCGGCGGACGTGCCCTGCCCGGTGGGGCCGGGCGGCAGCACGGGCGCCGACGGGTGAGCGGTCGCCCGGGACGGCGACGGCGGGGACGGGGACGGCAGCGGGAGGGAGGGTGCGTTCACAGGAACCGCGGCGGAGCCCGTCCGGGCGGAGAGATCCCGCGATGCGCCGGGACCGAGGCCGATCCGGGCGGCGGACGTGCCGAGCCCCGTGGGGGCGGACGGCAGCCGTGGTCCGCGCGACGCCTTCGCGGCGGACGGCGGGTGTGGCGACGCGGCCGCACCCGCCGACAGCAGGCCGCGCACCAGCTCCGCCACGTCGTGGCCAGCCGCGGGCGCGGTGGCCCGGGAGATCAACGACACTGTCGTCAGCTCCCGTTCGTGCGGGCGACCTCGACGTTCTCCAGGATGCCGAGCGCGTCCGGCACCAACACCGCCGCCGAGTAGTAGGTGCTGACCAGGTACGAAATGATCGCCTTCTCGTCGATGCCCATGAAACGCACGTTCAGTCCGGGCTCCACCTCGTCCGGGATGCCCGTCTGGTAGAGGCCGATCACGCCCTGGTCGTCCTCTCCCGTGCGCATGGCGATGATCGACGACGTGCCCTGCTTGCTGATCGGGATCTTGCTGCACGGCAGCAGCGGCACCCCACGCCAGGCGGGCAGGTGGTTTCCGTGCAGTTCGACGCCGCCGAAGTAGATACCCCGCCGGTTGCACTCCCGGCCGAACGCGGCGATGGCCTTGGGGTGGGCAAGCAGGCAGCGGGTCTTGCGCCGCATGGTCAGCAGCTCGTCCAGGTCGTCGGGGGTGGGCGGGCCGGAGTACGTGGAGATGCGCTGGTCGAAGTCGGCGTTGTGGAGCATGCCGAAGTCCTCGTTGTTGACCAGCTCGTACTCCTGCCGCTCACGCAGCGCCTCGATGGTCAGCCGCAGCTGCTGCTGCGTCTGGTTCATCGGCTCGTTGTAGAGGTCGGCGACCCGGCTGTGCACCCGCAGCACCGTCTGAGCCACACTCAACTCGTATTCGCGCGGGGTGAGTTCGTAGTCGGCGAAGGTCTGCGTCAGCGTCGCCTCGCCCCGGTGCCCCGAGGTCAGCTCGATGTCCACCTCGCCGGACTTGTTCACCTTCTGGTATCCGTTCAAGCTGATCCGCCGCACGTGGTCGCGCAGCGCCTGGTGCCGCTCGGCGACCGCCTTGTACGCCGACATCGGCAGCGCGAGAACCGTCGTCTGCGTCGCGGCACGAGCCGTGAACTCCCATTTCTTGTCCGCCCCGGCGAGCACATGGCCGCCGAAGGCGTCCCCGTCGGCCATCAGCCCGAGGACCGCCTCGTCGCCGTACGGCCCCTCGGTGATCTTCTCCACCTTGCCGTGCGCGATCAGGTACACGTGGTCCGCCTTGCGGCCCGCCTGCACGATGACCTGGCCCGGCTCGAACTCCCTCTGCGTGAACTTCTCGGCCAGCGCGCCGAGCGCGCCGCCGTCCTGGAAACCGCGCAGCAATGGCAGTTCGCCGAGTTCCTCCGGCACGACCTGGACTTTCGCGCCGGTCTTCACGAAGGACACCCGGCCGTCGCCCAGGGTGTAGGAGAGCCGGCGGTTGACGCGGTAGACCGCGCCCGGCACGTTCACCCACGGCAGCATCCGGGTCAGCCAGCGCGAGCTGATCCCCTGCATCTGGGGTTCGGACTTGGTGGTGGTGGCCAGATTGCGCGCTGCGGCGGTGCTGAGGCTCTGCAGCTGTTCCTGCTGCTCACCCTGTTGCGGCGCATCGGTCTCCGACGGGGCTTTCGCCGCCTTGATCGGCATGATCTTCCTCTTTCCTGCTTTTCCTGGGACGCGAAGGACGACTCACGAAATGACGGGCACGACAGAACTGCCGTCATCACGCAGCGTCACGGCTTGTGCACAGGAGTATCAGGACATCGATCACGTTGAGTAATGAACACGGGAGGCGCGCACAGTGGATAACTCGGGATCGCGCGCTCCCGCACGCCCCCCCAATTGACGTAAACGGGCAGATCAACGCGCCTCTGAGTCAAGCCGCAGTGACAACGAGGCGCGGAGGAATCCCCCGGACGGACGCGGCCGGCGACACGATAGGCGACTACTTCAAGTCATGTTCCGGTGCACGTTCACCGGGAGCTTGTGACTGACCGTGACATGCGCGGGCAAGGTGTGTGCCATGCGGCGAACAACGATCGCCGGGTCAGATCCTCCAGCCCACCAGCGGACACGGGGACCGACAGGCCGAACAGCAGAGCCAGGGCCGCGATGTCCTCGTCGCCCGTCACCTGGACCGGCGCGCTCTCGTCGAGGTCGTAGCCCTCCGCGTACATCGCGAAAGCGAGCACTTTCCAGCAGAGGGCGGCGAAGAGCGTCACGCCGGATTCCAGAAGTGCGAAACGCGGCCCCTGCCGCGTCGGGAGGAGTGAGAGAAGCATGATCGCTTTCGGGTGTTCGTGAGCGGACGGGCGATGTTCTACGGCCGCGACAGGTCGATCTCGGCGCGGACGATCTTTCCGGGTGGCGGTTCCCGGTCCAGCACCTCCCAGCGGGCGGCCAGCGCGTCGACGAGGAGCATGCCACGGCCCGTTTCGGCCAGCGGCTGGGGTGGGGGTACGGCGACGGGAGCCTGGGGGCGGGGTTCCGTGCGGATGTCGGTGACCTCGACGCGGACGCTGCCCGGCACCAGGGAGAGACGCAGCTCGAAGTCCCTGCCGGGGACGCGGCCGTGCGTGACAGCGTTGGCGGCGAGTTCGGCGACGATCACTGCGGTGGCCTGGGCGGTGTCGGAGTCGTACGGGACGCCCCAAGCGCGGAGTTGATCCAGGGCGAGGTACCGGGCGAGGCGTGCGCCTCGGGGCGTTGCACTCAGGCGCTGGGTGAACACACGTACGGTAACCGGGTTTTGTGGGGCGGAAGGCGCTGTCATGCGCCCAATCTGGCGGCTGCGCACGCCAATTCTCCAGGTCGGCGGCGCGTACGCTGCGCGAGCGTACGCGGTCACGGGCTGGACGGTACTTGTGACCGCCCGTGACCATATGCGCGGGAGGTGTCTGCCATGGGCTATGGCGTGAGCGGTACGGGGCAGGGTGGCGAGCCGGAATCATCGGACAGTCTGCGGACGTTCGGGGCGGTCGTTCAGGCGTTGCGGGAGCACGCGGGGCTGAGCCGGGAGGAGTTCGGAGACCTGGTGGGGCTCTCCAAGCACATGGTGGCTTCGGTGGAGTTGGGGCGACGGATGCCCGATCCGACGTTCCCGGAACGGTCGGAGCCGGTGCTTGGGAATACCGGGGCGCTCCAAAAGGCGGCGAAACATCTGGCTCGGCAGCCTGGTCTGGCGGCGTGGTTTCGGCGGTGGGCGCGGCTGGAGAAGACGGCGATCACGCTGTGCACGTACGAGTGCCGACTGATTCCGGGGTTGCTGCAGACGGAGGCCTACGCCCGTCAGCTGTTCGTCGACGAATGGCCGCCGCTGACCGACGAGCAGATCGAGGCCCAGTGGCAAGCGCGCGCCGAACGGCAGCGGCTACTGCGGGAACTGCCCAACACCGCGTTCGGCTTCGTCCTTGAGGAGCACCTGTTCCGGCGGTGCACGGGCGGTGTGGACGTCACGCGGGAACTCATCGAGCACGTACTGGAGATGTCCGCACTGCGCAACGTCGAGATCCAGATCATGCCGTTGGTGCGGGAGTCGCATGCCGGGCTCCACGGCCCCATGCAGTTGCTGGAGACCCCCGAGAACAAGTGGTTCGCCTACATCGAGGGCCCCGAATGCGGTCAGCTCATCTCTGACTCGAAGGTGGTGAGCGTGCTCCAGAGGCGATATGCCAGGATGCGTGTGCAGGCTCTCTCCCTCGAAGACTCCGTGAGCCTGTTGCAGCGGATGCGAGGATCCTTATGAGCACCAGCGAGCTGACCTGGTTCAAGTCGAGCTACAGCAGCAGCGGTTCCGGCGACTGCGTCGAGGTAGCCACCTGCCCCACCACCATCCACGTACGCGACTCCAAGCACACCCCCGGCCCCCAGCTGACCCTCTCCCCCGAGGCCTGGGTCGGCTTCATCTCCCGTATCGCGCAGGGCTCCTGAGCCATAGGCGACCGTGTCGGTCACGGCACCGGCACGGTCTCCTCGCGGGGTGAGGGTGCCGTTTCCGTCGCCCTCTCCTTCAGGTGGGCGCGGATCGAGTACGCCACCGCCGCCGCCCACAGCGCGTACAGGACGACGTACGCCGTCGTGCTCACCCCGCCGGGCAGGAGGGTGCGGACGTTGGTCACGACGATGAGGCCGCCGACCGCCGAGCCGAGGACCCGGGGCGGGAGCAGGCGGACCAGCCAGGCCGCGATCGGGGCGGCGACCAGCCCGCCCAGGAGGAACGCGGCCACCCAGGTGAGGTCGATGCCCTGGGACCCCAGCGAGAACAGGAAGCCCAGGCTCGCCGCGACCGCGACCAGGAACTCGCTGGTGTCGATGGAGCCGATCACCTTGCGCGGCTCCATCCGCCCGCCGGCCAGCAGGGCCGGCGTTCCGACCGGACCCCACCCGCCTCCCCCGGTCGCGTCCAGGAAACCGGCGACCAGGCCGAGCGGGGACAGGAAACGGCGCCGCAACGGCTTGCCCAGGTTTCCCTTCGGCAGGCCCCGGAAGGTGAAGCGGGACATCACGTACAGGCCGAGCCCCAGCAGGATCAGCGCCATCACCGGCTCGGCGACCTCCGTGGACAGGCGCGAGAGGACCGTCGCGCCGAGGAACGCGCCGACCGCTCCCGGCACGCCGATCCTCACGACGACCTTCCAGTCCACGTTCCCGAAGCGCCAGTGCGCGGCGCCCGACATCAGCGTCGTACCGATCTCGGCGAGGTGGACCGTGGCCGACGCGGCGGCCGGGTTGGTGCCGAGGGCCAGAAGCAGGGTCGTGGAGGTGACTCCGTATGCCATACCGAGGCTGCCGTCCACGAGTTGGGCTCCGAGGCCCGCGAGGGCGAGCAGTACCAGCGTGCGCATGTGTGTCGTCCGTCCCGTCGGCAATCCCTGGTTTTCCCACCGGGAAGGTAGGAATCGATGAAACGCGACGCTAGACGTTCAACCTGAGAACAAGCTGTCGACGACGTCAAAAAGATGTGAACGGCCCCCGGAAGGCACAGATCGCCGACCTCACCGGCCGGCCCCTGGGCACGGTGAAGAGTCACACGCGCCGCGGGCTGCACCGTCTCGTCCGCTGCCGGCCGAGGAGGCGGGGCAGTGCGAACGCATGAACTCCGTGCCCCGGCAGGGCGGAGTCCGGGCGGAAGGCGCCAGCGCGTCTGTCCGGCGCGGAAATCTCCATTGTCATGACCGGCACGGCGGCAAGGGAGCCAGGGTGCGGGACGCAGACGTAGTCGTCATCGGTGGCGGCGCCGCGGGACTGTCGCTGGCGCGGCGGCTCACCGGGCCCCGGGTGCAGACCCGTCGGCGCCTGACGGTCGCCCTCGTCGACGCCCCTCAGGGCGCGTTGCGTCCGGGGCCCCGGACGTGGTGCTACTGGGAGGCGGCGGGCGGTGAGTACGACGGTGTCGTCCGCGCCGACTGGGACCGCCTGCGGGTCACGGGACGGGACGGCCGGGCCGTGGTGGCGCGTCCCGGCTCGCTGCGTTACAAGATGATCAGGTCGCGGGACTTCGAGACGTGGGCCGGCGCGGAGCTGGCCCGGTCCGGATGTCGTCGGCTCGAAGCCGTGGTCGAGAGCGTGCGGGACGTTCCCGGTGGCGCCGAGGTGTGCGGGCACGACGCCCATGGTGCGCCCGTGCGGCTCCCCGCCCGCTGGGTGTTCGACTCCCGGCCACCAGGGCAGTCGGGACCGGCCCGGACCACACTTCTGCAGCACTTCCGCGGCTGGTTCGTCCGCACCTCCCGCCCGGCCTTCGACCCGGACATCGCCGATCTGATGGACTTCCGTACCCCGCAGCCACCGCACGGGCTCGCCTTCGGCTACGTCCTGCCGCTGGGCCCGCGGGAGGCGCTGGTCGAGTACACGGAGTTCTCCCGCACGGTCCTCGACGACGACGCCTACGACCGGGTGCTGGGGCACTACGCCACCGAGGTGCTCGGTCTGGGGGACTTCGAGGTCACGGCGGTCGAGCAGGGGGTCATCGCGATGACCGACGCCCGGTTTCCGCGGCGTACGGGCAGGTCCGTCTTTCCCATCGGCGTGGCGGGCGGGGCGACGCGTCCCGCGACCGGCTACTCGTTCGCCGCCGCCCAGCGCCACACACGGGCGATCGCGGCGGCGCTGGCGCATGGGCGTACGCCGCTCGTGCCCGCCCCGCACGGGGCGCGGGCGCTCGCCATGGACGCCGTTCTGCTGCGCGCCCTGGACAGCCAACGGGTCGATGGCGCGGCCCTGTTCACCAGGCTGTTCGAGACGGTGCCGGCGGAGCGCCTGCTGCGCTTCCTCGACGGCCGGACCAACGCGTTGGAGGACTTCGCCGTCGGGCTGCGCACCCCGGTGCGGCCGATGCTGCGCACGGCCCTGGAACTGCCCTTTCTTTCCCGGCGCCCGGCCGGACCATGACGCGGCCTCACCGCGCCGACCTACCGAGGAGCACCTCCATGTCACTCCTGCGCGATGGCGAACTGTCGGCCGCGTTCGACCACGCGGCACCGTCCTACGACTGGATGGTCGCCGCCAACCCCGGCTACCACGGCCAGTTGCGCCGCTCCGCCCGCCGACTGGCCCTGCCCGACGGCGGCAGCGGCGTGCGACTGCTCGACCTGGGCTGCGGCACCGGCGCCTCCACGGCCGCCCTGCTCGCCGTCGCGCCGCGTGCCCGGATCACCGCGGTGGACGCGTCGGCGGGCATGCTCGCGAAGGCTCGCACCAAGGACTGGTCGGCCCGTGTCCGCTTCGTGCACGCCCCGGCGGAGGGGCTGGCCGCGGCGGGGGTCCCAGGTCCGTTCGACGCCGTGTTCGCCGCGTACCTGTTCCGCAATGTCGCCGACCCGGACCAGGTCCTCGCGGGTGTGCGGGACCTGCTCGTCCCGGGTGGGCGTCTCGCGGTGCACGAGTACACCCTCACCGGCCGGGCGGTGCACCGTGCGGTGTGGACGGCGGTGTGCAAGTGCCTGGTTCTCCCGGTCGCCAGACGCACCGGGGACGACGCACTGTACGAGCACCTCTGGCGCAGCGTCGTCGAGTTCGACACGGCGGGCGCCTTCGCGGCGCGCCTGCGGCGGGCGGGATTCACGGACGTACGAACGCTTCCGCTGACGGGCTGGCAGACGGGGATCACCCACACGTTCGTGGCGCGGGTGCCCGGCACGCGAGGGGTACGGGCATGACGGGCCGGAGGGCGGGCTTCGTGGACGGAGGCCACGGACGGGACCGCATGACACGCCTGCTGACGGATCGTACGGGTGTGCCGGCCTTCGCGGGCGTCGGGCCGGAGGTCGCCGTCGCCGGCGGTGGGATCGCGGGGCTCGCGGCGGCCACCGTACTGGCGGAGCGCGGGGCGCGGGTGACGCTGCTGGAGCGCGAGAGCGGTCTGGGCGGGCGGCTGGCGGGGTGGCAGGTGCGGCTGGCCGACGGGTCGTCGGCGACCATGACCCGCGGATTCCACGCGTTCTTCCGCCAGTACTACAACCTGCGCGCTCTGCTGCGGCGAACCGACCCGGGCCTGCACGGCCTGACCGCCCTGCGCGACTACCCGCTGCGCCACAGCGCCGGGACGCTCGACAGCTTCGCCCGCGTACCGCGCACTCCCCCGCTGAACGCCCTGGGCTTCGTCGCGCTGAGCCCGACGTTCGGATGGCGGGACCTGATGGCCATGAATGCGCGGTCCGCGCTGCCGTTGCTGGACGTCCGCGTGCCTGGGACCTACCGGCGGCTCGACGGGATCAGCGCGCACGACTTCCTGTCCCGCATCAGATTTCCGGCAGCCGCCCGGCATCTCGCCTTCGAGGTGTTCTCGCGCAGCTTCTTCGCGGACCCGAGGGAACTGTCCGCGGCGGAACTGGCGCTGATGTTCCACATCTACTTCCTGGGCTCCAGCGAGGGGCTGCTGTTCGACGTGCCGCGGGAACCGTTTCCCCAGGCGCTGTGGGAGCCTCTCGGGGACTATCTGCTGGAGCGCGGGGCGACGATCCTGACGGGCAGCCCCGTGGATGCGGTGGCCCCGGGCCCGGACGGCACGGTGCGTGTGACCGTCGCGGGCCGGACGCGGTCCTACGACGCCGTGGTGCTGGCGATGGACGTGCCGGGCCTGCGGCAGGTCGCGGCCGCGTCACCGGACCTGGTCGACCGGTCCTGGCGCGAAGGCGTCGCCGGGCTGCGCACCGCGCCGCCCTTCCTGGTGTCCCGGCTCTGGCTGGACCGGCCGGTGCGCCCCGACCGCCCGGCGTTCCTGGGCACCAGCGGATACGCGGAGCTGGACAACGTCAGTCTCCTCGACCTCTGGGAGGGCGAGGCCCATCGCTGGTCGCTGCGCACCGGTGGATCCGTGGTCGAACTGCACGCCTACGCCGTCCCGCCCGGAGCCGACCGCAAGGACGTGCAGGAGCGGCTGGTGAGCCAGTTGCACCGGGTGTATCCGGAGACCCACGACGCGCAGGTGATCGACTCCCGCCACGAGTGGCGGAAGGACTGCCCGCTGTTCGAGGTGGGCGGCTACGACCGCCGGCCGCGCGTGCGGACGGCGGACCCGGCGGTCGTGGTGGCGGGTGACATGGTCGCCACCGGGCTTCCGGTCGCGCTCATGGAGCGGGCGGCGACGAGCGGGTTCCTGGCCGCCAACGTCCTGCTGCGCCGGTGGGGCGTGCGGGCCGAGCCCTTGCGGACGGTGCCGGACCGCGGCCGGTCGGCGGTGCTGCGCGGCCTGACGGCACTGCTCGCGCAGCGCTGACCGCTTCGCCGCGGGACGGCCACCGCCCACGGTCCGCTGCACCACCCCGTCACCACATCCGGTCGGGCCGCCCGCGGGGAAGGTATCCCGGATACGCCGACAGAAAGGAACGACCATGAGCCGGCACGCCACCGCACCGGGTCCGCACAGCCTCGTCACCGGCGCCACGGGCTACATCGGCGGCCGGCTCGTCCCGGAACTACTGGACGCGGGACACCGGGTGCGCTGCCTGACGCGGTCACCGGACAAGCTGCGCGACCACCCCTGGGCGGACGAGGTCGAGGTGGCGCGCGGCGACGTCACCGACGCCGCGTCGCTCGCCGAAGCGCTGCACGGCATCGACGTCGCCTACTACCTGGTGCACGCCCTGGGCACGGGCCGCGGCTTCGAGGCCGCCGACCGGCGGGCGGCGCGCGTCTTCGCCGAACAGGCCCGCGCCGCGGGAGTGCGCCGCATCGTCTATCTCGGCGGCCTGACACCCGCGGGCGTACCCGACCGTGACCTGTCACCCCACCTGCGCTCCCGTGACGAGGTCGGGCGCATCCTCCTCGACTCGGGTGTGCCGACGACCGTGCTGCGGGCCGCCGTCATCATCGGCTCGGGCTCCGCCTCCTTCGAGATGCTGCGCTATCTCACCGAACGGCTCCCGGTGATGGTCACGCCCAGTTGGGTGCACACCCGGATCCAGCCCATCGCCGTGCGCGACGTGCTGCGGCTGCTGGTCGGCAGCGCCGGCATGCCCGCCTCGGTGAGCCGCGCTTTCGACATCGGCGGCCCGGAGATCCTGACATACCGCGACATGATGCTCCGGTTCGCGGCGGTCGCGGACCTGCCCCGCCGGCTGATCCTTCCCGTGCCGGTGCTGACGCCCCGGCTGTCCAGCTACTGGGTGGGACTGGTGACGCCCGTCCCGCCCTCCATCGCCCGCCCGCTGACCGAGTCCCTGCGGCACGAGGTGATCTGCCGCGAGCACGACATCGTCCGCCACGTGCCCGATCCGCCGGGCGGGCCGGTCGGGTTCGACGACGCGGTACGGCTGGCCCTGCAACGCGTCCGGGACGCCCAGGTCACGACACGCTGGTCGTCCTCGGCGCTGCCCGGCGCGCCCAGTGATCCACTGCCCACGGACCCCGGCTGGGCGGGCGGAAGCCTCTACGAGGACAAGCGGGAGGTACCCGTGGACGCCTCGTGCGAGGCGCTGTGGCGGATCATCGAGGGCATCGGCGGCGACAACGGCTGGTACTCCCTGCCGGTGGCCTGGTCGGTGCGCGGCTGGCTGGACCGGCTGATCGGCGGAGCGGGACTGCGCCGCGGGCGCCGCGACGCGAATCGGCTGCGGGTGGGCGACGCCGTCGACTTCTGGCGCGTGGAGGACATCGAGCCGGGGCACATGCTGCGGTTGCGGGCGGAGATGAGGCTGCCCGGCCTGGCCTGGCTGGAGATGTACGCCGAGCCGCTCGGCCCCGGCCGCGCCCGCTACCGCCAGCGCGCCCTCTTCCACCCGCACGGCCTCCTCGGGCACGTGTACTGGTGGAGCGTCTCCCCCTTTCACGCGGCCGTCTTCGGCGGTATGGCCCGCAACATCGCCCGCGCGTCGGCGAGGTCCGGAGCCGCGAGCGACCGGTCCGTACCGCGTCCGACCGCCGCCGGCGGCCCCGGCACGGGCTCGGCGCGGGACGGTGAGGCCCCGTGACCGACCCCGCCATCGACCCGTCGCGGCACGCCGGCCGCGCTCCGCGCACCATCGCTGCCTGGCTGGAGCACGTCCATGAAGGTATCCGTCGTCCTGTTCACCGCCGACCTGCGGCTGCACGACCACCCACCGCTCCGCGCCGCCCTCGACGGCTCCCGTCAGGTGGTCCCCCTGTTCGTCCGCGACCGCGGCGTAGCGGACGCCGGGTTCGCCGTACCGAACCGGACGGCCTTCCTGGCCGACTGTCTCGGCGACCTGGACGCGGGACTGCGGGCCCGGGACGGCCGGCTGGTGATCCGCTCCGGCGACGTCGTGCACGAGGTCTGCGAGGTGGCCGCCGAGGCCGATGCCGACGAGGTGCACATGGCGTCCGACGTCAGCGCCTACGCCCACCGCCGTGAGGACCGCCTGCGCGCCGCGCTGGCGGCCGACGGCCGACAGCTGCACGTGCACGACACGGTCACGACAGCCGTGGCGCCCGGCGCGGTCACTCCGTCCGGCTCGGACCACTTCGCCGTCTTCACGCCGTACTTCCGCCGGTGGTCGCAGGAGCGGCTGCGCCGGCCACTGGACGCACCGCGCTCGGTGGACGTCCCCGACCACGTCGGATCCGAGCCGCTGCCCTCCCGTCGCACGCTCACGGGAGTCTCCCCGGGAGTGGCGCACGGCGGCGAGACGGACGGCCGGGCACTGCTGAAGGCGTGGCTGAAGGGGGCCGTCGCCGACTACGACGACCGCCATGACGACCTGGCCCACGAGGCCACCTCCCGGCTCTCGCCCCACCTGCACTTCGGCACCCTCTCCCCCGTCGAGGTGGTCCACCGGGCCCGCCAGGTGGGTGGCGGCGGGGCCGACGCCTTCGTACGGCAGCTCGCCTGGCGGGACTTCCACCGCCAGGTCCTGGCCGCCCGGCCCGACGCCGCCACCGCCGACTACCGCGGCCGGGCCGACCGCTGGCGCCGCGAACCCGAGGCGCACGCCGACATCGAGGCATGGCGCGCGGGCCGGACCGGCTACCCGGTGGTCGACGCCGCGATGCGGCAACTGCGCCACGAGGGCTGGATGCACAATCGCGGCCGACTGCTGACGGCGTCGTTTCTGACCAAGTCGCTCTACGTCGACTGGCGGATCGGCGCCGACCACTTCCTGTCCCTGCTCGTCGACGGAGACATCGCCAACAACCAGCTCAACTGGCAGTGGGTGGCCGGAACCGGCACCGACACCCGGCCCAACCGGGTCCTCAACCCGATCGCCCAGGCCAGGCGGTACGACCCGGACGGGGCGTACGTGCGGCGCTGGGTGCCCGAGCTGGCAGGGGTCGAGGGCCCCGCCGTACACGAACCGTGGAAGCTGCGGGGGCCGGAACGTGCCGCGCTCGACTACCCGGAGCCGCTGATCGACCTCGCCGAGGGGCTCGCCCGGTTCAAACAGGCCCGCGAACGCGGCCGAGGAGCATGCCCCTGACGGCCCGCACGGATGACGCACCCCATTGGCGCATCCGTACCGGTCGCTCGCGCGGAAGGCATGGACACAGTGCCGTGCCGTCGAGGAGAGGACCCGGCATGCGTACCAGCCATCCCACGGACCGTGCCACCCACCGAGCGCCGGCGCCCGACCTTCGGGTGGACGCCGTCGACCGGGACGTCACCGCCGCCGTCGAGCGGGTGCTCGGGCATGCCCTGGCCGAGCACCTCACCCGCGCCACCGCTCTGAACCCGCTCTTCGCCCGCGACGTGGCCCAACGGGTCGCCCACTTCACCCTGGACGGCGGCAAGCGGTTCCGCTCCCGGGTCATGTGGTGGACGATGCGCGCCTGCGGCTGCCGGGACGGTACCGCCGCACGGGCGGCGCTGCGGATCGGAGCCGCCCTCGAACTCATCCAGACCTGCGCGCTGGCCCATGACGACGTGATGGACGGCGCGCGCGTGCGCCGCGGACGGCCCGCCCTGCACGCGTCGGTCGCCGCCCAGTACCGGTGGGCGGCGCCGCACGGCCGGGCCGAACGGCTCGGGGAGGCCGCCGCGATACTCGCCGGGGACCTGGCGTTGGCCTGGGCGGACGATCTGATCGCCGACACCGAGGTGCCGCAGCACAGCTCGCGCCGGGTGCGGGAGCTGTGGCGGGACATGCGCACCGAGATGGTGGCCGGACAGTATCTGGACGTCCAGGGACAGGCCACCCGCTCGCACGCCGCGCCGCAGGCGATCAGGGCGGCCACTCTCAAGAGCGCGCTGTACTCGGTCGAGCGGCCGATGGCGCTGGGTGCCGCACTGGCCGGCGCCGACGCGGCCACGACGAGGGCGTTGTCCGCCGCCGGGCGCTGTGCCGGCCTCGCGTTCCAGCTGCGCGACGACATGGAGGACCTGTTCGCCGATCCGGGCAGCACGGGGAAGCCGTCGGGCGGCGACCTGCGCAACGGCAAGCCCACCTATGTCTTCACCGTCGCCCGGGCACGGGCCGAAGCGGTCGGCGACACAAGCGCCCTCGCCGTGCTGGACGAGACGCACGGCCGCGCCGATCTGCCGGACTCCGCACTCGCCTCGGTCCGACAGGTCCTGGTCTCCACGGGTGCGCGTGACGTCGTCGAGGAGAAGATCGGCAGGCTGGTCCGGTGCGGCGTCCGCCATCTGCGCGATGCCCGCCTGGACCCCGCGGGCGCCACCGAGCTGGAACAGCTGCTGCTTCTCGTGGCGGGCGCGCCCCCCACGTATCCGGTCCCCGCGCCGCCTGCTCCCCCGCCCGCCGCCCGGGCCGAGGGGACCGGCCGATGACGCGGACGCTGCCCGGCCCTACCGACCACGTCGTGGTCGTCGGCGCCGGTCTCTCGGGCCTCGCGTCCGCCCTGCATCTGCTCGGCGCCGGACGCCGTGTCACCGTCGTCGAGCGGGACGCGCTGCCGGGCGGACGCGCCGGGCGCCTGACGCGCGCGGGGTACCGCATGGACATGGGTCCCACGGTCCTGACGATGCCGCATCTCGCGGACGAGGCCTTCGCGGCGGTCGGGGAGAGCCTCGCCGACCGGGTCGAGCTGATCGCGCTGCGTCCCGCCTACCGCGCGTGCTTCGCCGACGGCAGCGCACTGGACGTGCACACGGACGGCCCGGCCATGGAGGCGGAGGTCGAGCGGTTCGCGGGCGCGGCGGAGGCCGCCGGATACCGTCGCCTGCGTCGCTGGCTGGAGCAGCTCCACCAGGCGCAGATGCGCCGTTTCATCGACCGCAACTTCGACTCGCCGTTCGACCTGCTGACCTGGGACCTGGCGCGCCTCGCCGCCCTGGGCGGCTTCGGCCGGCTGGATGCGGCCATCGGCCGTCATCTGCGGGACGAGCGGCTGCGCCGGGTGTTCTCCTTCCAGGCGCTGTACGCCGGCGTCCCGCCTCGGCGGGCGCTCGCCGCGTACGCGGTGATCGCCTACATGGACACCGTCGCCGGCGTGTACTTCCCGCGCGGCGGCATGCACGCGCTGCCGCAGGCCATGGCGGACGCGGCGGCGACCGCGGGCGCCGAGTTCCGCTACGGCCAGAAGGTCGTCCGGCTGGAACGGCGTGGCAGTCGCGTGACAGCGGTGGTGACCGCCCAGGACCGCATCACCTGCGACGCGGTCGTCCTCACCCCGGACCTGCCCGTGGCCTACCGGCTGCTGGGGCGAACGCCCCGCCGCCCGGCGCGGCTGACGTACGCGCCGTCGGCCGTCGTCCTGCACGTGGGCACCGCCCGTACCTGGCCCCAACTCGCCCACCACACCCTGTCCTTCGGCGCCCGCTGGCACCGCACGTTCGACGAACTCACCCGCACCGGCAGCCTCATGTCCGATCCGTCCCTGCTGATCACCCGCCCCACCACCACCGACCCGAGCCTGGCCCCGCCCGGCCGCCATCTGCACTACGTCCTCGCCCCGTGCCCCAACACCGGCATCGGGCCGGGCGCGGCCGACTGGCGTGACCTGGCCCCGCGTTATCGCGACCGGATCGTCACCGAACTCGAACGCCGGGGGCTGACCGGCCTGGGCGCGGCCATCGAGCAGGAGTGCCTGGTCACCCCCGCCGACTGGCAGGCGCAGGGCCATGCGGCGGGCACCCCGTTCTCGGCCGCCCACACCTTCCGCCAGACCGGCCCCTTCCGGCCGCGCAACCTGGTCCGCGGCACGGACAACGCCGTCCTCGCCGGCTGCGGCACCACACCCGGCGTCGGCGTCCCGACCGTGCTGCTGTCCGGCAAGCTCGCCGCCGCCCGCGTCACCGGCCACACGACGCCCTCCACGCACCTCGCAGGGATCCCCGCATGACCGGCCGAGAGCTCGACGCGGCAGGCATCACCGACCCGGCCCTCCGCGCCGCCTACGCCCGGTGCCGGGCCCTCAACGCGCGGCACGGAAAGACCTACTTCCTCGCCACCCGGCTGCTGCCCCTGGAACGCCGTCCGGCCGTCCACGCCCTGTACGGGTTCGCCCGCTGGGCGGACGACATCGTCGACTCCCTCGGCACCGGCCACACACGCGGCGACCGTTCGGACCGGCTGGCGGTGCTGCGGGACCGGCTGGAGCACGGGCTCAGCGACGGGCACAGCACCGAACCCGTCGTCCACGCCCTCGCGGACACCGCCCGCCGCTACGTCATCGACCACCGCCACTTCACGGACTTCATGGCCGCCATGCGCAGCGACCTGGCGGTCACGGACTACGCCACCTACGCCGACCTGCGCGCCTACATGCACGGCTCCGCCGCGGTGATCGGCCTTCAGATGCTGCCCGTCCTCGGCACCGTGGTGCCGCGCGCCGAGGCCGCCCCGCACGCCGCCGCGCTCGGCGTGGCCTTCCAGCTCACCAACTTCCTGCGGGACGTCGGCGAGGATCTCGACCGCGGACGCGTCTACCTACCCGCCGATCTGCTCGCCGCGCACGGCGCCGACCGCGAGCTGCTGTCGTGGAGCCGGCGCACCGGCCGCGGCGACCGGCGGATCACCGCGGCCCTGCGGGCCGCCGAGGACCTCACCCGCGGCGTCTACCGCGAGGCCGTGCCCGGCCTCGCCATGCTCGACCCACTGGCCCGTCCCTGCATCCGCACCGCGTTCGTGCTGTACGGGGGGATCCTCGACGCCATCGCGGAGGGCGGGTACGCGGTGGTCCACCGACGTGCCGTGGTACCACTCCCGCGGAGGCTGACGGTGGCCGGCGACGGTCTCGTACGCGTGCTGCGCGCCCGACGGGCGGCACGCGCCGCTTCCCCTCGTCCTCGGCCGGCACCGCCGGCTGCCACGACCGCCGCTCTTCCCGAGGGGGCCGGGTGACCGTCGAACGCCGGGGCAGATTCCCGCTGAGGCTGCGCGGAAAACCGGTGGCCTGGAATCACCAGCGCCCCACCTGGCCCGAAGCCCGGCCCGCCCTGATCGCCACCGCGCTGAAACGGGCTCAGGCGCGCCCGTCCGGCAACTGGTACGTCGTCGGCGCCACCCGCGACGTACCCGATGACCGCCCACTCGCGCGAACCGTGGCAGGCCGGGAGGTGGTCGTGTGGCGCGACCGTGCCGGCGGGCTGGTGGCCGGGCCCGGCAGCTGCCCGCACCTCGGGGCGCCGCTGGGCGACAGCCCGGTGCGCTGCGGCACACTGATCTGCCACTGGCACGGCCTGGCCCTGGACGGTGGACCGGTGGCGGGCTGGGACCCCCTGCCCGCGCACGACGACGGCGTCCTCGTGTGGGTCCGCCTCGACGACGTCGGCGGCGAGACCCCGAGCGAGGCACCCGTGGTGCCCGCCCGGCCCGCTCTCACCGGCGCCCTGCACGCCGTGTACACGGGGAGCGGCGTCTGTGAGCCGGAGGACGTGGTCGCCAACCGCCTCGACCCCTGGCACGGCGCCTGGTTCCACCCGTACTCCTTCGTGGACCTCACCGTCGTCGGCACACCGGGCATCGCCGACCCGGGCGACGGCGGCGGTTTCGCCGTCGAGGTGTCGTTCAAGGTCGCCGGGCGGCTGGTGGTTCCGGTACGGGCCGTCTTCACCGCACCGGAGCCGCGCACCGTCGTGATGCGCATCGCCGAGGGCGAGGGCCGGGGCTCCGTCGTCGAGACCCACGCCACGCCGCTCGGCCCGGACGGCCGCGGCAGGCCGCGCACCGCCGTGATCGAAGCGGTCGTCGCCGCCTCAGACCGCCGTGGCTTCACCGTGGCCCGCGCCATGGCGCCCGCGCTGCGTCCGCTGGTACGCGCCGCCGCCGGGCGCCTTTGGCGCGACGACCTGGCGTATGCCGAGCGTCGGTGGCTGCTGCGGTCCACCGGGCGTTTCCCCGGCTGACCCGGCGTCACGGCCGCTGCGCTCCTGGGACCGCGGGTACGGCATCGGCACGGCGGTACGGAGGGGCGGCATCGGCCCTCACCGCCGCGCTGTACGGACGGCAGGTGCCGGCGGCCGGGTCAGGACGGGTTCTCCCACGACGCCGGCTCCGCCGCCAGTTCGCGTACCTGCTCAGGCAGCGCGTCCGCCGCGATGTCCGCGACCGTGACCCCTTCGAGGATCTTCCGTACGTTCGCCCGCAGCGCGATCCACAGCGGAAGCAGCGGCTGAGCCGAACCCTGGTACGTCAGCCCGGTCGGACGCTCGCCGCGCACCGACACGATCGGGCCGTCGACGGTCCGGATGATGTCGGCGACCGTGATCGCCGACGCCTCGCGTGCCAGCCGGTACCCCCCGCTCCCGCCGCGCCGGCTGTCGACGATCCCACCGCGCCGCAGATCGCCGAGGATCCCTTCCAGGAACTTGTGCGGGATGTCCTGCGCGGCGGCGATGGTCTCCGCCTTCACCGGTTCGCCGCCGCCCTGCCGTACGGCGAGTTCCAGTACCGCCCGTACCGCGTAGTCCGCCCGTGCCGAGATCCTCATACGCCCATTGTGGGATACGCCCGTGAGCTGTCCGAAAACCGGCTGTCCCCCGCATTGCCTTCTTCCGCGCGCTGGTTCACGGTAATGGCCGCGGGACGTTCGGCAGGTTCGGCCGAGGAGGGGGAAAGCGCTCGTGCGAAGACGGAGATTCCTTGGTGGGTTGGGTGCGTTGGTGGGAGCGGGGGTCGTCGGCGGCGCCGGCACCGCCGTCGCGCGGGATGCCGCCGCACCCCGTGACTGGCAGGCCGTCACCGCACCCGAGTGCGTCCCCGCCGCGCAGCTGATCGACGTGGCCGCCGCCGGGCCCGGCCTCGCCTGGGCGGTGGGTGAGGAGGGACGCGACGGCAGCACCCGGGGCACGCCGCTCGCCCTGGTCCGGTCCGGCGGTGCGTGGGCACGGGTCGACCTCGCCCACCTCGGCCTCACCGGCGCCCTGCACTCCGTCGCCGGTACCTGCGCCGGCTCCGCCTGGGCCCTCGGTTCCGGCGCCCACCTGCTCGCCTGGGACGGCCGCACCTGGCAGGAGGCCGACTTCCCCGGCCGGGGCCAGTCCGGCACCACCCTCACCGGCGTCGCGGTCGCCCCCGACGGCGAGGTGTGGTGCTCCGGCCGCACCGCCGACGGCTCGGTACTGATGCGGGACGCCAGGCACTGGCTGCCCCCGCTGCCCAGCGGGAACACCGCCACCCCCTCGGGCGTCCACATGGCACCCGACGGGCAGGTCTGGGTCTACGGCCCCGGCATCGTCGCCCGCTGGAACGGCACCGAGTGGACCGAACTGCCCGCCTACACCGGCATCCGCCTCACCCTCACCGGCCTGCTCCCGGTCGCCCACGACGACATCTGGCTCACCGGCTACGACTACGGCGTCGGCGGTCCGCCCGGCAAACCCCCCGGCACCGTCCTCCTGCACGGCGACGGCACGACCTGGGACACCGTCACCAAGCCGTTCACCGCCGGCATGCTCACCGGGATCGTCGCCGACGAACACGGACGGCCCGACCGTATCTCCGGCTGGGACTTCTGGGACCAGAACCGGGCGCACCACCTGCGCTGGGACGGCGCCGCGTGGGTGAGCGAGCGGGGCGCCGCGTCCAGTACGCCGGTGGTCATCAGCTCCCTTGTGCGCGTGCCGGATTCGGCCGATGGGTACTGGGCGGTGGGTACGACGTCCACCTCGCCGTATCCGCCCGCCCAGGTCCGTATCGAACAGTGACGGCCGCTACGCCAGCCGGATCACGTTCCAGGACAGCGGCTCCAGTACGGCCGTCAGACGGCCGTCCGCCAGGGTCGTGCCGTCGACGGGGTGCGGGGTGACGCGGTCGGGGTCGGTGAGCGTGTTGCGGGCGTCGGGGTCGGCGTCCGCGAGCGCGCTGTGCTCGACGACCCGGGTCACGTCCAGGGCGCTGAGCGCGACTTCGAGGGGGAGCGGGTTCTCGCGGTCGCGGTTCACCGCGAAGACGGTGACCGAGCCGTCCTCGGCGCGTACGGCGGTGGCGTGCAGCAGGGGTGTCTCGCCGTACTTGTGGGTCATGTACGTCGGTGAGTCCACGCGGACGTCGAGGACCTCGCCCCGGCCGTACTTCGACGCCTGCGCGAAGGGGTGGAACGTCGTCTGCCGCCAGGCCGGGCCGCCCGGCTCGGTCATGATCGGGGCGATGACGTTGACGAGCTGGGCGAGGCAGGCGACGGTGACGCGGTCGGCGTGGCGGAGCAGTGCGATGAGCAGGGAGCCGAAGACGACGGCGTCGGTGACGCTGTAGTTGTCCTCCAGGAGGCGGGGGGCCTCCGGCCAGTCGAGGGGGGCGGTCTCGTTCTGCTCCTGGTGCTTCGACATGTACCAGACGTTCCACTCGTCGAAGGAGAGGTTGATCTTCTTCTTCGACTTGAGTTTCGCGCCCACGTGGTCGCAGGTGGCGACGACGTTCTCGATGAAGGACTCCATGTCGACGGCGGAGGCGAGGAAGGAGTCGATGTCGCCGTCGTGGGGTTCGTAGTAGGCGTGGAGTGAGATGTGGTCGACCAGGTCGTAGGTCTCCTTGAGGACCGTGGCCTCCCATTCGGCGAAGGTGGGCATGCCCTGGCCCGAGGAGCCGCAGGCGACGAGTTCGACGGTGGGGTCGATCTGGCGCATGGCGCGGGCGGTCTCGGCGGCGACTCGGCCGTATTCCTCGGCGGTTTTGTGGCCGGTCTGCCAGGGGCCGTCCATTTCGTTGCCCAGGCACCACAGGCGGATGTCGAAGGGGTCCTTGTCGCCGTGGGTGACGCGGAGGTCCGAAAGGGCGGTGCCCGAGGGGTGGTTGGCGTATTCCTGGAGTTCGAGGGCTTCTTGTACGCCGCGGGTGCCGAGGTTGAGGGCCATCATGGGTTCGGCTTCGGGGCCCAGTTTCTTGAGGAAGCCGATGTATTCGGAGAGGCCGAAGCGGTTTGTCTCGGTGGAGCGCCAGGCCAGGTCGAGGCGGCGGGGGCGGGAGTCGGCGGGGCCTACCGTGTCCTCCCACTTGTAGCCCGATACGAAGTTGCCGCCGGGGTAGCGGATGGTGGTGACGCCGAGTTCGCGGACGAGGTTCAGGACGTCGGTGCGCAGGCCCTCCGGGTCGGCTGTGGGGTGGGTGGGTTCGTGGATGCCGGTGTAGACGCAGCGGCCCAGGTGTTCCACGAAGGAGCCGAAGAGGCGGGGGTTCACTTTGGCGATGGTGAAGGTGGGGTCGAGGGTGAAGCGGGCGGTGGGCATGGGGTCCTTTCGCCGTGGTGGTTGTTGTGTGGGTGCGTGCGGGTTGTCGTGAGGTCTATTGGCCTGCCAAACCCGTGTGGGCCACTCCCGCCACTATCTGGCGTTGGAAGAAGATGAAGGCGATCACCAGGGGGAGGCCTGCCATCAGGCCGCCTGCCATGAGTTGGGCCCATTGGATGCCGTAGGAGTTCATGACCGTCGCAATGCCGTTCGGCATCGTCATCAGGTCGGGGTTGTTGGTCACCATGTAGGGCCAGAGGAAGTTGTTCCATGAGGCGATGAAGGTGAAGATGCCCACCGCCGACAACGACGGGCGGGACAGCGGGAGCACGATCGTGAAGAAGACCCGCCAGCGGCCCGCGCCGTCGATGAACGCGGCCTCCTCCAGTTCCTTCGGGATGCCCTGGAAGAACTTGTAGAGGATGTAGACCATCGCGGCCGGCGCGCACTGCGGCAGGATCATGCCCCAGTAGGTGTCGACCATGCCCATCGACTGGACGGTCGTGAAGAGCGGGACGCCCAGCACCGCCGGGGAGATCATCAGGCCCGCCATCACCAGGCCCAGCAGCGCTTTCCTGCCGCGGAACTCCGTGCGGGCGAAGCCGTATCCGGCCAGGGCGCTCACCAGGACCACGATGAAGGTGACGCAGACCGACACCACGACCGAGTTGACGAACCAGTTGGTGATGTTGCCGGTGGCGAAGATGTTCCGCCAGGCCTGGAGGGTCCAGTCCTCGGGGACCCAGTGGGTGGGGACGGCGACCGCCTCGGTCTCGGTCTTGAGGGAGGTGAAGAGGGTCCAGACGATCGGGGCCGTCATCACCGCGGACACGACGACACCGACGGCGGTCAGGACCATCTGGCTCGGGGTCCAGCGGCGGCGTACTCCTGCGGCGGCACTCATCGCGCGCCCTCCTCACGCTTGCGCAGCAGCCACATACGGCCTACGGCCACGGCGGCGATGATCAGGAAGAAGAGGATGGAGATCGCGGAGGCGTAGCCCACGCGGTAGCTGGTGAAGCCCTGTTCGAGCGTGTACTGGACCAGCGTGCGGGTCGATTCCTCGGGGCCGGGCCCGAACTCGTACATCACCACGACCTGGTCGAAGACCTGGAGCGAGGCCAGGATCTGGAGGGCCACGACCAGGCCGGTGACGTTGCGCAGCATGGGGAGCGTGATGTGCAGGGCGCGGTGCCAGGCGTTCGCGCCGTCCAGGGCGGCGGCCTCGTAGAGGTGCGGCGGGATGTTCTGCAGGGCGGCCAGGTAGAGCAGGAAGCTGAAGCCGACCGTCCACCAGAGGGTGGCGATGACGACCGCGGTCATGGCGGTCGACTTCTGGGTGAGCCAGGCCGTCTCCAGGTGGAAGACGTGGTCGATCAGGCCGGTGTCGGGGTTGAACATCCAGCGCCACATGTTGCCGACGACGGTGGACGGCAGCAGGAAGGGCGCGAAGAAGCACAGGCGCCACAGCCACTTGGCGTGCTGGATGTGGTGGGCCAGCATCGCCAGCAGGAAGGCGAACACCGTGATGCAGGGGACCACCAGCAGCGTGAAGTAGGCGCTGTGGCCGAGTGAGCTCCAGACCAGGGGGTCCTTGAGGGCTTCGGTGTAGTTGTCGAGGCCGACGAAGCTCGTGCCCTCGCCGGTGATGTTGGCGTCGGTCAGGCTCAGCCAGAGGCCGCGGGCGATCGGGGTGAGCACGAACAGGGCGTACAGCAGCAGGAAGGGGGCGACGAACCAGCCGCCGCGCTGGAGGGAGCGGCCGAGGCGGGCGCGGGCGCCGGTGGCGGTGACGGTGGCGGCGGGGCGTACGACGGTGGCCGTGGTGTCGAGGGCGGTCATGCCGTACCGCCTCCCATCGGGTTCCGCATGTCCAGGAGTTGATCGAGGACCCGGCGCATACGGCGGGCCGCGGCGTCCGGTGTGGTGGAGCCGAGGTTGGCGGCGACGACGACCGGGCCGATGCGCTGGGCGAGGGTGCCTGAGGAGCCGGCGAACCAGGCCGGGGGTTCGAGGGCCATGTGGTCCATGGCGGAGGCGTACTCGGACTGGGGGGTGAGCTTCCGGTAGGCGGGGTCGGTGAGGGTGGGGGTGTACGCCGGGATGTGGCCGCCCTTCGCCCAGTCCGCGGCGTGCCGCACGATGTACGCGGCCAGTTGGTGGGCGGCCTCGTTGGCGGCGCCGCCGCGGTCGGACTGGTGGGGCAGGACGAAGGCGTGCGACTCGGCCTGGGTGGCGGGTGCGCCGAAGAGCGGCGGCAGCGGGGTGGCGCCGTACGGGATCTTCGGGGCGTCGTAGACCGGCACCGACCAGCCGCCCTCCCAGACGAAGGCGCCGCCGTTCATGAAGTGCTCGGCGTCGGGGCTGCCCGCGATGTGGTAGCCGTCGGTGATGTGGCGGCGGAGGAATTCCAGGACCTCGGTGGCCTTGTCGGTGTCGAAGGTGACGTCGGTGAGGTGCTCGTCGTAGTAGGTGCCGCCGGCCTGGGTGTAGAAGGACATGAAGAACCACCAGGCGAAGTTCTGGTCGAAGGCGTGCAGGCCGATGGTCTGCAGGCCCTTCTTCACCGCCTTCCGGGCCTCCTTGAGGGCGTCGAACCAGTCCTCGGGGGAGGTGAGGGTGATCAGGTTGCCGTCGTCGCCGATGAGGCCCGCCCGGGCGCAGACGTCCTTGCGGTAGAAGTTCAGCTGGGGGTGGATGTCGAGGGGCAGGGCGTACAACTGGCCGTCGACGAGGGAGCGCTGCCACAGGGTCGGGTTGAAGTCCTCCTCCCGCACGCCGTGTTCGGCCAGGAGGTCGACGTCGAAGGGGTCCAGCTGGCGTTCGGGGGCGAAGCCCGCGAGGCGGCCCAGGTGGAGGACGGCCAGTTCGGGGGCGCGGTTGCCGGAGGCCGCCATGGCGAGCTTGGTGTAGTACGGGTTGCCCCAGCGCAGGGTGGAGTCCTTGACGTCGATGCCGGGGCTGCCGGCGCGGAAGGCGTCCAGCAGGTCGATCATGTTGACGCCGTCGCCGCCGCTGAAGAGGTTCCAGTAGCGCACCCGGGTGCGGGCGTCGGAGGCGAGGGCGTCGGCGCCCGTGCCGAGGGCGGCGAAGCCGAGGCTGCCGGCCACGGTCAGGCCGCCCAGTGCGGCGAGCAGTTGCCTGCGGTTCAGGCCAGGTTGTCCCATGCCCTGCCCTTACTCTTCGAGGACCGTTCGGTATTTCGGATGTCGCTCGTAACTTCGAACGGGACCGTAAAATCGAAGGACTTGCGCGTCAATGGGTTGCGCACGACTTTCGGCACCCAGTGATCGTTCTCGGTTGAACAACGGTCGTCGGATCGCATGACGCGGACAGTTCCGGCCGCGTAGTCTCGAACCGCCCGCCGACCGGCGGGGAGAGGGGGTGCGATGGACTTCGCGGCGCTACGGCGCCGGCGGCGCGGCTCGGCCATGCGCACGCTGGTCGCCGAACTCGGCACCGCCCTGCGGAACCGCCCCCGTCCCCCCGCCGACGTTCGCGAACTGTGCCGGGCGCTGTGCGAGGCGATGACCGCGCGGCGCGACGGACGGCCCGTGGAGCTGCGCTTCGAACGGTTCCCCGACGAGATCGAAGTGACCGGGCTGTGGGTGGAGTTCCAGGACTTCGACCTCGTCATCGTCGAGGAACGCGCCGAAGCCCTGCAGCAACTGGTCATCCTCGGCCACGAGTTGTGGCACATGCACGCCGGGCACGGTCATCGGCACGTCGCCGGGACGGCCGCGGCGCACGCCCTCGCGGAGGCGCCGGGCTGGAAGGGCGGTGCCGTGGCCATGGCCGCCCGCAACGGCTCGCGGCGGCGCGAGGAGGCCGAGGCCGACGACTTCGGGCACCGGCTCGCCGCGCTGTTCCGGCCCGTGCTCGCCGGTGACCACCGGGCCGACGCCGCGCTGGACCCCGTACAACGGTCGCTGGGCTATCGCGGCCGCGGGGGAGCCGTGCGGTGACCGGTGCCGTGCTCGCGATGGATCCCTCCGGGCTGCTCAGCCGGATGTACATCTCCTTCTGGGTCCCGACCGCGGTCCTGACCGCGGCCCTGCTGATCAAGCTGCCCACCATCATCCGGCTGTGGCGCGACCCGCTGCTGCGCGCGGTCGGCGGACTGCTGCTGCTCGCCTGCGCGGTGTTCGTGTTCGTGGCGCCGTCCACCATCGCCTGGACCAACCGCGTCACCGGCGTCCCGAACATCTCGGCACCCTGGTGCTACTCGCTGCTCACCGCGTTCTGCGCGTCCTGTCTGCTGCTGATCATCGCCTGGCGCAACGGGCTGGCCCGGCGCTCGGCCGAGACCCGCCGAGCCGTGCGCTGGGTCATCAGTGCGTACTCGGCGGTGATCGTCGCCCTGTGGGTGCTGTTCTTCCTCGCCGACGCGCCCGAGGAGCGGCTGCGCGACCTCGACACGTACTACGCCACCACCCCGTTCATGCGCGAGGAGATCCTGCTGTACCTGCTCGCGCACTGCGTGGCCGTGCTGATCACGTCCAAGCTGATCTGGGAGTGGGTGCGCACCGACGGGCTGGACGCCTGGCTGCGCTGGGGACTGAAACTGCTGGGCGTCGGCTACGTGCTCAACCTGATCTTCGACGCGTCCAAGCTCACGGCCGTCGTGGCCCGCTGGACCGGGCACGACCTGGACTGGCTGAGCACCCACCTGGCACCGCCGGTCGCCGCGCTCTCCGCGATCCTGATCGCGGTCGGCTTCATCCTCCCGCACGCCGGCCAGTACCTGCACGAGCGCTGGCGGGTGCGGCTCGCCCATCGCGAACTGCGGCCCCTGTACGTGCTGATGCGCGGCGTCAACGGCTCCGGCGTGCCGGTCGTGCTGCGCGCCACCCCCGAACTGCGGCTGATCCGCCGCGAGACCTTCATCCGCGACGTGCTGCTGCCACTGTCCCGGTATCTCGACGAGGAGCTGGGCAGGCGGTCGCACGAGGCGGCGCTCGCCCTCGGTCATCCGCCGGAGCGGGCGAAGGCACTGGCCGCCGCCGTGGCCATCCAGGACGCCGTCGAACGCAGGCGGCACTCACCGGACAGCGACGGCACCGGCGATCCCGACACCACGGACCTGCTCCAGGAGATCGGGGCCGTCTCCCGAGCCCTCCGCCGTCCCGATGTCCTCGACGCGGTCCGCGCCCGGGCCGCCGCATCCTCAGAGAGCGTGTCCGTACATGAGTGAGCGCAGCACCACCTCCGTCGTCCTCGGCGGTTCCCTCGCCGGCCTGCTCGCGGCCAGAGCGCTGGCGGAGGTCGCCGACCGGGTCACCGTGATCGAGCGGGACGTACTGCCCACCGGGCCCGCCCCGCGCAAGGGGCTGCCGCAGGCACGGCACGTGCACCAGCTGTGGTCGGGCGGGGTGCGGGCGCTGGAGCAGTTGCTGCCCGGGGTCACCGAAAGCCTGTTGGACGCGGGCGCGCACCGGCAGCGGGTCACGACCGACATGGTCGTGCTGTCCGCGCAGGGCTGGTTCCGGCGCTGGGCCGAGTCCCACTTCATGCTGCTGTGCAGCCGGGACCTGCTGGACGCGACCGTTCGGGCCCGGGTGCTCGCGCATCCCCGGATCGAACTCGCCGACGGCACCGAGGCGCTGGCGCTGCTCGGCACGGACGCGGCGGTCACCGGGGTGCGCGTTCGGCACGCCGACGGGGCCGAGCGGACCCTGACGGCCGACCTGGTCGTCGACGCCACCGGGCGCGGCTCGCACACGCCGCGCCGACTGACCGAGCTCGGGCTGCCCGAGCCGGAGCGGCGGGAGGTGGACTCCGGTCTGGCCTACGCCAGCCGGATGTACCGGGCGCCCGATGCGGCGCGGGACGGCTTCCCCGTGGTCAACATCCAGCCGGACCCGCGGTCCGGGCAGCCGGGGGGCGGGGGTGTGCTCCTGCCGATCGAGGACGGCCGGTGGCTGGTCACGCTGTACGGCCCCCGGGACGCCGAACCCTCCACCGACCCGGCCGACTTCGAACGCTACGCCCGCGCGGAGCTGCGGCACCCGATCCTGGCCGAACTCCTCGGACAGGCGGAGCCGCTGGGCGAACCGGCCTTCACCCGGACGACGGTCAACCGCCGGCACTACTACGAGCGGATGACCGTGTGGCCGGAGGGCCTGGTCGTGCTGGGCGACGCGCTCGCCGCCTTCAACCCCGTGTACGGGCACGGCATGTCGGTGGCCGCACAGAGCGCGGTGGCGCTGCGGGATGCCGTACGGCGTCACGGGTGGGGCTCGCCGGCCCTGGCGCGGCGCGCCCAGCGGGCGGTGGCCCGGCCGGTCGGGGCGGCGTGGGAACTCGCCATCGGACAGGACGTGTTCTACCCGGGGGCCACGCAGAGCGGGCCGACACTGCGGGACCGGGCGGTGGCGGCGTACGTGGACCGTCTGATGTACACCGCCACCGGCAACGGCCGCGTGGCCCGCCGGGTGACCGACGTGACGTCCCTGCAGCGCGGCGCGGAGACACTGCTGGCACCGGGAATGCTGCTGGCGGCCATGGTCGGCCCCCTCAAACCACCGCTGCTCGCCCCACCCCTGACAGCAGAGGAACGAAAGGCGGCGGGTCTTTCGTAGCACGCGGCCCAGCAACGCCCTTCAGGGGCGCGGGGCTGCATTTGACATGCGGCTCCGCCGCGCGGGCGCGACAAGCCCCCACGGCGCCGCACCCAAACAACGACACATCCCGGCACTACCGACGGAGTCTCACCCCGAGAACGCCGGTTGAGCCACGCCCTCCCCCACTCCCGCCACCACCAGCACCGACCCCGACAGCGGCGCAGGCGCAGCCAATCCGGTACGGGCGGTAGTGACGTACAGGTCCGTCAGATCCGCGCCCCCGAAGGCGCACGCCGTAGGCCGGGGCACCGGCAGTTCGAGAACCCGGTCCAGTACACCCCCCGGCGTATAGCGCCGCACCGCGCCGCCGTCCCACAGCGCCACCCACACACAACCGTCGGCATCGACCGTGAGCCCGTCGGGGAATCCGGCGCCCTCCTCGATCTCCACCAGCGGCCGCCGCCCCGTCACGTGCCCGTCCACGGCGTCGAAGACGTCGATACGCCGGGTCGGGGAGTCGACGTAGTACATGAGCCGCCCGTCGGGGCTCCAGCCGGTGCCGTTGCTCACCGCCACGTCGTCGAGGACGACGGCCACCGAGCCGTCGGGCGTGACGCGGGACAGCGTGCCGCCACCCGGCGCCTCGTCGTAGCGCATGGTGCCCGCCCACAGCGCGCCGTCCGGCGCCACGGCGGCGTCGTTGGCGCGGCGGCCGGGCACCGGGTCGTGGTGCAGCCAGCGGAAGGAGCCGTCCGGGTCCAGCAGACCCACCCCGTCACGGAGGTTGAGGACCAGGCCGCCGTTCACACGGGGCTTCGCCGCGCCGACGTGCTGGTGCGTGGTGCGGGTCGTGCGGCGGCCGGTGGCGGGGTCGTAGGTGTGCAGGCGGGAGCCGAGGATGTCGATCCAGATCAGCCGCCCGGCCGCCGGGTCCCAGGTCGGGCCCTCGCCCAGCGTCGCCTCGGCGCGCACCGCCACCTCGTACCGCGTCATGCGGCGCTCCGGTGGCCCAGGCGCTCCGACAGCTCGGCCGCGCCCTTCACGGCGAGTTGCTCCAGCTCGGCCAGGCGCTCGTCGCTCCAGCGGATCATGGGCACGGAGATGGACAGGGCGGCCACCACCTGGCCGGTGCGGTCGCGGACCGGCGCGGCGACGCAGGAGACGTCCGGGTTGGACTCGCGGCTCTCCACCGCGATGCCCCGCTGCCGGATCCCGGCCAGCGCCTCGCGCAGGGCCGCCGGGTCGGTGATGCTGTTCGGCGTCATCGCGACCAGCTCGGCGCCGTCGGGGACGCGGGCCGCGAGCTCCTGCTCGGGCAGCGAGGCCAGCAGCATCTTGCCGACGGACGTGCAGTGGGCGGGCAGTCGGCGGCCGGCCGCGGAGACCATGCGCACGGCGTGCGTGGAGTCGACCTTGGCGATGTAGATGACGTCGGTGCCCTCCAGGATCGCCACGTGCACCGTCTCGTCGCAGGTCTCGGCGACGGACCGGGCGACCTGCTGGCCCTCGGCGGCGAGGTCGAGCTGCTCGGCGTAGCGGCTGCCGAGCTGGTACGGGCGTACACCGAGCCGGTAGCGGC
Organism: Streptomyces spinoverrucosus; assembly: GCF_015712165.1. Taxonomy (NCBI): domain Bacteria; kingdom Bacillati; phylum Actinomycetota; class Actinomycetes; order Kitasatosporales; family Streptomycetaceae; genus Streptomyces; species Streptomyces spinoverrucosus. Next base: position 6,074,001 of record NZ_JADPZX010000001.1, on the reverse strand, counting down.
CCGGCTGGCCGGGGACCTGGACGATGTACGACCGGGCGGCGAGCGTGGTGACCAGCTCGTGCACGGTGGTGCGCGGCAGCTGCAGCTTGCGCACGATGTCGGGGGCGGAGAGCGTGCCGTCCCCGTCGAGGAAGAGCTCCAGGATGTCGAGAGCCCGGGTCACGGCAGGTACGAGGCGTCCCACGGCCGGCCCCCTCCCTTGCGTTCTGAGACGTGTGTCTGTTGGCTTGAGCGTTGACCTGAGCGGCTGCGTTCGAAATTTCAACACGCGGTCGGAATGGCGAACACAGGCTACTCACGGAATGTTTGCCTGGGCAATGGCCTTGCACGGGCCAGGTGAGGCGGTGAGCGCCCTCAGTCCGCGCGCAGGTGGGCGAAGGCCGTGCGGAGCAGTTCCTCGGCGACGGCCGGTGTGCGCTCCTCCTCGGGCAGGGCCGCGTACGCGAACAGCGCGGAGCGGATCGCGCCGACGGCGGCGCGGGAGAGCACCGCGGCGCGAAGCGGCGTGGCCGCGTCGGGATCGTGCCGCGCGAGCCGTTCACGCACGGCCTGCGCGAGCTCGTCCTCGAACTGGCTGAGCACCGGCAGGAACTGACGCACCGGCTGGTCCGGGAAGCGCTGCGGCGGACCGCTGAACATCAGGCCGACGCCACCGTCGGAGACGAGGTCGAGGGCCGCGCCCAGCACGGCGGAGTACGGGTCCTCGTCGGCGGGCCGGGCGATCACCCGGGCCCGCATGACCGGGGCCAGGTCCAGGGTCTCGTCGAGGACGAGGTCCTCCTTGGACGGGAAGTAGCGGAAGAACGTCCGCTCGGTGACCCCGGCCGCCGCCGCGATGTCCCGCACGGTGGTCCGGGCGTACCCACGCTCCTCGAACATGCGGTGCGCCGCCTCCTGGAGCGCCTTGCGCGTGGCCGCCTTGTGCGCCTCGCGCCGGCCACGGGGCGCGGCGGGGGGAGTGTCGAGGGTTGCCATGTGAGGAGTATCGCAGGCGGAAAACCGACGGTACAGAATCTGTCAGTCATGACACTTTCGCTATGCTGTCAGTCATGACACTTTTTCGAGGGGGGCGTACGGCCCGCAGTCGGGTCTCGCGGCGGGCCCGGCTGATCGCCCTGGGCGTGGCCGGCGCCGTGCTGGCCGCCGGGGGTGTCGCCGAGGCGGTGGCACGCGACCGGGCGGCCGACCGGCTCGCGGACCGTATGGAGCGGCGGCTGCACACCGCGCTGGACATCGGCTTCGGCCCGACTCCGGTGATGGTGCAGCTGGCCCGTGGGTCCTTCCCCCGGGTGGAGGTCTCCGGCGAGGGCGCCACCTTCCGCCGGTTCACCGGGGTGGATCTGCGCGCCGAGCTGGACGACGTGGTGCGCACGGGTGACGGGCTGTCGGTGGCCGACTCAAGGGTGAGCGCCGAACTGGCCGACGCCGCCCTCGCGGACGCCGTCGCCACGATGACCGGGGGCGCGCTGGGCGCCGCCGCCGTCACCACCGACCCCGGCACGGGCGAACTGGTGGTGCACGCCGGGCCGGCCGGGCGGATCGCCGTCGGTTTCCGGCCGGTGCTGAAGGAGCGGGGCATCCGCTTCGAGCGCACCACCGTGCGGGTCGGCGACCGCACGATCCCGGACGCCCTCGCCGCGCAACTGCTCGGCGAGGCCCCGCAGGAACTCGACCTGTCCGGACTGCCGCTCGACCTGGAGCCGCAGCGGCTCGCCGTGACGTCGAACGGGCTGCGGCTGGAGCTGACAGGGGGCAGTACGACCGTGCGGGCCTGAGCCCGGCCCCAAGCCGAACGACGTATCGCCGAACCCCCGGCCCCCAGAGGCACCAACCCCACCGCACTGCCACTACTGCACGAGGAGCATCTCCGTGGCGACTTGGCTCTATCGGCTCGGTCTCGGCGCATACCGCCGCCGACGGCTCGTCCTGGCGGCCTGGCTGGCCGTGCTGGCCGGTGCCGTCTGCGCGCTGGTCGTCGTGGGCGGCAGGCTCGACAACGAGTTCACGATTCCCGGCTCCGAGTCCCAGCGGGCGCAGGACACGATGGCCGAGGACTTCCCGGCGGCGGCCGGGACCAGCGCGCAGATCGTGTTCACCGCGCCCGAGGGACGCAAGGTGAGCGATCCGCAGGCGGCGCAGGGCATCCAGCGCACGCTCGCCGCCGCGCAGGACGCTCCGCAGGTCGCCGCGGTGATCCCGCCGGACCGGGCCGGGACCGTGACGCCGGACGGGCGGACCGCGCTGGCGCAGGTCAACTACGACGTGAGCCGCTCCGCGCTGGACGACGGCACGCTCGACGCGCTGGAGGAGACCACCCGGGCCGCCGAGGAGGCGGGTCTTGAGGTGTCCGTCGGCGGGCAGGCGTACGGCAACGGTGTGCTCACCCCCAGCGTGCTCGAACTCCTCGGCGTGGTGGTCGCGTTGGCGGTGCTCGCCATCACCTTCGGCTCGCTGCTCGCCGCCGGGATGCCGCTGCTGACCGCGTTCGTCGGCATCGGCACGGGGCTCGCGGGGCTGCTGGCGGTGTCCTCGGGGGTGACGGTGTCGTCGACCGCGCTGAGCCTGGCGCTGATGCTGGGACTGGCCGTCGGCATCGACTACGCGCTGTTCGTGCTGTCCCGGCACCGGACGCAGCTGGCCCAGGGGATGGACCCGCGTGAGTCCGCCGGGCGGGCCGTCGGCACGGCGGGCAGCGCGGTGGTGTTCGCGGGGACCACCGTCGTCATCGCCCTGGTCGGTCTGATGGTCGTCCGGATCCCGTTCCTGACGGTCATGGGCCTGAGCGCGGCGGCGACCGTGCTGATCGCGGTGCTGGTCGCGGTGACGCTGCTGCCCGCGCTGTTCGGCCTCGCGGGCGCACGGCTCGCGCCGCGTCCGGGGTCGCGGGCGGCCCGGCGGGCGGAGCCGGCCTCGGGCGACTCCGAGGACGCCGAGGAGTCGCGCACATCGGTCATGGGCCGCCGCTGGGCCCGTCTGGTCACCCGCCGCCCCCTCCTCGTCGTCCTCGCCGGCGTCGCCGCCCTTCTCACCCTCGCCGTCCCCGCCGCCGATCTGCGGCTGGCGCTGCCCGACAACGGCACTGCGGCGCACGGGACGTCGCAGCGGGAGACGTACGACACCGTCGCCGAGGCCTTCGGGCCCGGATTCAACGGGCCGTTGCTGGTGCTCGCCGAGGCGGACACGCCGGGGCAGGCCGGGCAGCGGCAGACGGCCGCCGTGGCCGGGCGGTTGCAACAGCTGCCCGGTGTGGTGAAGGTCGGACAGCCGCAGTACGCGCCGGAGTCCGGGCGGGCGGTGATCCAGGTCGTACCGAAGGGCGGCCCGCAGGACGAGTCCACGCAGGACCTGGTGGACGCCATCCGCGACGACGCGGCCACGATCGAGGGGGAGACCGGCGCCGCCGTCTCCGTCACCGGCACCACCGCGATCGGCATCGACGTCTCCGACCGGCTGAGCGCCTCGCTGCTGCCGTTCGCGGCCGTGGTCGTGGGCCTGTGCCTGGTACTGCTGCTGCTCGTCTTCCGCTCACTGGTCGTGCCGGTCAAGGCGACGGTCGGCTTCCTGCTGTCGGTGGCGGCGTCCTTCGGCGCGGTCGTGGCGGTGTTCCAGTGGGGGTGGCTCGCCGACGTACTGGACGTGGCAAGGACCGGACCCGTCGTCAGTTTCCTGCCGATCGTGCTGATGGCGGTGCTGTTCGGACTGGCGATGGACTACGAGGTGTTCCTGGTGTCCGGCATGCGCGAGGAGTGGGTGCGCACCGGGCGGGCCCAGGACGCGGTGGTCGAGGGCGCCGGGCATGCCTCGCGGGTGGTCACGGCGGCCGCGCTCATCATGTTCTTCGTCTTCGCCAGCTTCGTGGCGACGGAGGACGCCATCGTCAAACCCATCGCGTTCTCGCTGGCGTTCGGTGTGCTGGTGGACGCCTTCGTCGTCCGGATGACGCTGGTGCCGGCGGTGCTGGCCATGGTGGGCCGCGGCGCGTGGTGGCTGCCACGGGGACTGGACCGGCTGCTGCCCGACCTCGACATCGAGGGGGCACGGCTGCACGACGGCCCGCACCAGGAACCCGTACGGCCACTGACCGAAATCAAAGCGGGTTCTGGCTGAAATACCCCGGATAAAAAACGCCGGTCCGCCTCTACGGTTCACCGAGAGGCAGGCCGGCGTTTTTTGCCGTTAATTGTTTCCACTGCGGAAATTACCAGCGGAATATTTGATTCCGGAGAAGCCCTTGTGCTTGACTGAGGGCATCGAATCGACACCCGGTTCGAACGGGGAAGAGCTGACCACTCTTTTCTTCGCTCTTCGATGCACCCTCTGGCGCATCTTCACCATCATGGTTCTGACCTGCGCAAAGATGCCCGGGTCGGACTTCCTTGGCACGCACGATTCCCCCTTCCGTCTTTCGCCCGAGCGGTCGTTTTCCGCTGCCCGAAACAAAGGGATCACGCATGCACCTCGAAGAGAAAATCACCCCCGCCCGCCGCGCTCCGCGTACCGTCGCGCGACCTGTCATCACCGGCTCCTCGCATTCCTTTCCAGGCACCCGGAGCAGCCAGGACGAGCTGTGGCAGGACTTTTTCCGGGAGCACTACGAGGGTTATCCGCTGGCCCGCCGAATATTCGAGAATTCCGGCATCAACTCCCGCTCCACCGCCGTGGACCCGCGCGCCGAGAAGGAGGTGTCCGGCTGGAGCACCGGACAGCGCATGGCCCGCTACATCGACGAGGCCGTCCCGCTCGGCAGGCGCACGGTCGCGGACGCCCTGGAGTCGGCGGGCCTGGCCCCGCAGGACGTCGGCCTGCTGGCCGTGGCCTCCTGTACCGGCTACACCACACCCGGCCTGGACTTACGGCTCGCCGACGAACTGGGCATGAGCAGCAGGGTGCAGCGGCTGTTCGTCGGCCACATGGGCTGCTACGCCGCCGTCCCGTCCCTGGGCGCGGTCTCCGACTTCGTCGCCTCGCGGGGCCGCCCGGCCGTGCTGCTGTGCCTCGAACTCACCTCGCTGCACGTCCAGCCGCCCAGCCGGGACATCGAACAGATCGTGGCGCACGCGCTGTTCGCCGACGCGGCCGCCGCCGTCGTCCTCGAACCCGACGCGGACACGGGCTACGAGGTGATCGACGTCGTCGCGGTCACCGACCACTCCACCGCCGACCACATGAGCTGGCAGATCACCGACCTCGGCTTCAAGATGGGCCTGTCGCCCAAGGTCCCGGACGTGCTCGCGCAGCACGTCGGCGAGGTGGTCCGCGACCAGCTGCTCGCCCCGCACGGGCTGACCCCCGAGGAGGTCACCGGCTGGGCCGTGCACCCGGGCGGCAAGCGCATCCTGGAGGTCGTCGGCGAGCGCCTCGACCTGCCGGCCGGCGCGCTGGACGCGTCGTACGGCGTCCTCGACGAGTGCGGCAACTGCTCCTCGCCCACCGTCCTGATGGTCCTTCAGCGGCTGCCGCGCACCGACGGCCCGGTGGTCGCCATGGCCTTCGGCCCCGGCCTCACCCTCTACGCGGCCCTGCTGCGCCGGTCCTGACCCCGGCCGGGCACCTTCCCGCACGACCCACGGACACCACCCAAGGACGCACGGAAGGAACAGCTGCGCATGCCCACCCCGACCTCACCGGCACCCGGCCAGGTCTTCGTCACCGGCACCGGCCGCTGTGGCTCGACCCTGGTCTCCGAGCTGCTGCGCGAACACCCCAGGGTGCTCAGCCTCTCGGAGCTCTTCAACCACCTCACAGACATGTACCGGATCACCGCCCGCGTCTTCCCCGAAGGCCCCCTCACGGCGGCGGAGTTCTGGCGGATCCTGTCCTCGCGCAATTCCGTCAACAAGCTCCTGACCGCCCACGGACTCGCCCCCAAGGAAGTCCTCTACCGCCCCGCCCCCACCACCCGCTTCCAGGCCGACACCGGCGTCCCCGCCGTCCTGCTCACCACGCTCCCCCACCTCACCGACACCCCGGACGAGCTGTACGACGAACTCGCGGCGGCCGTCGCCGAGTTCCCGGACGCCGGTGTGGGCCAGCACTACCACCGCCTCTTCGGGTGGCTGTGCGCCCGCTTCGGCAAGGCCCTGTGGGCCGAGCGCAGCGGCGGCTCGCTGATCCTCGCCTCGCAGTTCCGCGAGCACTTCCCCGACGCCCGCTATCTGCACATCGTGCGCGACGGCCGGGACACCGCCCTGTCCATGAGCCGCCACACCGGCTTCCGCATGGCCGCCGTGGTGATGGCGCTGCACCTGACGCTGGGTCACGACCCGTACGCCGAGCAGGCGGCCCTCGACGCCGAGCGCGATCTGGGCTTCGTGCCGGAGGAGCTGCTGCCGTTCCTGCCGGAACGTTTCGACGCCGCCGCCGTGCGCGACTACCGGGTCCCGGCGTCGCTGTTCGGCACGTACTGGGCGGACGAGATGCAGCGCGGCATGGCGGCGTTGTCCGCGCTGCCGCGGGAGAACGTGCTGCACCTGTGGTACGAGGACCTGCTCGCCGCGCCCGAGGAGTGTCTGCACCGCATCGGCGAGTTCCTCGGCGCCGAATTCGTGGACGCCGACTGGGTGCGTCGGAGCGCGGCCAAGGTGGGCGCACCCTCGTCGTCCTGGCGGGAGCTGCCCGCCGCCGAGCGTGAGGAACTGGAGCAGGCGTGCGCCCCCGGCTTCTCGGTGCTCGCCGCACACGGGGTCGTACCCCTTTCCGGTACGGCGGCTTCAGGGCCTCGGCGGCTTCGGCGGCCTCGGCGGCGAGGAGTGGCGCATGAGGGCCCCGTCGAGCCAGGGCGCCACGGTGTGGCTGACCGGGCTGCCCAGTTCCGGCAAGACGACGCTGGCGCAGGCGCTGGCCAGCCGCCTCACCCGTGAGGGACACCGCGTCGAGGTCCTCGACGGCGACGAGATCCGCACCTTCCTCAGCGCCGGCCTCGGCTTCACCCGCGAGGACCGCGACACCAACGTGCAGCGCATCGGCCTGGTCGCCGAGGTGCTGGCCCGCAACGGCATCCTGGTGCTGGTCCCGGTCATCGCGCCGTACGCCGACAGCCGCGAGGCGGTCCGCAAGCGGCACGAGGCGAGCGGGACGCCGTATCTGGAGGTGCATGTCGCCACCCCGCTCCAGGTGTGCGCGGTCCGCGATGTGAAGGGCCTGTACGCGCAGGCCCGCGCCGGGCGGCTGTCCGGGCTGACCGGCATCGACGACCCCTACGAGCTGCCGCAGTCGCCGGACGCGAGGGTGGAGACCCAACTCCAGTCCGTCGCCGAGTCGGTGGACGTCGTGCACACGCTCATGTCGGAACGGGGGCTGCTGTGACCGCCGTGGCCGCCCGGCTCACGCACACCGACGTGCTGGAGTCGGAGGCGGTGTACATCTTCCGCGAGGTGGCCGGCGAGTTCGAGAAGCCGGTGCTGCTGTTCTCCGGCGGCAAGGACTCCGTGGTCATGCTGCATCTGGCGCTGAAGGCGTTCGCGCCGGCGCCGCTGCCGTTCTCGCTGCTGCACGTGGACACCGGGCACAACTTCCCGGAGGTACTGGCGTACCGGGACCGTGTGGTGGCCACACATGGGCTCACCCTCCATGTGGCGTCCGTACAGGACTACATCGACCGGGGTGCGCTGCGCGAACGTCCCGACGGCACCCGCAACCCGCTCCAGACGCTGCCGCTGCTGGAGGCGATCGGCGGTGGCGGCTTCGACGCGGTGTTCGGCGGTGGGCGGCGCGACGAGGAGAAGGCCCGCGCCAAGGAGCGGGTGTTCTCGCTGCGCGACGAGTTCGGCACGTGGGACCCGCGCCGCCAGCGGCCCGAGCTGTGGCAGCTGTACAACGGCCGTCATCTGCCCGGCGAGCATGTGCGGGTGTTCCCGCTCAGCAACTGGACCGAGCTGGACGTCTGGCAGTACATCGCCCGCGAGGCCATCGAGCTGCCGTCCATCTACTTCGCGCACGAGCGCGAGGTGTTCCTGCGCTCCGGCATGTGGCTGGCCCCGGGCGACTGGGGCGGCCCCAGGGACGGCGAGCCGGTGGAGAAGCGCCGGGTGCGCTACCGCACCGTCGGCGACATGTCCTGCACCGGCGCGGTCCTGTCCGAGGCGTCCGACGTCGTCGAGGTGATCGCCGAGATCACCGCCTCCCGGCTCACCGAGCGCGGCGCCACGCGTGCCGACGACCGGCTGTCGGAGGCCGCGATGGAGGACCGCAAACGCGAGGGGTACTTCTGACATGACCGCCGACCTCACGGCTTTCGGCCACCCCCCGCATGTCACCGCCGCCCTGATGATGCGCGGCATCTTCCAGGAGGCCCGGTCCCGGCTGACCGTCGGGGCCGGCGCACAGGAGGGACACGTGAACCCCATGCCCACCTCCCGGCCCGCCGAGGCGCCCGTGGCCGAGGCGGACCTGCTCCGCTGGGCCACCGCCGGTTCGGTGGACGACGGCAAGTCCACCCTCGTGGGACGGCTGCTGCACGACTCCAAGTCGGTCCTCGCCGACCAGCTGGAGGCCGTGGCCCGCGCGTCCTCGGGCGAGGGACCCGACCTGGCCCTGCTCACCGACGGGCTGCGCGCCGAGCGCGAGCAGGGCATCACCATCGACGTGGCGTACCGGTACTTCGCCACCCCGCGCAGGCGGTTCGTCCTCGCCGACACCCCGGGGCATGTGCAGTACACCCGCAACATGGTCACCGGCGCCTCCACCGCCACCCTCACCGTGATCCTCGTCGACGCCCGCAAGGGCGTGGTCGAGCAGACCCGCCGGCACGCGGCCGTGGCGGCGCTGCTGCGGGTGCCGCACGTGGTGCTCGCCGTCAACAAGATGGACCTCGTCGGCTACGAGCAGTCCGCCTTCGCCCGGATCGCCGGGGAGTTCACCCGGCTCGCGGCCGGGCTCGGCATCCCCGAGGTCACCGCGATCCCGATCTCCGCGCTCGCCGGGGACAACGTCGTCGAGCCGTCCACGCGCATGGACTGGTACGGCGGCCCGACCGTCCTCGCCCATCTGGAGAACGTGCCCGTCACCGAGGAGGCCCCCGACGCACCCGCCCGCTTCCCGGTGCAGTACGTCATCCGCTCCGGTGACACCCGTCTGTACGCCGGTCAGCTCGCGACCGGTGAGCTGCGGGTCGGCGACCGGGTCACCGTGCTGCCGTCCGGGCGGACCACCACCGTCACCGGCGTCGACGTCCTGGGCGCCGCGGCCGAGCTGGTGCGCGCCCCGCAGTCGGGTGCGCTGCGCCTCGCCGACGACCTGGACGTCTCCCGGGGCGACCTGATCGTCCCGGCGGCGGCGCTCCCCGAGGTGTCCCGGGATGTCGAGGCGGCCGTGTGCCATCTGCACGAGCGCCCGCTGCGCCCCGGTGACCACGTGCTGCTGAGGCACACCACCCGGACCGTGCGCGCGGTGGTCCGGCGGGTCTCGGGGCCCGGACGCCTCGAACTGAACGAGATCGGTCAGGTGGCGCTGCGCACCGCCGAGCGGCTGGCGTTCGACCGGTACGCGGACAGCCGCCGCACCGGCTCCTTCGTGCTGATCGACCCGGCCGACGGGGCCACGCTGACCGCGGGCATGGTCGGCGCGACCGCTCCGGGGACCACCGATGCGGCTGCGTGAGCGCCACCGCACGTCCCGCCGCTCCCGGCGTCCGCTCCGCGCGGCCCTGGCGCTGCTCCTGCTGCTCCTCGGCGCGGCGGGCTGCGGCTACGGGTCCCGGGCGCCGGGCGTGGCGGCCGCCCCGGCCGTCGGCACGGGTCCGCCGCTGTCGGCGGAGTCGGTCTCCGTCGGCTACTTCGCCAACGTCACCCACGCCACCCCGCTGGCCGCCGTCCAGGAGGGCTACTTCACCCGTGAGCTGGGCGGCACCCGGCTGCGCACCCAGGTGTTCAACGGCGGCCCGTCGGCGCTGGAGGCGCTCAACGCGGGCGCGGTGGACATCGCGTGGATGGGCCCGTCGCCCGCGGTCAACGGCTTCCTGCGCTCCGACGGCCGAGCCTTGAGGATCGTCTCGGGTGCCGCCTCGGGCGGGGTCGCGCTGGTCGTCGACGCCGACACGAAGGTGCGCGGCACGGACATCCGGGGGCTGCGGATCGCCACGCCGGAGGCGGGCAACACGCAGGACGTGGCGCTGCTGCACTGGGTCCGGCAGCAGGGCTGGGCGGTCGACCCGCACACCGGACGCGGTGACGTGACGGTCGTACGGCAGTCGGTCAAGGAGATCCCGACGAGCTTCCGGCGTGGCGCGATCGACGGGGCGTGGGTGCCGGAGCCGGTGGCGGCACAGCTCGTCGCGGCCGGCGGGCGGGTGCTCGTCGACGAGGCGGACCTGTGGGACGGCGGCGCGTTCGTCACCGCGCTCGTCGTGGTCAACCCCGCGTTCCTGAAGGACCATCCGGACGTCGTCGAGGCGGTACTGCGGGGCGCGGTGCGCACCAACGCGTGGCTGCGGGACCGGCCCGCCGAGGGCCGGGCGGCCGTCAACCGGGCCATCGAGACGCTGACCGGACGGCCCTTGCCGGGCCCGGTCCTCGACGCGGCCTGGCGGCACGTCCGCCTGACCGCCGATCCGCTCGCCGCGACCCTCGCCGAGGAGGCCGACCGGGCCGACCGGCTCGGGCTGCTCGGCGGCAGCCGTGACGCCCTGGACGGAATCTTCGATCTGCGCCCCCTCAACCGGGTCCTCGCCCAGCGCGGCGAGCAGACCGTGGCCGACGCCGGGCTCGGCGTCGCGGCCGACGAGAGCCACTGAGAGCCACTGAGACCACTGAACCAGAAGGATTTGATCCCATGTCAGAAACGGTGCTGCGGGCCGGCGCACCGGCCCGTCCCGTCCTCGTGGCCGAGGCGGAGCGTCCCGCCGTATGCCTCACCCATGTCTCCAAGTGGTTCGACACCGCCGGGCGCCGCCAGACGGTCCTCGACGACATCGGGCTGACCGTCGGCCGGGGCGAGTTCGTCTGTGTGCTGGGCGCCTCCGGCTGCGGCAAGTCCACGCTGCTCAACCTGGTCGCGGGCCTGGACCGGCCGTCCACGGGCGCCATCGACGTGCCCGGCGGGCGGCGGCCCGCGCTGATGTTCCAGGACCACGCCCTGTTCCCCTGGCTCACCGCCGGGCGGAACGTCGAACTCGCCCTGCGGCTGCGCGGAGTGCCCCGGCGCGAGCGGCCCGAACGGGCGCGGCGGCTGCTCGACTTGGTCCGGCTGAAGGACGCGTACGGCAAGCGGATCCACGAGCTGTCCGGCGGGATGCGCCAGCGGGTCGCGCTGGCCCGGGCGCTCGCCCAGGACGCCGACGTGCTGCTGATGGACGAGCCGTTCGCCGCGCTGGACGCCATCACCCGCGATGTGCTGCACGAGGAACTCGCCCGGATCTGGGCCGAGAACCACCTCACCGTCCTGTTCGTCACCCACAACGTCCGCGAGGCGGTGCGGCTCGGGCAGCGGGTCGTGCTGATGTCCTCCCGGCCGGGCCGGATCGCCCGCGAGTGGGCCGCCGCAGGCTCCCCGGAGGCCGCCCTGACGTCCCTGGTCACCGACGCGTTACGGGAGGAGATCCGCCGCCATGGCCGCCGGTGAGACGGTCACGGCCCGCGAGGTGCGGGAGTCGGCGGCGGTCGAGGCGGGCCTGGACGCGCTGGACAGCGCGCCGGCCGGGCCCGCCCGGACGCCCGTCGGGCGGCTGCTGCGGCAGCGGCTGCTGCCGCCCCTGGTGGCCGTCGTCCTGGTCCTGCTCGCCTGGCAGGCCGCCTACGAGGCCGAACTCAAGCCGGACTACCTGCTGCCGTCCCCCGCCGACGTGGGGCGGGCGCTGTCCGACCAGTGGTACGAGGGGACGCTGTTCTCCACGGTGTGGACCAGCATGGAGCGCGGCGCGCTCGGCTTCGTCGCCGCCGTGCTCATCGGCACCGCGCTGGGGCTGCTGCTCAGTGCGGTGCGGCCGCTGCGGGTCGCGGTCGGGCCGGTGCTGTCCGGGTTGCAGTCGCTGCCGTCGGTGGCGTGGGTGCCGGCGGCGGTGGTGTGGTTCGGGCTGACCGACGCCACCATCTACGCGGTGATCCTGCTCGGCGCCGTCCCGTCGGTCGCGAACGGGCTGCTGGCCGGGGTCGACCAGGTGCCGCCGCTGTATCTGCGGGCCGGGCGGGTGCTCGGCGCCACCGGGTTCGCCCGGGTGCGGTACGTGCTGCTGCCGGCCGCGCTGCCCGGCTATCTGGCCGGACTGAAGCAAGGCTGGGCGTTCGCCTGGCGGTCCTTGATGGCCGCCGAACTCATCGCCAGCTCCCCGGAGTTGGGGCTCGGCCTCGGCCAGCTGCTGGAGAACGCCCGCTCCTACCAGGACATGGCGCTGGTGCTCGCCACCATCGGGGAGATCCTCGTCGTGGGCATCGCGGTGGACCTGCTGCTGTTCGCCCCGCTGGAGCGGCGGATGCTGCGGTCCCGGGGTCTGGCGGGCGCTCGATGAAGGGGGCGCCGCGCCGGACCGTATCTGCTGTACTGGCCGGGTGAGCGGGTCGTCGTGGCTGCTGCGGCTGGCGCCCTCGGCGGCGCCGCCGGAACCGGTGTGCTCGCCCGAGACCCTGGCCGCGGCGCGCGGGCCGCTGGGGCCGGGGCCGGTCGGCTGGGGCGTCGAGGTCGCCCGGGACATGGCCGCGCACATCGTGCGGCACGTGCCCGAGCACGGCGGAACCGGCGCGTATCCGCCGTTCCACCGGGCGGTGGAGGCGACCGTGCTCCAGGCGCTGCGCGGGCTGCTCACCCAGCCGGAGCCGACGGGCTCGCTGGTGGTGGCGGAGGCGATGGCGAGCAACGCCGAACTCGCCCGGCGCAATGTGCCGTTGGAGCGGGTGCTGCGCGGGGTGCGGCTCGGGCACGCGTATCTGCACGGGCGGCTGATGGAGGCCCTCGACAAGGAGCCGGACGACGTCCGGATCCAGGAGAGCCACCGGGTCAGCGAGCTGCTGTTCGTCTACGCCGACGTGCAGGCCAGCCGGCTCGCCGAGGAGTACGTCGCCGAGCGGGACCGGTGGCGGCGCGGCCGGGAGGCGGCCCGCCGCCGGATCGTGGACGACCTGCTGGCCGGACGGCTGGTCGGCGGGGCGGTCGCGGCACGCACCCTCGGCTACGAACTGGCCCGCCATCACGTGGCGTTCATCGTCACGTCGGGTTCACCGGACACATCGGTGGACGAACTACGGCTGCTGGCCGGGGAGTTGAGCCGGGCGGCCGGGGCGGAGAGTCTGCTGAGCGTGGCGGCGGGCAGCGCGGAGCTGTGGGCGTGGGCCTGCTGGCCGGCCGAGCCGCCGAGGGACGCGCTCGCCCGCCTCCCCAGGCTGGTCCCCGAGCGCCGCCCGCTACTGGCCGCGCTGGGCTCGGTGGGCTACGGCGCCGAGGGCTTCCGGCGCAGCCACCGCGGCGCCCGCGAGGCTCAGCGCGTGTCCCGCTTCGGGCACACGGGCTGGCTGTGCGACTACGCCGACGTGAGCACGGCGGCCCTGCTCACCGCCGATGTGGAACACGCCCGGTGGTTCGCCGCGCGGGTGCTCGGGGGGCTGGGGGGCGATGATCCGCGGGTGCGGGAGCTGCGGGAGACGCTTCGCGTGTATTTGGCGGAGGGGCGTAGTCCGCAGGGGGCGGCTGAGCGGCTGTTCGTGGCGCGGAACACCGTGACGTATCGGGTGCGGCGGGCTGTGGAGTTGTTGGGGCGGCCGTTGGAGCCGGATGCGTTGGAATTGCGGATGGCGTTGGAGATCGTGCGGTTGCTGGGGCGTGGGTAGTGCCGGGATATGTCGCCTTTTGTCTGCGGCGCCGTTGTGGTTGATCGCGCAGTTCCCCGCGCCCCTTTAGGGCGTTGCATGAGGCCGGTGTACCAAAAGTGCGGGGGAGTTTGGGGTGCCGGACCAAAGCCCGTCGGGCTCGGTGGTCGTTGACTGCTTGACGAGGGTGAACTTCCCGGGGTCCGGCAGGGCAACGGGAGGACAACAGCACCCGCCTTCGCTTCCCCCCTCAGTCTCCCGGGATTCGCCATGCCCACATTCCCCGTGCCCAGCCGCCGCACCCTCCTGCGTACCGCCGCCGTCGCCTCCGGCGTCAGTGCGGTCGCCGTGCTTCCCCTGCGCCCGAGCCCGGCGGTCGCCGTACCGCACAAGGGCACCCAGCTCGTGCTGCTCGGCACCAGCGGCGGGCCCGTCCCCATGCACGGGCGGGCCGGTATCTGCTCCGCGCTGGTCGTCGACGGGCGGGTCTATCTCGTGGACTGCGGGCCGGGCACGTTCGGCCGGTACGCGCAGGCCTGGCTGACGGCCGAGCAGCTCACCGCGGTGTTCGTCACGCATCTGCACTCGGACCACCTGTCGGACCTGTACCCGCTGCTGTGGCTGCGGTTCGGCGGATTCCAGCCGCTGGGCGGGCCCGTGCACATCTACGGCCCCGGTTCCGCCGGGACGCTCCCCGCCGTCCACCCCGTCGGGCGCGACGTGCGGACCGTCAGCCCCTCCGATCCCGCCCCCGGCACGAAGGACCTGGTCACCGGTCACATCGCCGCGACCGCCTACGACATCAACGTCCGTATGCGCAGCGAGGGCTGGCCCGACATCCGGGAGCTGATCGTGCCGCACGACATCCGGTTCCGTCCGCCGAGGGGTGCCGGGCCCCGGAAGCTGATGGCGCCGCCGATGGAGCCGTTCGAGGTGATGCGGGACGAGCGGGTGCGGGTCACGGCGGTGCTGGTGGAGCACCCGCCGGTCTACCCGTCCTTCGCCTACCGCTTCGACACCGCCGACGGGTCGGTCGTGTTCAGCGGCGACACCGCGCCCTGCGGAAACGTGGCCCGGCTGGCGCGCGGCGCGGACATCCTCGTGCACGAGGTGATGGACCTCGACACCCTCGCCCTGGGCGGACTGAAACCGGCCCAGCAGCGGCACATGGAGATCAGCCACACCGACGCCGGCCGGGTCGGCCCGATCGCCGAACGCGCTGGTGTGCCCACGCTGGTCCTGAGCCATCTGGTCCCCGGCGCCACCAACATCGTCCCGGACTCCACCTGGCACACCAAGGCGAGCAAGGGCTACTCCGGGCGCGTGGTCGTCGGGCGCGACCTCACCCGCGTGCCGCTCGGCGCCGCCGCCCGGCGCGACTGAGCGCCGCCCCGGCCGAGCCTGCCGCGCAGTCGCTGGGCGCGCAGCACCAGTTCCAGTTCGAAGCGGCGGTCGGGGTCGTCGATCTCGTCGCCCCACAGCTCCCGTATCTGCCGCAACCGGTACCGGACGGTCTGAGGATGCACACCCAGCCGCGCCGCCACCTCCGGCGCCCCGCCCCGCGTCTCCAGCCACGCCAGCAGCGTCTCCGCGAGCCGCCGCGCATGGGCGGGCCCGCAGTGGGCGAGCGGGGCGAGGCAGCGCAGCGCCAGGTCGTCGAGGAGTTCCTCGGGCTGGAGCAGTACCAGCGCCTCGGTGTGCTCGGTGCAGAACAGCACCTCCCCGGCGGGCAGCAGCCGCCGTTCCATCAGGCGTACGGCGGCCTCGGCCCAGCGCAGCGACTTCGCGGCGTGGGCCAGCGGCACCGGCGGCCCGATCGCGCCCGCCCAGCCGCCGAGCGCGCGTTGCAGCAGCTCGCCGCGCCCGGCGGCGTCCGGCTCGGGCACGACCATGCGGGGCTGCTCGTACTCCATGTCGAGCAGCACGCCCTGCCCGACCGCGGGCGCGACCGCCTCCCGCGCCGGGCGCAGCAGCACCCCGACGGCGACCTTCTCGGGCAGCTGCCAGCCGATCCGGGCGGCGCGTTCGGCGAGGGCGTCGGCTGGGTCGCCGCGGTGGCGTTCGGTGAGCAGCAGCTCCATGAGGCGCCGCTGCAGGCGCAGCCGTTCCCCGGCCTGGCGGGCGGCGGCCTCGGCGTAGCCGCGTACGGACTGGTCGACGAGGCCGTCGAGGTACTCGTAGCCCGCGTCGACCAGCTCGTACATCGCGGGCGGCGGGATCTCGACGCGCTGGCCGATGTCGGCGAAACGGCGCCAGGCCATGCGTACCCCCATCCGGTAGATCGCCTGGAGGGAGTCGAGGGTGCGGCCGTTGTAGCCCTCGCCCCGGCCGAAGTCCTGGAAGACATTCGGCGGCACGCTCGGGCGCCCCTCGGAGTGTTCGAGGTGCTGCACGAACACCTCGATGGCGCGCCGGATGCCGACCAGCGCCATCGGCTCGCCGTTCTCGTCCAGCACGAGCGGCAGCTGCGGGTACTCGCGGCGGATCTCGCGCAGGATCTCCTCGGCGAGCGCGGGCGCCTCGGCCATGGCGATCGCCGCGAACCGGCGCACCTGGAGCCGGGGCACCTCGTGCCAGGCGGAACGGGACGTGCCGGCCGCGCCGGTGGGGGCGGCCGGAGTGACGGTTGCCGGGCGAGCCGTCACCGGTCAGTCCCCCTGACCTGCTTGTTCGTATGTGATCAGCGGGCTGTTGGGCTGCTCTGGAGTGGCTTCGAGCAGGGCGACGACGCCGAGCGCGGCGGCCACGGCGAGGCCGGCCGCGACCACGACGGTCACGGTGGCGGCGATCAGTCTGGACATGCGGGGTCAGCCTCTCTGGTCCGGAGGTTCCTCCCACCCCGGGATGCCCGCCCCTGTCTGTCGGCCCAGTGTCGGCGCGGTCCCGCGTGCCGTCAAGGGCCGGTATCGGATCCACGCTCACGTTGTGACGTGACGTCAGGTACAACAAGCGCCGAAATTGTCACGCGGGTGAGTAGCCGTGACGAACGCCTGGGCGAAAACTGTCCAACCCCACCCCGAGCACAGCCTGTCCACAGCACCAGCTCAAGAAGCACCCCCTTCCCCCACATCGAGTACCGCACCCCGAGACGAGTTGGAGCACCCATGCCCCAGCACGTGCCGCCGCCGCTGCGCACCGCGCTCCCCCGGCCGCAGCAGCACCCGTCGGCGCTCCCCCCTTCCCCGCGCCGAATCGTTTTCCTTGCCCACCGGGACCTCGGCAACCCGGCCGCGGGCGGCTCCGAGCTGCTCGTCGACCGGCTGGCCGAGGGCCTGACCCGCCTCGGCCACCAGGTCACCCTCCTGTGCGGCGGCCCCGCGGCCTTCCGCGAGTACCGGGTCGTCTCGGCAGGCGGGCCCTACGGCCACTACCTGCGAGCCCGCTCGGCCTTCGCCCGCCAGGTCGGCGACTGCGATCTGCTGGTCGAGGTGTGCAACGGCATGCCCTACCTCGCCCCGCTGTGGCATCGCGGCCCCACCCTCTGCCTGGTCAACCACGTCCACTCCGACCTGTGGGGGATGCGCTTCGGCGGGCCGCTCGCGCCCGCCGCCCGGATCGGCCGAAGACTGGAGCACTGGGCGCTTACGGGTGCGCAGCAGCGGAGTGTGCTGGTCGCCGTGTCTCCGTCCACCGCGCATGCCCTGCGGGCGATCGGCGTCGAGCGGGACCGTATCCGGGTGGTGCACAACGGGGTCGAGGAGCCCGGGCCCCTGGGTGACCGCTCGACCGAGCCGCTGTTCGTGGCCGTCGGGCGGCTTGTCGAGTACAAGCGGATCGATCTGCTGCTGCGGTTGTGGGAGCGGGTGCGGCCGGTTACCGGCGGGCGGCTGGTGATTGTGGGGGACGGGCCTGAGCGGTCGTCTCTCGAGCAGCTCGCGGGGCCCGGTGTCGACTTCGTCGGGCATGTGTCAGAGGCGGAGAAGCACCGGCTGCTGTGTGCGGCGTGGCTGTTGCTTCACCCGTCGGCCGTGGAGGGGTGGGGGCTCGTCGTCACCGAGGCCGCGGCCCGGGAGACGCCGACCATTGCCTTTGATGTGCCCGGGCTGCGGGATTCCGTCGTGGACGGGGAGACCGGGGTGCTCGCTCACGGTGAGTCTTCCTTTGCCGCGGCCTGGTGCACGTTGGCCCTGTCGGGACCTCGCCGGGAGTTGATGGGCAAGGCCGCGCGGGAACACGCCGCGCGGTATCGGTGGGAGCGGACGGTGCGGCAGTTTCGTGCGGTGGCCTCGGAGGCGGTGAGGGGCTTTGACGCCTAGACGCCGTGTCGGTGAGGCCGTCTCGCGAGTGACGGTTGTTCGTGGCTGGTCGCGCCCACGCGGCGGTAGCCGCAAATCGATGACAGCCCCGCGCCCCTTGTGGGCGTCACCTCGCCGACGTTTCAAAGATCCGTCCTTCCGGCGGTCCCTCGCTCTGTTCCGGGCCTTCCTCCACGAGCAGGACGACCCCGAAACCTGCTACTCGCTGCTCGCTCGTGACGCCGTCGATCAGGTCGAGGCCTACGACGGGCCCGTCGCCGGGCGTACCGTCGTGGACGTCGGTGGGGGCAGTGGGCACTTCACCGAGGAGTTTCGGCGGCGCGGCGCGCACGCCTATCTCTTCGAGCCCGACGTGCGTGAACTCGGTGAGAAGCCGCCCGACGGGGCGGTGATCGCCGACGGCTATCTGCTGCCGCTGTCGGACGGGGCCGCAGACGTCACGTTCTCCTCCAACGTTCTGGAACACGTGGCCGACCCGCAGACCTTCCTCAGCGAGCTGGCACGCGTGACCCGGCCCGGCGGGCTGATCTATGTGTCGTTCACCAACTGGCTCTCCCCCTGGGGCGGCCACGAGTGGGCGCCCTGGCACTACCTCGGCGCCGAGCGGGCCCGCGCCCGCTACCGGCGCCGTACCGGAAAGCCCGCCAAGCACACCCTCGGCGAGAACCTCTTCGCCGTGCACATCGGCCCCACCCTGCGGCAGGTCCGCGCCCGCGACGACGTCACGCTCGTCACGGCGCGCTCCCGCTACTGGCCGTTCCTCCCGGAGGCCGTCGTCAAGGCGCCCGGCATCCGCGAAGTGGCCACCTGGAACCTCCTCCTCATCCTCCGGCGGTGTCCCCCATGACGACCACGGTCCAGGCTCCTCCCCCGGCAGCCGTCCCCACCACCGCAACCGCCGCGGGCCCCCCGGAGGGCCCGCGGTCGCGGCGCTGGCTGCTGGGGTTCTGGGCCGTGGTCCTCGTGCTGTTCCTGGCGGTGCGGCCGGGCCGGCAGACCTTCGACACCAAGCTCGGGGTGACCGTCGATCCCGGCCAGTTCCTCGCCGATCTCGGCCAGTTGTGGCACGACCGGGGCGGCTTCGGCGGCATCCAGGACCAGTACGTCGGCTATGTGTGGCCGATGCTCCCCTTCCACTGGCTGTGCCGGGCGGTCGACCTGCCGGTGTGGCTGGCGGAGCGGCTGTGGATGTCGCTGGTGGTGTCGGTCGCCTTCTGGGGCGCGCTGCGGCTGGCCGAGCGGCTGCGGATCGGCAGTGGCACCTCCCGGCTGCTCGCGGCCGTGGCGTACGCGCTGTGGCCGGTGTTCACCGTCGTCATCGGCTCGACGTCGGCGGCCGCGCTGCCCGGCGCCTTCCTGCCGTGGGTGCTGCTGCCGCTGACCGACGAGCGGTACAGCGCCCGCGTGGCCGCGCTGCGCTCCGCGCTGATCATCCCGTTCATGGGCGGGGTGAACGCGGCCTCGACGCTGGCGTCGCTGCTCCCGGTGGGCCTGTACCTGCTGTCCCGCCCGTCGGGTCCACGGCAGCGCAAGCTGATCGCCTGGTGGGTGCCGGGCGTGATCGTGGCGACCGCGTGGTGGTGGATTCCGCTGCTGTTGCTGGGCGTGTACGGGGAGAACTTCCTTCCGTACATCGAGAGTTCGGCGACGACGACGGCCACCATGTCGGCCACGGAGGCACTGCGCGGTGCCGGGAACTGGGTGGCGTATCTGCACTTCGGTGAGGCATGGCTGCCCGCCGGGTGGGCCGTGGTGTCCTCGGTCGTCGTGATCCTGTGCTCGGCGATCGCCGCCGGGCTGGGGCTGGCCGGGCTGGCGCGGCGGGACATGCCGGAGCGGCGGTGGCTGGTGCTGACCGTGCTGGTGACCGGGCTGGTGCTGCTCGCCGGGTACGGCGGCGCGTTCGGGGCGCCCTTCCACGAGACCGCGCAGGACTGGCTGGACGGCTGGCTGGCGCCCTTCAGGAACATCTACAAGTTCCAGACGGGCCTGGCGCTGGCCCTGGTCCTCGGCCTCGCCCACCTGGTGGCGGTGGCCGCCGAGCCGCGCGGCGCCCGGCGGGTACGCGGCCGCCGGTTCGCCCCGCTGGTCGCTGCGGTGCTGGTGCTGCCCGGGCTGGTGTGGCCGTACGTCAACGGGTCGATCCTCAACGCGGGCTCCTTCCAGGAACTCCCCAAGTACTGGCAGGCCACCGCCGACTGGCTGGAGAAGTACTCCCCCGACTCGCGCGCCCTGGTCGTCCCGGCCACCGCGCACGGCATCTACACCTGGGGCTCCCCCATCGACCAGCCCCTCGACGTGCTCGCCGAGTCCCGCTGGGCGCAGCGCGACTACGTGCCGTTCGGCACCGCCGGCAACCGGCGCGCGATGGACGCGGTGGAGCAGGCGCTGGTGACCGGCGCCGAGGTCCCGGGCCTCGCCGACTACCTGAGCCGCGCTGGCATCCACTACGTCGTCGTACGCAACGATCTCGACCCCGACCAGGTCGGCGCCGTGCCGACCACGACCGTCAAGCGCACGCTGGAGCAGTCCGGCTACCAGCGGGTGACCGGGCTCGGCCCGATCATGACCGGCGGCCGGATCGCCGACGACACCCCGCTGCAGGTCGAGGGCCTCTACCCACGGCAGCGGGCGGTGGAGATCTACCAGCCGCCGGGGCAGGACGTGCCGCGGCCGGGACAGGCGGGGTTGTACCCGATCGCCGACACGGCCGTCGTCTCCGGCGGCCCCGAGTCCCTGTTGCCGCTCGCCTCCACGCTGCGCGGCCGGGCGACCGTGCTGGCCGGCGACCACCACCCCGGGCTCGGCTCCCCGCAGCTGCAGGTGACCGGCGACGGGCTGCGGCGCGCGGACACGCGGTTCGGGCTGGTCAACGCCAACACCTCGTACACGTACACGCGGGACGAGCGGAACGCGCCCGACGCCCATCAGGACCCCGGTGAGCCACCGCACCAGATCCTGCCGATGGCCGGCCTCGACCACCAGACGGTGGCCGAGCTGCGCGGGGCGCGGTCGGTGACGGCGTCCTCGTACGGCAGCTGGCTCTTCCATCTGCCGCAGTTCGACCCCGTCAACGCCTTCGACGGCAACCCGGCCACCGCGTGGACGGAAGGGTCGGAGGGGTCGCCGGACGGGCAGTGGCTGCGGATCGAGTTCGCGGGCGGGGGCTCGGGGGGCGGCGAGTACGACATGCCGTCGTCGTTCAGGGTGACGCCGTTGCCGCAGGAGAGCGTGCGGCCGGCGCCGACGCGGGTGCGGGTGGAGACGGAGCGGGGGTCGCAGACCAGCTTCCTCCAGCCGAACGGGATGACGCAGAGCGTCAAGGCACCGGCGGGCGCGACCAGTTGGATGAAGCTGACGATCGTCGACTCGGTGGCCCGCAAGGCCGGGCTGACCGGGGCGGGCTTCGCCGAGATCCAGCTGCCGGACGTACAGGTGACGCGCCTGCTGCGGCTGCCGGCGGACGCCTCGCCGGCGGCCTCGGAGATCGTCTCCCTGCACCGCCCCGCCGACCCCACCGGCCTCTCCCCCACCGGCACCGAGGCGGGCCTGCACCGCCGCTTCTCGACGACCGGGACGGGGACGTACGAGGTGCGGGCGAGCGCGGTGCCGGTGCCGGGCGAGGAACTGGACCGGCTGCTCTACGAGATCGCGCCCGAGCAGCGGGACCGGATCACCGCCACCGCCGACTCCACGGCCCGGCTCGGCGCGGGTCTGTCCGCGCGCAACCTCACCGACGGTGACCTGACCACGGCGTGGATCGCGGGCGACCGGCCCACGATCCATCTGCGCTGGGAGGGCAAGCAGCCGGTGAGCGAACTGGTGCTGGCGGCGGCGGGCGGGCTGTCCTCCCGCCCCACCGAGGTGCACATCAGCTCCCCCGACGGCGCGGCGAGCGCCGGTGTGGACGAGAACGGCTGGGTGCGCTTCCCGGCGATCACGACGGACCGCCTGGACATCACGATCACCGAGACGGCCCCGCTCACCCTCCACAACCCGGTCGTCGACGAGGACCTGCGACTGCCGGTCGGCCTGACCGAGGCCTACCTCCCGGCCCTCGACGGCTACCGCACCCCGCAGCCCCGCCCCGACCGGGAGTTCTCACTGCCGTGCGGTGAGGGGCCGGTGCTGGCGGTGGACGGGGAGCTGTACCGGACCAGCGTGAAGGGCACGGTACGGGACCTCACGGAACGCCGGCCGGTGGAGGTGTCGCTGTGCCCGTCGAGCGGTGTGGAACTGTCCGAGGGCGCGCACCGGGTGGAGGCGGGCGACGCCGGTCCGCTGGTCCTGACGGACGTGACGCTGACGCGCGGCACGGTGACGGAGCCGGTGTCCACCGGCCGTGACCTTCGGGTACGGGACTGGCTGGGCGACCGCCGCGAGGTGACGGTCGGCTCGGGCGCGGCCTCGTACCTGACGACGTACGAGAACTTCAACGACGGCTGGAAAGCCACACTGAACGGCGACGAACTCACGCCGGTCCGGCTGGACGGCTGGCAGCAGGGCTGGCGGATCCCGGCCGGGGCCGGCGGCACGATCAAGCTGTCGTACGAGCCGTCGACGACCTACGAAGCCGGGCTGATCGGCAGCGGGGTGGGACTGGCCGGGCTGGTGGGCCTGGTGCTGTGGCGCCGGCGCGCGCCCAACCCCGACGCACCGCAGCCCGTGCCCCCGGCGCCGGGCCTGTGGCTGGGCACGGTGGCGCTGACGCTGGTCGGCGCGGTGATCGCCGGGTGGTTCGCGCTGCTGGTGCCGGCGCTGGCGGTGCTGGCGTACCGGCGGCACGCGCTGCTGGTGCCGATCGCGGTCGTGGCGCTCGCGGGAGCGGGTGTGGTGGCAGCGACGGGGGCGGGCGAGCCGGCCGGTGACGGCGCCGGGCCCTTCTCGCCCGCGGCCCAACTGCTGGCGCTGGTCGGCCTGTTCGCGGCGCTGGTGAGCGTGCGGGAGCGGGGCGGCGGCGGTCCGGGTACGACGGGTCCCGGTGTGACGGGTCCGGATACGACGGCGGTCCTGCCGCCTGTGGCCCCCGAGACGGCGCCGACGCAGCGCCTGCCCCGGCGCGGGAGGGCCGTGCAGGACCCGTTCCCGCGCGCGGAGGCCGGACCACCGGTCTCGGCACGCGGTCCCGGCAGTCCGGAGTTCGAGGAGGGAGACGCCACCCGATGACCGCACTGGACAACGCGGGCCCCCGCCCGGCGGTACGCATCCCGTTCCCGGTCGTGGACGAGGTGGCCCGCCACTGCCTCCAGGACGAGGAACCGGAAACGGTCCACATCGAGGTCCACCTCCCGGGCCCGCTGGACCCGCCCCGCCTGCGCAGGGCCTTCACCGAGGCCCTTGAGCGCCACCCCCGCATCCTGATGCGCGAGGCGCCGGGCCCGTGGTACCGCCGCCGCTACGAGTGGGAACTGACGGAGGAACCGGATGTGGAGGTGGTGGGCTTCCCGGCGCCGGGGAGGGATGCGCTGAGGGACGCCAGGACGAGGGCCCTGACGCAGGCTCCGCCGCTGTCACAGTCTCCGCCGGTCCGGCTGGAGGTCGTCGGCGTGCCCGACGGCACGGTCCTCTTCCTCACCATCAACCACACCGCCCTCGACGGCCCGGCCTGCCTCCGCATCCTCGCCACCGCCGCCGAGCTGTACGGCGGCAAGGACAACTCCCCCGCGGCTCCGCCCACCCGCACGACCCGGGCCGAGCCGCCCGCCGAGGCCACCCCTTCCCACTGGTCCCCACCCGCCCGAGTGGCCCCCGGCACCCCCGACCCCTCCCCGGGCAACGGCATGCTCGTCACCGACCTCGCCCTCCCCCACCGCCCCAAGGGCGCCCCCTACACGGTCAACGACCAGCTCATGGTCACCACCGCCCTCACCCTCGCCCACTGGAACCGCGAACACGGCGCCCGGCCCCGCCCCCTGCGCATCACCATGCCCGTGGACGACCGCCCCCGTGACGCCACCATGCCCATCGGCAACGGCACCCGCCTCGTCGAAGTCCCCTTCACTCCGGACGAGTTGACACAGGCCGACACCGACATGCCCGCCCTCCTGCGCCGCACGGCACTCCGTACCCGCGCCCTGAAGTCCCTCCCCCGCCCCCAACTCGGCCACGGGGCCGCCCTCCTGACCGCCCCGGTCCTCCCGGTCCCCTGGCGTGCCGCCCTCACCCGCGCCCTCCGCCGGGCCGCCGCCCCCTGGACGTCCACCACACTGCTCAGCAACATCGGCCGCATCCCGTACCCGCTGGACTTCGGCGAGGAGGCGGGACGCGCGCACGCGGTCTGGTTCTCGGCCCCGGCCCGTATGCCCCGCGGTCTGACGGTCACCACCGCCTCCACCGCCGGCCGCCTCCACCTGGCCCTGCGCTGGTCCCGCACCCTGCTCGGACCCGGCGACGGCGCCCACCTGCGGGACCTGTTCGAGCACTACCTGCACTCGACGGAGGTTCCCCGATGACCACCGGCGCGCCTCCCAAGGACCTCCGCGACTTCTACGAGAACCCCGCCGTCCCGGTCGCCTCCGGCACCCCCCGCAGTCTCCGGCAGGCCCGTATGCTCGCCACCGCCCTCGGCGCGGGCGCCCCGAGCCTGATCCTCGACATCGGCTGCGGCGACGGCACCGCCGCCGCCACCGCCGCACCCCTCCTCCCCGGCCACCGCGTCATCGGCGTCGACTGGTCCCAGGACGCCCTCACCCGCGCCCGCCCCCACCTCGCGTACGCGATCCGCGGCGAACTCACCGACGGCGGCCTGCCCTTTTGCACCGCCGCCGCCGACGCCGTCCTGTTCAGCGAGGTGATCGAGCACCTGGTCGACCCGGACGCGGCCCTGGACGAGCTCCGCCGCGTCCTGCGCCCCGGCGGCCACCTGATGCTGTCCACCCCCAACCTCGCCGCCTGGTACAACCGCGCCCTGCTGCTGGCCGGAGTACAGCCGGTGTTCTCGGAGGTGAGCCTGCGCGCGATCCACGGCCGCCCCGGCCGGGAGGTCGTGGGACATCTGCGGCTGTACACCGCCCGCGCGCTGCGGGAGTTCGTCACGGCCGCCGGTTTCGAGGTCGTACGACTGGAAGGGGCCCCCTTCCACGGCGTACCGCGTCCGCTGCGCGCGCTGGACCGGCTCGCCTGCGCCCGCCCGGCCCTGGCCTCGATCCTGCTGCTGCACGCCCGAAGGGCGTAGGCCGTGTGGTGGGGAGTGGGCGCCGCTCTGCTGGCGAACGTCCTGTACAGCAGCGGGTTCGTGCTGGAGAAGCGGGCGCTGGCCGCGCTGCCCGAGGTCACCGTCCGCCGCCCGGGCCGCCTGCTGCGCCTGGTGCTCGGCAGCCCGCTGTGGATCGGCGGCTCGCTCGCCCTCGCGGCCGGGTTCGCCGCCCAGCTGATCGTCTACCGCACCCTGCCGATCGCCGCCGCGCAGGGCATCTTCGTCTCCGGTCTGGTGCTGCTCGTGCTGCTGTCGGCACGGCTGCTGGGCGAGGAGACCAGCGGGCGGGAGCGGTACGCGCTCGCCGCGATCCTCGCCGCGCTGCTGATGGTCGTCCTCTCCCTGGACGAGGGCACGGACACCGTCAGCCGCGGCGCCCCCTACCCGCTGGTGCTGCTGCTGTGCGTGCCGTCGCTCGCGTGCGGCGTCTGGCTGTACCGCGCCGCCGAGCGCCGTGCCCTGCGCCGGCACCGGATGCCGACGACGGGCGTCGAGTACGGGGTGGCGGTGGGCCTGCTCTACGGGGTGAGCTCGCTCGCCATCAAGGGCGTCTCCGGCTACTGGTCGGCCGGCGACATCGGCGGGGCGCTGCTCGGCGTACTGCGCTCCCCGTACCCGTACCTGCTGCTGTTCACCGGCGCGTTCGGCCTGGTCATGTCGCAGGCGGCGCTGCAACGCTGCCGGGCCTCGCTGATCGTGCCGGTGTGCACGACGGTGACCTGCCTGTACACGGCGGTGCTCGGCACGCTGTCGTTCGGCGAGGCGCTGCCGGACGATCCGCTGCGGCTCGCCCTGCGGCTGGCGGGCACGGCGCTGGCGGTCACCGTGCTGCTGACCATGCCGAAGCACGACACCGCTCCCCAACCCCCCGCTGCCGCAAAGGAGTTGACCCCACCATGAGCTCCTACCCGAGCCCCTCCTCGAGTTTCGACGACCAGCTGCTGAAGATCCTGGCGTGCCCGCTCGACAAGGGCCCGCTGCACCTGCTGCCACCGGACGAGCCCGTGGCGTCGGCCGAGGCCCTGTACAACCCGCGCCTGCGCCGCCGCTACCCGATCGTCGACGGCATCCCGCAACTGCTTCCGTCCTCCGGCGAACAGGTCTCCGAGGACGAGCACGAGGAACTCCTCAAACGCATGGCCCCTTGACTCCTCCCCCGCCCGAAAGCGGGGTTTTCCTCGGAGGTTCCGGATGACCACGCTCGCCGCCCGCCTCGCCCCCTTCCTCCCGGCCCGCCTCGTCGCGGCGACCGCCCGCGCGGTCTACCCCCGCTTCGAACCGGAGCTGGCGAGGATCACCGAGCTGTGCCCGCCGGGCTGCGGCACGGCGGTGGACATCGGCGGCTGGTACGGCCCCTGGACCCGCCGCCTGTCCGGGCACGCCCGGCGGGTGGTGACCATCGAACCGGTCCCGCATCTGGCCCGCCTGCTCTGCGCCACCGCGCCGCCCAACGTCCGGGTGATCCAGGCCGCCGCCGCGGACCGCCCCGGCACGGCCCGCCTCTGGCTGCCGCCCGACGGCACCGGCAACCGGGGCGTGTCGTCCCTCGTCCGGAGGGACATCCACGCCCACGCGGTGGACGTCCGCTGCGTCGCGCTGGACGATCTGAACCTGCGGGACGTCGGCTTCGTCAAGATCGACGTGGACGGCAGCGAACTGGCGGTGCTGCGCGGCGGGACCGCTCTGCTGACCCGCGACCGCCCGGCTCTGTTCGTCGAACTGGAGTCCCGTATCCAGCCCATCTCGCCCGTCCTGACGTATTTGTCAATGCTCGGATATGACGGCTGGGTGCTCCCCGGCGACCGCTGGATCCCCCTGGCCGACTTCCCCCTGGAGGCCCATCAGGCAGCCACTGCGCACGTCGCGTCGCACGGACTGCTGCGCCGGGTCCTCCCCTTACAGGACCGGACCCGATACGTCAACTCCGTACTGTTCCTTCCGGACGGACGGCGCCCGGGAAGGGGCCGAATGGGCGACGATGGTTCGCATGCCGTCCTCCGCAGAGAACCCCACTAGCCCCTTCAGCCCTGTCGAGTTCCAGGTGGTCCTGCTGCGCCGCATGGCCGACTTCAATCCCGACCTGGTCGAGGACGCCCGCCGCGAACTGGGCGTCTCGGTCACGCGGATGCAGGAGGCGAACCGGCGCTGGCAGATGTTGCTGCGCTCACCGCGCGTCCGCGCCGCCCAGAGCCGGCACCGGGCGATCCTCGGCGCCCCCGAGTGGACGATCTCCCGCCGTATCGGCGACCTGGACTGCGAGGCCTGGCAGTGGCCGGTCGTCCTCTGGCCCGACCTGCGCTTCGAGGTGCTGCTCGCGCCGGGCGGCGCGGTCTGGAACGAGTGGCTGGTCCGCGCACCCGACGCCAAGCCCGCCGACCTGCACACGGTCGAGGACCTCTACCCCTGGTCGTGCACGGTCGACGACGCGGCCCGCGCCTTCGCCCCCGCCCGCCCCTTGGAGGGCACGGCCCCCAGCCGCTGGGGCCTCGCCTTCAGCGCCCCGGACACCGACGGCCAACGCCACGAGGTGACGACGGAGTTCACATGGGGCCTGCTCCAACGCACGATGATCGGCGGCCGCCGGGTCCTGTGAGAACGCCGGGGGCCGGGGCTCACGCCCTGGCCGCCGTCAGCATCGCCGCCGCGATCCGGGGCACCGAAGCGGGGTGCAGCGACAGGAACAGGTTCGGCTCGACCAGCTCCAGCTCCATCACTCGCGGCTCCCCACCCTCCCCGTCGACCAGGTCGACGCGGGCGTACAGCAGCTCGGGGGAGCCGGGCACGCAGGCCAACGCCCGCTCGGCGACGGACAGTTCCTCCGGCGTCGGCTGCCAGACCTGCAACCCGGGATGGGCGACCTTCCGCTCGTCGTACGCCGTCCCCCGCGTCAGCACGGCCCCCTTCCGGCTGGCGTGCAGCAGCCGCCCGCCGAAGAACTGCAACGCCCGCTCCCCGCCCACGTCGATGCCGCTCACATACGGCTGCACCATCGCGGTGAAGCCCTCGGCGTGCATGCGCTCAAGATGCCGTACGGCGATGTCGTGCTGGTCGGGCGTGTAGCGGGCGGCGAACCGCGCCCCCGCACCGGAGGTCGGCTTGACGACGTACTCCCGGTCACGGGGCAGCTCGGCCGCCTCCCCCGGCGCGACATACCGGGTCGGCACCACGGGCACCCCGGTCGCCGCCAGCTCCCCCAGGTACCGCTTGTCGACGTTCCACCACACCACGTCCGCCGGATTGGCCAGCCGCGTGACCTTCCCGCAGGCCTCCACCCACTCCACGAACTCGGCCGCCCGCCAGCTGTAGTCCCAGGTCGACCGGATCACGACAAGATCGAACCCACCCCAGTCGACCCCGACCCGATCCCACTCCACAGCGACGGCCTCGGCCCCCGCCTCCCCCAACGCCTCCACCAGCACCGGCAGGTCCGGATCGACGCTCACCTGGGGTCCGGGACGACAGGTGACGAGGGCTATACGGACCACGGGCTCTCCATACTCGGTACTCGGTACTCGGTACTCGGTACTCGGTACTCGGTACTCGGTACTCGGTCGGCGGACTAGCGATTCTCGGTCGGATCCCAGGACAGCAGGCGGACCTTCGCGACCGTGCGGACGTGGCGGCGCATCGCCGCGGCTGCCTGGCGGGGCTGCCCGGCCTCGATGGCGTCGAGGATGGCCTGGTGCTGGGCGAGGGAGCGGTTGGGGCGGTGGGGCTGGCGCAGGGACTCGGTGCGGCTTTCGGCGATCTGGTCGGCGATGGAGCCCATGAACTCCGCGAGGATGCTGCTGTGCGCGGCCGCCGTGACCGCCGCGTGGAAGCGGCGGTCCCCCTCCACGCCGTGCGCGCCCTGACCGATCTCCCCCGCCATGTGGGCGAGCGCCGAGCGCATCGCCGTCAGGTCGTCCTCGGTGCGGCGTTCGGCGGCCAGTTCGGCGAGCTTGGTCTCCAGGGCCTCGCGGGCCTCCAGGACGTCGGGCAGGCGCCGGCGGCGTTCGACCATCCGCTCGACCGGCTCCACGTCGAGGGTGTCGCGCACGAGATACGTACCGCCGCCGTGCCGGGCCTCCACCAGCCCCTGCACCTCCAGCACCACGATCGCCTGCTTCACCGACGCCCGGCTGACCCCGAGCCGCGCGGCCAGGTCCCGCTCGGGCGGCAGCCGGTCACCGGCGCGCAGGCCGCCCTCGGTGACGTAGTCGCGCAGTCGGTCGAGCACCTGCTCGTACAGGCGCTGCTGCTTCGCCATCGGGCGCAGGGCGTCGGTCACGCCGGGAGCGTAACACCGGACCCCTGAGTGGTTGAGTGGCTGAGCCAATTTCCGCGCGACCCCTTGACGTCCCCGCCCTTCACGTCCACGCTGACCAGCCATCCGCTCCAATCCTCAAGTGGCTCAGCCACTCGTCCACTCCGGGGCCCAACGACGGGAGCCCGTATGTCCCCCGAACTGATCTCCATCCTCGTCCTCGTCGTGGTGTTCGTCATCGCCACCACCCGCTCCATCAACATGGGCGCCCTGGCCTTCGCCGCCGCCTTCGGAGTCGGCACCCTCGTCGCCGACCTCGACGCGGACGGCATCTTCGCCGGCTTCCCGGGCGACCTGTTCGTCGTCCTGGTCGGCGTCACGTACCTGTTCGCGATCGCCCGCGCCAACGGCACCACCGACTGGCTGGTGCACGCCGCCGTACGCCTGGTCCGGGGCCGCGTCGCGCTGATCCCCTGGGTCATGTTCGCCCTCACGGGCGCCCTCACCGCGATCGGCGCCGTCAGCCCGGCCGCCGTCGCCATCGTCGCGCCGATCGCCCTGAGCTTCGCCGCCCGCTACGGGATCAGCCCGCTGCTGATGGGCGCGATGGTCGTACACGGCGCCCAGGCCGGCGGATTCTCCCCGATCAGCATCTACGGCACGATCGTCAACGGCATCGTGGAACGCGAAAATCTCCCCGGCAACGAGATCGCCCTCTTCCTCGCGTCCCTCTTCGCCAACCTGATCATCGCCGCCGTGGTGTTCGTCGTCTGCGGCGGGGTACGGCTCTGGCGCAAGGGCGAGGACAACGCCCCCCAGGGGCGCGGGGAACTGCGCGATCAGCCACAACGAAGCCGCACAGAACCGCCGACAGAACCAGGCACCCACCCCTCCCCCACCGCACTGGCCACCCGCGAAACCACCCCCACCCCCACCATCCCCCTCACAACCCCCCGCACAGCCACGCTCCTCTCCCTCCTCACCCTCGTCATCGCCGTCCTCGCCTTCGACCTGGACGCCGGCCTGACCGCGATCACCCTCGCCGTCGTCCTCAGCGCCGCCTGGCCCGACGACAGCCGCACCGCGGTCGGCCAGATCGCCTGGCCGACGGTCCTGCTGATCTGCGGTGTCCTGACGTATGTCGGTGTCCTCGACGAGATGGGCACCATCACCTGGGCCGGCGAGGGCGTCGGCGGCATCGGCGTACCGCTCCTCGCGGCGATCCTGCTCTGCTACATCGGCGCGATCGTCTCGGCGTTCGCCTCCTCCGTCGGCATCATGGGCGCGCTCATCCCGCTGGCGGTCCCCTTCCTCGCGCAGGGCGAGATCGGCGCGGTCGGCATGGTGGCGGCGCTGGCCGTGTCGGCGACGGTCGTGGACGTGAGCCCCTTCTCGACCAACGGGGCCCTGGTGCTGGCCGCCGCGCCGGACGTCGACCGCGAGCGTTTCTTCCGGCAGCTGATGATGTACGGAGGGATCGTGGTGGCGGCGGCACCCGCGGTGGCGTGGCTGGTGCTGGTCGTGCCCGGCCTCGGGTAGCACTTCCGGACGACGTGACAGACGACCGACCGACCAAGGAGTACGACGCGTGTCCCATCTCTTCCCGGCCCTCTCCCAGGGACCGGCCGCGCAGCCCGCCCTGACCTTCGGCGACCGCTCCCTGACGTACGCGCGACTGGCCGCCGCGTCCGGCGCCGTCGCCAAGCGGGTCCGCACCGCCGGCCGCGTGGCGGTGTGGGCGACCCCGACGCTGGAGACCGCCGTCGCCACCGTCGGCGCCCTGACCGCCGGCGTGGCCGCCGTGCCGCTCAACCCGAAGTCCGGGGAGAAGGAACTCGGGCACATCCTCGCCGACAGCGCCCCGGACGCCGTCCTCACCGCCCCCGGCGCCGAACTCCCCGCCGCCCTCGCCGGCTTGCCCCGCATCGACGTCGACGTTCAGGCAACCGGCACCCTCCCCGCGCAGGAAGCGGACGAGGCCGCCCCCGCCCTGATCGTCTACACCTCCGGCACCACCGGCCCGCCCAAGGGCGCCGTCATCCCGCGCCACGCGATCTCCTCGACCCTCGACGCGCTCGCCGACGCCTGGCAGTGGACCGGCGAGGACGTGCTCGTGCACGGGCTGCCGCTGTTCCATGTGCACGGGCTGGTCCTGGGGATCCTCGGCCCGCTCCGGCGCGGCGGATCCGTCCGCCACCTCGGCCGGTTCAGCCCCGAGGGCGTCGCCCGGGAGCTCGGCGCCGGGGCGACCATGCTGTTCGGCGTGCCGACGATGTACCACCGCATCGCCGAGGCCCTCCCGACCGACCCGGAGCTGGCCAAGGCGCTGGCCGGGGCGCGGCTGCTGGTCTCCGGCTCGGCCGCGCTCCCCGTGCACGACCACGAGCGGATCGCGTCCGCCACCGGCCGCCGGGTCATCGAGCGGTACGGCATGACGGAGACGCTGATGAACACCAGCGTCCGCGCGGACGGCGAGGCCCGCCCCGGCACCGTGGGCGTCCCGCTGCCCGGAGTGGAGCTGCGGCTGGTGGAGGACGACGGGACGACGCCGATCACCGCCTACGACGGGGAGAGCGTCGGCGAGATCCAGGTGCGCGGGCCGAACCTGTTCACCGAGTACCTCAACCGGCCCGACGCCACCGCCGCCGCCTTCACCGCCGACGGCTGGTTCCGCACCGGCGACATGGCGGTGCGCGACCCCGACGGCTATGTCCGGATCGTCGGCCGCAAGGCCACGGACCTGATCAAGAGCGGCGGTTACAAGATCGGCGCCGGTGAGATCGAGAACGCGCTCCTGGAACATCCCGGGGTGCGTGAGGCCGCCGTCACCGGTGAGCCGGACCCCGACCTCGGCGAGCGGATCGTCGCGTGGATCGTGCCGACGGACCCGCAATCGCCGCCCGGCGTCGACGAGTTGGCCGATCACGTGGCCGCCCGTCTCGCCCCGCACAAGCGGCCGCGGGTCGTGCATCACCTCGACGCGCTCCCCCGCAACGACATGGGGAAGATCATGAAGCGGGCGCTCCATGCCTGAGCGTTCCTCCGCCCGATCGGCCATCGCCCTGGTCACCGACGACTTCACCGAACTCCCCCACCCCGCCCGGCAGACCAAGCCCGACGGCCCCCTCGCCTGGGACGGTTACGACGTCCTGCGCGCCCGCGCCGCCGACCGCACCGGCGAGGACGAGTCCGTCGTCTGCGGCACCGCCCGCATCGAGGGCACCCCGGCGGTACTGATCGCCTTCGAGTTCGGCTTCCTCGGCGGCTCGCTCGGCGAACGCACCGGCGACCGGCTGGAGGCGGCCCACACCCACGCCCGTGAACACCGGCTGCCGGTCGTCGCGCTGATCGCCACCGGCGGCAGCCGGATGCAGGAGGGCATGGTCGCGCTGACCCAGCTCCAGGGCGTGGCCCGGCAGTCGGCGCTCACCCGGGAAGCCGGACTGCCGCAACTCGCCGTGCTGCGGGACCCGACCACCGGAGGCGGCTGGGCCACCCTCGGCGCGGGCGCCGACGTGATCCTCGCGCTGCCCGGCGCCCAGGTCGGCTTCGCGGGCTCCCGGGTCCGCCCGGCCGACGCGGACCCGGCGGCGTACACGGCCGAGGCCCAGGTGGCGGCGGGCGCCGCCGACGCGGTCGTACGCCCGGAGGAACTGCGGCCGACGCTGGGGCGGTGGCTCGGGCTGCTCGGCGCCCCGTCCACCGAACCGGCGCCGGCGCCCCGCCCCCTCGGCGCGACCGACCTGCCCGCTTCGGGATGGGCGGCGGTCCAGCGCGCCCGCTCACCCCAACGCCCGCGCGCACACCACTACCTGGACGCCTACTTCGCCCACCGGGTCGCGATCAGCGGCGACCGGTGCGGCGGCACCGACGACGGGGTGCTGTGCGGCTTCGGCGCCCATCAGGGCCGTACGGTCGCGTACGCCGCCCAGACCGGGGCGGCGACCCGCCCCGCCGGTTACCGCACCGCCGCCCGGCTGATCCGCCTCGCGGACCGGCTCGGCATCCCGGTGCTGACCCTGGTGGACACACCGGGCGCCGCGAACGACGCGGAGGCGGAGCGGCAGGGCGTGGGGGCGGCGATCGCCGACCTGTTCGACGCGGTGGCCTCGGCCCGCACCCCGATCACGAGCCTGGTGATCGGCGAGGGCGGCTCCGGCGGCGCGCTCGCCCTGGCCGCACCGGGCAACACCTGGGCGAGCCCGGACAGCTACTTCTCGGTCATAGCCCCGGAGCTCGCCGCCGCGATCCTCAAACGACCGCCGCAGGAGGTGGAGTCGACGGCCGACCAACTCCGCATCCGACCGCAGGACTTGGCGGAACTGGGCATAGCCCGAACAGACGTGCGCTGAGAGCGACGGCGCCGCCTTCCCGACCCAGGAGGCGGCGCCGTCCGTAGTGGGAGCTGCGCGGCGTGCGTGACCGACACGACCTCACGAGCGCCCGGACCCGCATCTGCGTGCGCTTCGAGTTCGTGGGCGTGGGGCGGGACATGCACAACAGGCTGCGCGCCGAACTCGCGTCCCCCGACGCGAACGCCCTGGTGGCCGTCGCCCCGGAGCCGCACGAGGCGCTGACGGGTCCGACGCGCGTGTTCCTGAGGCCCGACCGCGCGAAGCCCACGTACTGCTCGTCGTGGGCGGCGGCGTCCACGGCCGCGGCGACGCCCCCCACCACCTGCTGCCGGACCCCGAGTTCCTGCTGCGCGCCGGGGCACCGCACGGCGTCCTGATCGGCTCGTCGCACGTCGAGCCGGCCGCCGCCCGCACCATCGGTCTGACCTTCATCGGCCACGCCCCGGACGACCGGACCCGGGCGAGCCTCGTGGCCGCCGGCGCCCAGTACACGGTGGGGAGCATGCCGAGCTGGTGGAGATCGCCCAGAGACGCCTTTGAGCAGCCACGTCAAGCCTGCCGGGCGCGGCGCTCCGGAAGACCACCCATACAGCCGCACCCCGCCCGGCCCCCCACAAAAGGCGACCCCGACCTCGGCGCCCGCAGGATGCCAAAGAGGGCCCGCCGCCCGGCGGCACCTCGGTCCATGTGCTCGGGAGGATCCGCCATGACCGCCAGTCTGGAGCAGCTGCGGCGCTGCCATTTCGCCGTCGACCTGGGGGCGGCGCGGACGCGGGTGTACGTCAAGGGCGCGGGGCTCGTCGTGGATCAGCCGTCGGCGGCCGCCGTGAACACCCGTACCGGGGCGCTGATCGCGGTCGGGGAGCTCGCCGAGAAGATGACGGGACGCACTCCGCACTACATCCGGGTGGTCCGGCCGGTCTCCGGCGGCACGGTGGTCGACATCGAGATGGCCCAGCGGATGCTGCGCCATCTGCTCGGCGACAAGATGCGTCGTACGTTGCGGCGCAAGGGGCGGCTGCGCGCCGCCGCCTGTACGCCGCACGACGCCGACCCCCTCGCCCAGCGCGCGACCATCGAGACCCTCGTCGGCCTCGGTGCCCGGCGGGTCGAGCTGGTCGACACGCTCATCGCCGCCGCCGTGGGCTGCGGGCTGCCGGTGGAGCAGCCCGAGGCGACCATGGTCCTGGTGTGCGGGGCTGCCGCCACGCAGGTCGCGGTGCTCTCCCTCGGCTCGATCGTGACCGCCGAGCGGATCCCGGTGGGCGGTGAGGCCGTGGACCACGCGATCGTGCAGCATCTGCGGCACGAGCACGAGCTGATGCTGCCGAGCCAGTCGGTACGGCCGCTGCAGATCGCCCTGTCCGGCAACGGCCTCACCCCGCACGGACCGGCCTCCACGGAGATCCACGGGCGGGATGTCGCCACCGGCCTCGCCCGCAGCGTGCGGGTCGACACCGCCGCCGTGCGGGACGCCATCCAGACGCCGCTGACCGCCGTGCTGGACGGTATCGGCAAGGTGCTGCGGGACTGCCCGCCGGACCTGGTGGCCGACCTCGCCGACCGGGGGATCATGATGGTCGGCGGCAGCGCCCTGCTCCCCGGGTTCGACCAGATGCTGCGCCAGGCCACCGGCATGCCGGTGCACATCGCCGAGCGGCCCGACGTGTGCGCCGTGCAGGGCCTCGGCACCATGCTGGAGGGCCGGGTCGCACCGCTGGAACTGGACCGGCTGACCCCCTGAGAGCACCGGCCGGCCCCGGCAGCCGCCCCGTGGGCGCCCGGTGGCCGGGGCGGCTCAGCGGGCGAACCAGCAGCGGACCGTCGTCCCGTCCTCGCCCGTGTGCACCCGTACGAGATCGGCCACCAGGTTCACCAGCAGCAGCCCCCGGCCCCCGCGCTGGTCCCGGGCGGCCGGGCGGCGGCCCGCCAGCGGGTCCGTCAGCCGGCCCGGGTCGCGCACCTCGCACACCACGTACCCGTCCTCGGTCCACACCCGCAGCACGCCCGAACCGCCGCCGTGCACCACGCTGTTGGTGGTCAGCTCGGCGGTGACCAGCGCCAGGTCCTCCAGCCGCGTACCGGCCAGCCCGAACCGGGCCGCCTCCCGGGTGGCGGTGTGCCGGGCCGTCGGCAGCGTGGCCGCGACGAAGGCGAAGGACAGCGCGTCCGGTACGGCGGGCAGGGGCTGGTTGTAGCGGCTGACGACGCCTTCCCAGTCGTACCCGGAACTGTCCTGCTCCCGGCCCGAGGAGATGACCGTGGGGTGGGTGGCGCGGGCGTCGGTGAGCACCTCCTCGTCCAGGGCCCGGACGTCGTACGGGCACAGGATCGTCACCCGGCGGCCCGCGAACGCCGCGTTGATCAGGGCCTCGTGCTGGGCGCAGGCCGGGTACTCGGTGGGGCTGCGGCCGGCCCAGATCGGCTCGCCGATGATGCGCACCCGGCGGCCGGCCGGCTGGGCGTCGGCGAACGCGCGTAGCACTCCGGGGATGATCCGGCCGGGGTTGCGTCCGGCCTCGCGCATGTCCAGCAGCCGCACCGCGTCGGCGATGTCGCCGAGCCCGTCCCGGATCAGCGCCAGGTTCTTGCCGGGCACGGCCACCGCCACCGGCTCCCCGGCGGCGAGGCCGTCCCGCACGAAGGGGAGGGTGCCGTCGAGGTACTCCTGCTCGTCGGCGTAGAACAGCGCCGGGTGCACGAAGGACGCAGTCATGACATCGACACCTCGATCGCCGACAGATCCGGCCAGAACAACTCCAGTGTCCGGCGCAGCGCGGGCGGCGGCCGGTGCAACACGAGCCGTCGGCCGACGGGCAGCCGTCGCGCGGCGTCCACCAGCACTCCGGCGCCCGCGACGTCCACGAACGTCACGGCGGAAAGCTCCAGATGACACACGTCCGTGCCGTCCCGCACGACCTCCTCCAGTGCGCGTTCCCAGATCCCGCGTGTGGTCAGCCCCACCTCTCCGACCGCCCGTACGCCGAACCGCTCGGCCAGCGGCGCGACGGTCAATCGCGCCGCAGTGCCTCCGGACCCGGACGGAACCCGGTACTGGACGGACACAGCTGTCTCCCCACACTCCTGGACAGAGCGCTCGTACCCCGAAGGGATCCGGTCAATCCCGAGCCGGGTCGGTCGGCGGGGTGTAGGGCGCCGCACGTCGGGAAGGCGCACGGTCAGCATCGGGGCGACGGGGGGCTCCACCATGACATCGGACAACGTGACCCTCGGCGGCACCACCCTCTTGCCCGAACTGCCCGCGCCGCATCCTGGAGCTGATCGGCTTGGACACCACCGAACCCCTGCGCCCCGGAGACCCGACCCCCTCCGCCCCGCTCCCCTCGGCCCTGGAACGGGCCGAACAGTTCCACGAGCTGTGCGAGGAGATCGAGCACCTGCGCCGGGCCATCGCCTCCCGTCCCGTGATCGACCAGGCCCGCGGCATCCTGATGGCCACCCACGCCTGCACCTCCGACGAGGCCTGGCACATCCTCCGGGAGGCCTCCCAGCTCTCCAACACCAAGCTCCACACGGTGGCCGCGGCCATCACCTCCGGCGCGGAGACCGACGGCCCGCCCCCGCCGGAGGAGGTACGCGTGGCGCTGCGCCGGGCGCTCGCACGGCGGGGACGGTGAGAGGGCGGCTCACACTTCGTTCCTCATCGTGCTGCCGAAGGCCCGCTCGAAGGTGTGGAAGGCGACCTCCTGCCGCCACTGGACCGCGGCCCTGGGACTGGCGTCCAGCAGACGGCGGCACTGCGGACGGGGAGCGGCGAGGCCGGGCCGTTCGCCCCGGCAGGCGGCCGCGAGGTGGTAGCCGTGCCGGGTCGGGTTGCCGTGCCACAGGCTGCCGCCCGGCAGGAAGGCGTACTCCAGGGAGGCCCGGGCCAGGTCCTTCAGGTCCGGGTACGACAGGTCGTAGGTCTCGGCGGCGTACTGGTACTCGCGGCTGATGTCGGTGCGGCTGACACCGGGGTCGTCGGTGGACAGCACGACCGGTACGCCGTAGCGGCGGTAGGTGGTGAAGGGGTGGTCGTCGCCGCGTACGCCGAGGATCTGGGCGTTGCTGGTGAAGGGCACCTCGACGGCGATCTCACGGTCGGCCATGGTGCGGGCGGTGCGCTGCCAGTCGTCCTCGTGGACCAGGTCGACACCGTGGCCGATGCGCTCGGCACCGGCGACGTCGACGGCCTGATCGACGTGGAACTTCAGGTGCTCGGGCTTGACCAGACCGGGCCACAGTTCACCCGCGTGCAGGGTGAGGTGCGCGCGGGGGTAGACGCCGCGCAGGTGGTTCAGCATGCGCAGGTGCAGGCGGTAGTCGCGCAGGGCGATCTCGCCGTCCTCGGGCTGGACGAGGTTGACCGCGAGGAACCGGGGGTCGCTTTCGGCCAGGCGCATGCCGAGGGCGATCTGTGTGAAGACCCGCTCCGGTGAACTGCCGCGCGAGACGTGGGAGATGAAGCGGACGGGCAGCTCGCACGCGGGGCGCGGGTGAGCGGTGTCGCAGCGGGCGGCCGTGCGGAACTCGGCGTCGGCGTCGTCCGCCTCCTCGCGGGCCTCGGCCACCAGCCTGTCCAGCTTTCCCCCGGCCGTCAGCTTGCCGTGCAGCTTCGCGAGGTCGCTGTCCCAGCCGACCTCGGCGGCGAGCCTCTCCGCGCCGGCCGAGGCCGGGGTGACCATGGTCTCCAGATAGAACTGGTTCTGGGTGGCCACGTCGTCGCCGACCTCGGCGAGCAGCTTGCCGCGGTGCCGCTCGCTCACCGCCGCGAACTTGCCGAAGGTGGCGAAGAAGTGGTCGTGGCCGTTCTGGTCCGGCGGGAAGTCCTGCATGGACCAGGCGCGCAGGATCGTGTCGTGGAAGGCGCGGTCGGTACGGGCGTCGGCGGCGGGCCGCGTCCCGGCCCCGCAGGGCGGGGCGACGGCGGTCAGCGTCGCGGTCTCGACGCACAACCCGTCGTCCGCGGCCAGCTCGATCAGGTACTCCGTCGCGACCGCGCCGGAGAGGTGGTTGTGCAGGTCCGCCCCCTTGGGCAGGTGGCGGAAGAAGTCACTGAGCAGGCGGGGTTCGTGTCGGACGGCGTCCAGGTAGGCGGCCGTACCCCTCTCCCCCGCGGTCACCGGCCGTGGTGGAGACGCCGCTCGGGCAGGTCCGGGGGTGAGCAGTGCGGACGACGTCAGCAGTGCCAGAGCGCCCAGTCCGGCCACCGCGAGGCTGCTGGACCGGGGCAGGGAGCGAGGGATCGGAGCAGTCACGCCCGCATCATCGTCAGGGCAACGCACGGACATGCGCGGACTGAGGGGTGTGCGCGGGACGACCACTCTCGTGGGTGACGCGACGCATCAGGCCCAGGCGGGCGCGAAGCGCGATGCGGCGACGGGGTCGGTGACCTGTCCGGTGACGACGGCGGAGAAGGACTCCTGTCCGGCCTGCCTGCCGGTGAGGCGGACACGGCGTTGGCCCGGCCTGGCCGGAGCCAGGTCCTCGGCCGTGATCCGGCAGGGTTGGTCGAGTTCGACGTAGCGGGAGAAGGTGGTCTCGAAGCCGACCGGGGTCGATCGCCACGGATGCGCGTCGGCCACGGCGGCCTGTGTGCACGCCTCCAGCAGCAGCATGCCGGGTACGTGGTCGTGCGGGTGGTCGAAGAGCACGGGATGGCTGGTGTCGGCCCTCACCAGCCAGGTTCGTGGCGCGTCCGCGGCGGCGAGGACGACATCGCCGGGCCGCGAGCGCCCGACGAGCGCGCACGGCAGGGGAGGTGGAGCGGGCAAGGCCCGGGCGCAGGCCTCCTTGGCGTCGGCGTACCGGCCGCGCAGGCGGTCGTAGAGCTTCGGGGGGAAAGCGGTGTAGCGCACCCGGGCGGTGCCCAGCCGGACCTCCCCGCGCACGGCGGTGATCGAGGCGCTCAGGTGCACCGTGCCCAGCCTTCGCCGGACGGGGGTGTCATGGACGACGACGAGTTCCACGGTCGTGGCGTCCGGGCGGGTGCGCAGGGTGTGCGGCGACACGGTGGAGACATAGGTCTCCCAGCTCAGCCGGTGGGACATCGGGACGCCGAAGGCGGCGCGGGCCAGCAGCGCCAGCGCCTGGCGGACGCTTTCGGTGAACAGGTGGGGTCCGTGCGCGGCGGGCGTGGGGGTGTAGAAGCGGTGCACGCGGGGCCAGCGCGCGATGACCAGGTGCGCCCCGTCGTGATGCGGCGACCACCTGGTGACGAGCACTTCGTCGGGGTCGGTCTTGCCCACGTACTGACCCAGGCCGGGTAACGGGGCCCCAGAGTCGACGGCCATGACATCCTTCCCGGAACATCATCGTTCGCGTCGCGTCTCCTCCTGGAAACACTTCAACATAAACGTAGGTACGATTATGTTTTCTGTCGAGCAAGAACCGAGGGACCGCATGGCAGGTGCAAGAGGCGGCAGAACGACGGCAGTTCAGGAGCGTGCCCTGCGCACTCGGGCCGAACTCCTGCGCGCCGCGGCCGAGGTGTTCTCCGAGCAGGGCTTCTCCCGCACCACCCTGACGGAGATCACCGACCGGGCGGGGGTGACGCTGGGCGCGATGTACTTCCACTTCAGGAACAAGGGGGAGCTCGCCCGGGCGATCGTCCAGCAGCAGCCTGACCAGGTGGCCCCGCCGATCGACTCGACCGGCCTGCAACGCGTGGTGGACATCACGCTGAGCTGGGCGTACCAGGTCCTGGAGGACGTCTACCTGGCGGCGGGCGCCCGGCTGGTGATGGAGCAGGAGTTCTTCATGGAGTCGGCGGAGAACTCCCACCAGCAGTGGACCCGCATACTGACGGACGAACTGGCCGCCGCCAAGCGCAAACGGGAGCTGCGGGCGGCCACGGACGTGGACGCCATCGCGCGGCTGATCGTCAACGCCTGCACCGGGGCCCAGATGCACGCGTACCTGGAAACGGGCCGCGAGGACCTGCCCGAACGAGTCGTCGACATGTGGCACTGCCTGCTGCCCGCCATCGCCACGCCGACCACGCTCCGCCGTATCGAACTGAACCAGGACCGCGGCCGGATCCGAAAGGAGTGACCGCGCGGTCTGCCCGGCACCACCGACATTCGCCGTGCAAGACCTGAAAATCGACGGGGGATCCATGCTCGCCGGCAAGACAATCATGATCACCGGGGCGTCCAGCGGGATCGGGGAAGCCGCCGCCAGACTGTTCACCGCCGAAGGCGCGCACGTGGTGCTGATGGCGCGCCGGGCGGAACGGCTCAGGAACCTCACGGCGGAACTCGTCGTCGGCGGAGCGAGCGCCCTCGCCGTGCCGGGGGACGTGACGTCGTCCGAGGCCGTCCGGCACACCGTCGCGGAAGCCGTACGTCACTTCGGCCGGCTGGACGCCGCCTTCAACAACGCCGGCTGGGGAACGGCGGGGCTCGCCCTTCACGAGACCCCCGACGAGCTGTACCACCGGATCATGGCGGTGAACGTGCTGGGCGTCTGGAACTGTCTGCGCCATCAGATACCCGTCATGCTGGAGCAGGAGAGCGGCGGTTCCATCGTGAACACCTCCAGTATCGCGGGGCAGTTCGCCACCGGCGCGGTGGCCCCCTACGTCGCGGCGAAGCACGCCGTCCTGGGCTTGACCAAGGCCGCGGCCGCCGACTACGGCGAGCGGCGCATCCGCGTCAACGCGCTCGTCGCGGGCAGCATCAGAACGCCGCTGCTGGAGGAGAACCTGGAGATCCTCGGACTCTCCGCCGACACACCCGACCCGCGGGCCGTGCAGCGGCGGTTCGGCGAGCCGGAGGAGGTGGCGCGTGCCGCGGCCTGGCTGTGCAGTGATCTCTCGTCGTTCGTCACCGGAGCCGCAGTTCCCGTCGACGGTGGGTACAGCGCGATCTGAGGGGGTGCGCTCAGGCGCACACGGGGATCTCGGCGGCCGACGCGGGGCGGGAGCCCTCCAGCGCCCGGAACGCGTGGGCCGCGGAGACCAGGGTCATGTAGTGGTGCCAGCCCGGATACGAGCGGCCCTCGAAGTCGAGCAGTCCGAAATCCCGCTCCAACTCGCCCACGGTGTCGGCGGTCCCGGCGTGGTGCTCGACCAGCGAGAGGAGTTCCGTCGTCCGGCGTCTCACCATGTTGGTGATCCAGACGACGGCGGGCCGCCGCCGGCCCGCGCGCCAGTCGGTGAACAGCCGAAGGACCCGTCGCCCGTGCAGGCCGGGCGCGCCCGAACCCGGCAGCCGGACCAGGCTGCTGAGCACGCCTGTGTCGCCGCCGGCGGCGGGCGTGTCGTCCATGGCGAACTGGGCGAGCAGGGTGAGGGCCGGCCGGTCGGGACCGGGTGCGTCGGCCGGCAGGACGGGGAAGTTGGCGGGGACGGCGACCACGAAGTCGTGCCGCTGCCGGGTGAGCAGCCGCACCAGGTCGGCGGCCTCGCCGTCCCGCATGTCGGCCACGAGCGGGAGGGGTGCCACGCCGGTGCCGCGCCGCAGGCTGTCCACCATGTCGAAGACGTCGGCGCACATCGGCGTCGGGCGGGCGTCGCCGGGGATGCGCGCCCGGCTGCGCAGCCGGGGCAGCGTCCAGTGTTCGGGCAGATGCAGCCGCCAGTCCACGGGCACGGCGCACTCGCCGTCGGACAGGAAAAGCCCTACGCCGACCTGGCAGTTCACCGTCTGGCCGAGGCGGGGTATGAAGCGCCGGTGCACACCGCAGGAATGGTCCCCGCGCTTGGGCATGACCGTCGTGGCGATGGTCCAGGCACGTGGGCGCAGCCGCTCGTCGACCCACCGGGCCAGTTCGTGCCGGGCCGGTTCCCACTCCCAGGGGCTGGAGTTGACGAACTGCTGCAGGGACTGCGACGCCGTCGGCGAGTCGGTCACCGCGGCCGCAAGGCGCCGTACGGTCTTCTTGCCGGGCGTGGTCAGCAGCCCGAGCAGATAGGCGTGGCCCCAGCGGCGTTGGTCGACACGGTTGAGGTGAGCGAACACCGAGTCCGCGAAGTCGGAGAGCTGATCGGTGGGGACGGGTGGCGCGCTGGACGTCGTACGGCGCGAGGACATGAAGATCCTTTCCGTTGCGGGCACCTCTCCAATGGCATCAGAATAATTGACTCAACTATGTTTTCGAGGACGTGAGATTCGGACAACCCCGGCCGGGCGGAGTGAACTCGACGTGAGGCCAGGGCATCGGTGAAGAGAAGGAACAGGCCGTACCCGCGGACCTGTCCGGAAGACGGACTTGATACGAACATCAAGCGAGGGCAATGCTGTGCGTCCCGCCTGCAAGATCACCCGACCGGGCTCCGCCCTGCCCCCGCGGAGCCCCACGTTGCCGTGACTGCAAGCGTTTTCCCGCGGAAGTTCACCTGGCCGTTCCCGGCGGCCGGCCATCGCCCCCGGAGCCCCCATGCAGGCAAGAGCAGCGCGAACACGTCAGGCCCTGGTGCGGGCGGCAGCCTTCGAGTTCGACCGGCACGGCTACGCCGGCGCCTCGATCGTGCAGGTGTGCCGCGCGGCGGGCATCACGACCGGCGCCCTGGCCTTCCACTTCGGCACCAAGAGTGAACTCGCCGACGCCGTCCAGGACCACGGCTGCGCGGCCGCACGTGCCGTCGTCGACCGGGTCAGGGCCGAGGCGTCGTCGACTCCCGCGCTCAGTCTGGTCGTCGACCTGACCACGCACCTCGCCCGGCTCCTG
Organism: Streptomyces spinoverrucosus; assembly: GCF_015712165.1. Lineage (NCBI taxonomy): Bacteria > Bacillati > Actinomycetota > Actinomycetes > Kitasatosporales > Streptomycetaceae > Streptomyces > Streptomyces spinoverrucosus. The sequence goes on along the minus strand of NZ_JADPZX010000001.1, from coordinate 6,030,547 downwards.
GAGGAGGACACGGTCACGCGGTCGGCCGCCCGGCTCACCCGCGAGCGCCCCGGCATCGCCCCGGCGTGGTGGTCCGCCTGGCTGCCGACGGTCAGTGAACTCGCCGACCGGGCCCAGCGGGCGGGCCAGCTGCACGCCGACACTCCCCCGGCCGCCGTGGCCGCCCTGGCCGCGTATCTCCTCGTCGGAACCGAACTGCGCACCCGCGCCGCCCATGAGGCCGGACGGAAACCGGACGCCGTGGAACGGCTCCAGCAGCTGTGGAAAGTCGCCCTGCGCGGAATCCGCGCGGCACGCGGCGGGTGAGCAACGGCCCGAACAGGGCCACCCTCCGGGGCCATTCACGGAATGACCCAATGTGGACGACGAATGTCACGTACCCCCCTCGCACCCGTGCGCCCGGGTGACGAGGATTCAATTCGGCCGCCCACTGCACGGCAGCCCTGGCTGAAGCTTCCGTCAGCCCATTCGGCATGCCCGAACCAAGGTCTCCGGGAGGATTCCATGGCGAAAGCTGAACACATCGACGCGGTCGTCGTCGGCGGCGGGATCGCCGGATCCGCGCTGGCCGCGGCCCTGGCGGGGGACGGACACGACGTCCTGCTCCTTGAGCGGCAGACCATTTACCGGGACAAGGTCCGGGGTGAAGTGATCAACTGCTGGGGAGTTGCGGAACTCCTTGAACTGGGCTTGGAAGAATGCATCCTGAAGGCCGGTGGAACATATGTGGACCGCTTCATCGGATTCGACGAGATAGTCGATCCGGACACCGCGAGGGCCAGGGCCTTACCGCTGGATGAAATGCTGCCCGGAATTCGTGGCGTACTCGATGTCGGGCATCCCGAGGCCTGCGAGGCACTGTCCGGCGCTGCCGAGGAGGCCGGCGTCACCGTCGTACGAGGTGTGGGCGACGTCCTGGTGACGGGCGGCGAGGCTCCGAGCGTGCGCTACGAGCACAACGACGTCGAATACGAGGTCCCCTGCCGCCTGGTGGTCGGCGCCGACGGGCGGATGTCCACCGTGCGCCGCCAGTTGGGCATCGGACTGACCCAGACTCCGCCCAACTCCCTGGGCGGCGGCATGCTGGTGGAGGACCTGCACGCCTGGCCCGTCAACGTCACCTCGGTCGGTACCGAAGGTGACCTGCTGTACTTCGTCTTCCCCCGCGAGGGCGGCCGGGCGCGCCTGTACCTGCTGCACGACGTCGCGCAGAAGGGCCGCTTCACCGGGCCGAACCGCCATGCCGAGTTCCTGCGGGCCTTCCGGCTCGACTGCATTCCGGGCAGCGAGATGTTCACCGCGGCGACCCCGGCGGCCGTCTGCGCCTTCTACCCGATGAACGACGCCTGGGCGGACACGCCCTTCGCCCCCGGCGCGGTACTGGTCGGGGACGCGGCCGGATGGAGCGACCCGGTCATCGGGCAGGGCCTGTCCGTCGCGCTGCGGGACGCCCGGATGGTGCGCGACTGCCTGCGCTCCGGCGACGCGTGGGAGCCGGGCGTCTTCGAGCCGTACGCCCGCGAGAGGCGGATCCGGATGCACCGCCTGCGGATCTCCGGCTCGGTGCGCACCACGATGAACATGACCTTCACCCCCGAGGGCGTCGCCCGCCGCAAGGCGTACGCCGAAGTGTGGCCCACCGACCCGGTGTTGGCCGGGTCCCGGCTCGCCACCTTCAAGGGCCCCTTCCACGTACCCGCCGAGTCCTTCGAACCGCGGGTCATCGAGCGCCTCTTCGCCCTGGGCTGACCTGCCGCCCCGACACACGCCGACAGAACAGAGAGGAACCGTATGCACGTCAAGACCGAGGCCGGCGACGAACTGATCCGCAAGAACGGCTGTGACATCCGCCAGCTGTATCCCTGGGACGGCGTCGTCACCCCTCCGTGGAACAGCACCCTGTGCTCCATCCGTCCCGAGGAGTCCAGCACCCCGCACGGCCACGATACCGACGAAACGTTCATCTTCGTCAGCGGCCAGGGGCGGGCACGGGTCGGCGACGAGGAGCGGGAGGTCGTCCCGGGCGACGTCATCTACATCCCGCACGGCACCCGGCACATCGTCACCAACACCAGCACCAGCCGGCCGCTGACCTTCGTCAGCATCTACTGGCTGCAGCCCGCAGACCAGGGGGAGCCCACTCCATGACCGACGCCCCGCACGGCGCCGAGCCCGGCCGGCGACGCATCAACGTCACGTTCTCCCCACCGACCCCCAACGGCGACCTCCACCTCGGCCACCTCTCGGGCCCGGTGCTCGCCGCCGACGTCTGCGCCCGGTCCCAGAAGATCCACGGACACGACGTGGCCTTCGGGACCAGCACCGACGACAACCAGACGTACGTCGTCACCACCGCCGAACGCCTCGGCACCGACCCCGAGTCGCTCATCCGGCACGCCTTCGACAGCGTCACCAAGACGCTGGAGCTGGGCGCCGTCGACGTCGACCTCTTCGAGCGTCCGGACGCCGACTACACGGCCTTCGTCGAGCACTTCTTCACGCACCTGTGGCGGCACGGCGCCTTCGACCGCCGCGAGGTGGAACTGCCGTACGACGCCGACTCGGACGCCTACCGGGCCGAGGCGTTCGTCACCGGACGCTGTCCCACCTGCCTGGCACACGCCCGGGCCGGGGTCTGCGAGGCCTGCGGCCTGTACAACCTCCCCGGTGCCCTGCTGCCCGTGGCCGACTCGGCCTCGGCCCTGCCGCGCCGGCCGGCCTCGATCTGGGTGCTGGACCTGGAGCGCCACCGGTCGATGCTGACCCACTGGTACCGGTCCCAGGACGTGCCCCTGCGCCCCGACCTGCAGCGCGTGGTCACCCAGACCCTGGCCGGCCCCCTGCCGTACATTCCGATCACCTACCCCAGCACCTGGGGCATCACGGTGGACTGGGACGGACCCGGCGGCCTGCCGCAGGCCATCAACGCCTGGCCGGAGATCTACGTGGGTCACGTGTACTGGCTGCGGCGGGCTCGCGAGGGCCGCGCGGCCGGGTGCGACGAGCTGGTCCAGTTCATCGGCATCGACAACGGCTTCTACAACGCCTTCGTCTACGTGGCGCTGTCGCTGCTCGCGGTCCGCCACGGCCTGCCGGTCGAACTGCCCAGGACCCGCACCCTGACCAACCAGTACTACCTGCTCGAAGGGCGCAAGTTCTCCACCAGCAAGGGCGATGTGCGCTGGGCGGGAGAGTTCCTGGAGAGCTTCGGCCGCGACCGCGCCCGGTTCGTGCTGTCCCTGACCAGCCCCGAACTTCAGCAGTCCGAGTTCAGCGAGCCGGTGGCCGCCGCCACCCTGGCCGCCCGGTTCGACGACCCGCTGACGACCATCGCCACGACACTCACCGCCACCGCCGCCGGCCGGCGCGTCGACACCGAGCCCTCCGCCTGGTGGGACGCGGCACTGCGGGCCTCGCGCCGGCGCTTCGAGGAGGCCTACGCCCTGGAGACGTTCTCCATCCGCAAGGCCGCGGAGGCACTCGCCCTGCACCTGGAGGTGCTCGCGCTGCGCTGCGCGGACCTCGACGCCGACGACCCCGCGGACGTGTGCGGCGCCCTGCGGTTCCTGTGGACGCTGCGCACCCTGGCCTGGCCCCTCACCCCGGACCTGAGCGAGCAGGTGTCGAACGCCTTCGGCGCCCCCTCCACCGCCGGGAACCCGCCCCTGCCGGCAGAGCTGGACCACCGACCGCCGGGCGCCTTCACCGGCCTGGTCACCGCTGCCCGGCAGAGCGACGGGCCTGTCGCCTGATCCGCACGACGAGCACCACACCACCCCTCACATCACCAGGAGTCACCTCATGCTGCGCACCTTCATGCACTCGAAGATCCACCGTGCCACCGTCACCGACAGCAACCTCAACTACGTCGGGTCGATCACCATCTCGCCGGAGCTGCTCGAAGCGGCCGAGATCGGCGTCAACGAACTGGTGCACGTCGTCAACATCAACAACGGCGCCCGCTTCGAGACCTACACCATCCTGGACGACTCCCCCGAGCCCCCCGCCGGCCAGGTCGTCATCAACGGCGCCGCCGCCCGCCTGGTCCAGCCGGGCGACAAGGTCATCATCATCAGCTACGCCCAGCTGACCGAGGAGGAGCGGGTCGGCTTCAAGTCCCGGGTGGTCCACGTCGACGACGCCAACGCGATCACGGAGACGGCCCTGCTGAGCTCCTGACCCCCGCCGCGGGGCGCTGCGGCGTCACCCGGCGCCCCGCGCCGCCCGCCTTCCACCACCGGCGCAACTCCGCCCGTATGCCTGCACGCGCGACAAGTCGAGGATGCGTGACCAGTGACGAACGAACAGGTTTACCCCATCTTGGGAATAGGGTTCGGGCCGGCGAATCTCTCCTTGGCCGTGATGCTCGACGAACTCGGCCGACTGGGAGAGGCCCACTTCATCGAGCGGTCGGACCGCTTCCAATGGCAGGACGAGCAACTGCTGCCCGGCGCGGACATCCAGAACAACCCCTTTCGTGATCTGGTCATGCCGCGCAACCAGGACAGCCCCCACACCTTCGTCAAGTACCTCGCGTCCCGCGGGCAACTGACCGACTACCTCCATCTGAACGCCAAGTTCCCGCTGCGCCGCGAGTACGCCGGCTATCTCACCTGGGTGGCCGAAGCGTTCGCGGCCTCGGTGGACTACGGGCAGGCCGCCACCGCGCTGACGCTGGTCGACGACGAGGACGGCGGCGAGCTGTTCTGCGTCCGCACCCAGGACGGCCGGCGCCACCTCGGGCAGACCGTCGTCGTCGGCACCGGGCGCTCCCCCCGTATCCCGCCCCCTTTCTCCCCGCGCCAGGACAGGACCGTCTTCCACTCGACCCGCTATCTGTCCTCCATCAACGCCCTCGCGGGCGAGGACATCCGGGTGGCGGTCGTGGGCGCCAGCCAGAGCGCCATCGAGATCGTGCTGGACCTGCTGGACCGCCCCAACGTGCGCCAGGTCACCTCCGTCCACCGGGGCATCGGATTCCGTCTGAAGGACACCAGCCCCTACAGCCGCCAGGTCTTCCTGCCGGAGTTCGTCGACTACTTCCACCCGCTGCCCACCGCGACGAAGCGACGCCTGCGCGCCGAGCTGCGCTCCATCAACTACGCCGCCTGCGACCAGGACGTGATCGACCGGCTCGTCGGCATCCAGCGCGAGTACCGGCTCATCGGCTCGGACCGTCTACGGCTGCTGCCGTTCACGGAGATCACCGGAATTGACACTCCCGCACCCTCGGGCCCGCACCGGCTGACCGTGCGCGACATCAACCACCTCCGCGAGGACACCCTGGACGCCGATGTCGTCGTCCTGGCCACCGGGTTCAAGGACTTCGGCACCGGGCCGGGCGACGAGCCCTACCACCCGCTCCTGGAAGGCGTGGCCCACCGGCTTCCCCTGGACGACGAGGGCGTCCCCTTCGTGGGCCGCGACTACGCGATCGAACTCAAGGCGCCGGAACCCGCGCCCCGCCCGCTGAAGATCTACCTCAACGGCCTGTGCGAGGCCAGCCACGGCATGGGCGACGCCGGAGCCCTCGCCATGCTGTCGGTGCGCGCGTCCGACATCGCCGAATCCCTGGCGCGGGCCGACCGCCGCACCGCCGAACGGACCCTGCGGTGACCGCGCCGCCCACCTCGGCGGACGTCGTGATCGTCGGCGGCGGCATCATGGGCCTGACCACCGCCGAACGGCTCACCGCCCGGGGCCACCGCGTGATCGTCGTCGACGACACCGGGGCGACGGGCGGTGCCACCAGTGTCTCCGGCGGCCTGGTACGCGCCTTCGAGCCCACCGCCGCGCACGCCGCCTGGGCGGCCGAAAGCTGTGCCGTCTACCAGGCGCGCGGCCCGCACGGCGACTGGCCGGCCCTGCGCGAGGACGGCAGCCTGACCCTGATCGACCGCAGCGGGCTCCGCCGCGCGACCGCCGCGCTCGACGTCGCGCACAGCGCCGGACACGAGGCCGAGGTCCTCACGCCCGGCGACATCGCTCGACGCTTCCCCTCGCTCACCGTCCCCGACCACCTGCTCGGCGTCCTCGAACCGCACGCCGGCTGGCTGCCGGCCGCGGACGTCGCCCGGGCCGTACGACGCGACGCGGGCGACCGCCTGAAGCTGCACACCGACCGCGCCACGGCGCTGCTGCACTCCGACGCCCGCATCCGGGGTGTGCGCACCACCACGGGAACCGTGTACGCCGACGCGGTCCTGCTCGCCGCCGGCGCGGGCAGCGAGCCCCTGGCCGCGTCGGTGGGCGTACGGCTGCCGCTGCGGACCAGGGCGATCGGCTACTGCCTGTTCCGTACCGAGAGCTCGGCCGGCCTGCCCACCGTCGTCGACCACACCACGGGTGCCTGGCTGCGGCCCTGGGGCGACGGCGAGACCGTGCTGGCCGGGGTGACGTCCACCGTGACCGGGGTGCCCATCACCGTGCGGCGGGACGTGTCCGCGACCGAGGAGCAACGCGTCCGCGCCGTGCTCAAGGACCGCTGCCCGGCCCTGGCGCACGCCCCCGTGGTCGGCGGTGTCGCCGCCTACGACTGCCTCACCACCGACGGCCCGGGGACGGTCACGGCCTGGCCCCGCCCGCGCGGACTGGTCACCGCCGTCGGCTGGAACGGCGGCGGTTTCAAGCTCGCCCCCGCCGTCGGCCGGCACACCGCCGACCGGATCGTCGAGGTGCTGGCCCGATGAACGACGCGACAGCCTGGCGGCTGAACTCCACCGACGAGATGCTGCACCAGGCCGCGGCCACCCTCGGCTCCAGCCGCGTCGTGCAGGTGCTGTGGCGTCTGCCCGTGCCCGTCCCCGTCCAGGCGCTGCGGGACGAATGGCTGCGCCTCGACGAGGGGCTGCTCAGCCGCCGCGCGGCCCCTGCCCGTGTCCCCGGCGCCCGCCGCAGCTGGGTCCGGGCCGCCAACTCCCACCCGCTGCACGTCGATCCGCACCCGCTGACCGACAGCACGGCGCCGGAGTGGATCGACGCCCAGGTACGGCAGCCGCTGCCCGCCGACGGCACGGAACTGTGGCGCCTGGCGGCCGCCCCCCACCACGACGGCTGCCTGATCTCACTGACCGTGCCGCACTTCCGCAGCGACGGCCTGGGCATCCTCAACGCGCTCGCGGCGCCCACCCCGGCACACCGGCCGGGCGGACTGGCCGACAGCGACGCCGCCGACGCGCTGGCGCAGGTGAGCCGAGCCGTCGCCCGCACGGCACGCTGGTCCCTGGGCCTGGCCCGCGACCCCCGGCGGCGTGCGCTGGTCCGCGCCGCGCTGCGCCCGCGCCCCGCCCCGGCGGCCGGTCCCCCGGCCCGCCCCAGGTTCTTCACGACGGCCATCTTCGAGGTCGACGCCGCCGCATGGCAGGAGCGGGCCCGCGCCCACGGCGGCACCGCCAACACGCTGTTCCTGGAGATCGCCGCCAACCTCGTCCGGGCCAGGGTGCCGCGCGCCGCGCACGACGACGTCCGCGTCGGTATCCCGATGAACCTGCGCCACGGCGCCGACGAGCGCGCCAACGCCCTGGTCGTCGTCCCCCTGCGGCTGCCCGGCGGCCCGGTACGCCACGACGCGCTGCACGACACCCGGCGGGCGACGAAAACCCTGCTCCAGGGCTCCGGCGCGCACAGCGCCACCCTCGTACCCGAACCCCTGTGGCATCTGCTGCCCGCACGGCACGCCGCCGCCCTGAAGAGCCCCGGCGCGCAGCAGACCGACGTGGTGGCCTCCAACTTCGGCGACGCCTCCGACGCCGTGCTCGGATTCGCCGGCCACCGGGCCGACGCCGTCGCCCTGCGCACCATGAACGTGCCCGGCCTGCGTCCGGACAAGGCCCGGCTGCGGGCGTCCCTGTGTCTGTTCCGGGCCGGCCCGCGCATGACGGTGACCGTCACCGGTATGCCCGACCACTTCGGCGACTCCGCGTCCCTGCACCGCCTCGTCGCCGAGGAGTTCGCGGCCTGGGGGCTGGCGGCGCGGCCGTGGTGGGCCGGCGCGGCCCACGAAGCGACGAAAGGCTGATCGATGTCCGTGCCCCGACGACCCGCCCACCCCGAGCGCTGGTTCCGCACCCTCCCCGACTCCTCCGCCCTGCCCCGGCCACGGCTGCTGGCCCGCTCACTCGTCGACGTGGCCGAACTCGACGACCACATCGCCTTCTACGAACGTCTGCTGGGCGTGCCCGCCGATCTGCGGATGCCGATTCCCGACTTCGGCGGCCTGGAACTGGCCGCCGTGGGCAACCTGTTGCTGATCGCCAGTGCCCGTCCCTTCACGCCGATCCAGCGGCGCACCTCGTACTCCCTGATCGTGCCCTCGCTGCAACGGCAGCTGGAGCTCCTCGACGGCACCGGCACCACCGTTCTCGAACCGCCCGAGCGCATCCTGCCGGGAGCCCGCGCCCGGGTCCGCTATCCGGACGGCACGCTGGCCGAGCTGGTCGAGCACCGGCCCTGGGACGGCGAGCGGCCCCGACCTCCGGCCGCCCGGCCCGCCGCCGCACCGGACGGCGTCCGGCTGCTGGCGCGCCGCGCGGTGGACGAGGAGGCCTTCCCCGACACCGTCCGGCGCTACGAGACGCTCCTCCAGGCGACCGCCATGGACCACCCGCTGCCGACCGGCGCCCGCGCGGCCCGTACGGCGATCATCGGCAACCTCCTGCTGATCGGACGGCCGACCCCGCCGCCACCACCCGAGAACCAGCCCAGGGTGGCGCTGCTCGTGCCCCCTACCGGCCTCCCCGCCGGACTGGCCGATCTACGGACCGACGACCCGGACGTGCTCGCCCTCCCCGGCGGAACGAGGGCCGAGGCCTGGAGCGAACTCCCCGCTGTCAGCAGCACTCTCGCCGACCCCGACTCCTGGACCGTGAAGGACTGACCCATGACCTATGTCATCGCCCAGCCCTGTGTCGACGTCAAGGACAAGGCATGTATCGAGGAATGCCCCGTCGACTGCATCTACGAAGGCCCCCGCAAGATGTACATACATCCCGACGAGTGCGTCGACTGCGGGGCCTGTGAGCCCGTGTGCCCCGTCGAGGCCGTCTTCTACGAGGACGCGGTGCCCCCCGAGTGGTCGGACTACGCCACCGCCGACCGCGACTTCTTCGCCACGATCGGCTCGCCCGGCGGTGCCTCCGCCCAGCCGCCGCTCGACACCGATCACCCCGTGGTCGCGGCCGCTCCGCCCAGCGTCCCCGCGGAGTAGTACGCCCCGGCCGTACGGACAACTGACCGCCGTATTCGCGTGAAACGAGTTCCGATGAAGACACCTGTCGTACTGCTCGCCGAAGACCTCGCCCCCGCCACCGTCGACGCCCTGGGCCCGGGCGTGGAGGTCCGGCGCTGTGCCGGACAGGACCGTGCCGCCCTGCTCGCGGCCGTGGCGGAGGCCGACGCGCTCCTGGTGCGTTCCGCGACCCGGGTGGACGCCGAGGTGTTCGCCGCCGCGCCCCGGCTGAGGATCGTCGCCCGGGCCGGGGTCGGCCTGGACAACGTCGACGTCCAGGCCGCCACCCGGGCCGGGGTCACGGTCGTCAACGCCCCCACGGCGAACATCGTCACCGCCGCCGAGCTCGCCTGCGGCCTGATCATCTCCACCGCCCGCAACATCCCGCAGGCCAACGGGGCCCTCAAGGCCGGTGAGTGGCAGCGCGGCAAGTACGTCGGGGTGGAGCTGGCCGGCAAGACCCTCGGTGTCGTGGGCCTGGGGCGCATCGGCCGACTGGTGGCCGAGCGGATGTCGGCCTTCGGCATGCGGGTCGTCGCGCACGACGCCCATGTCCGCGACCAGCAGGCGGCCCGGGTGCCGGCCGCTCTCGTCTCCCTGGACGAGCTCCTCGAAAGGGCCGACTTCATCACGGTTCACCTGCCCAGGACTCCGGAGACGATCGGCCTGATCGGCGAGGAGGAGTTGAGGCGGGTCAAACGCAGCGTGCGGATCATCAACGCCGCGCGGGGTGGCATCGTCGACGAGGAGGCGCTCGCGACGGCGTTGCGGGAGGGCCGCGTGGCCGGTGCGGGCCTCGATGTCTTCGCCGTCGAGCCCTGCACCGACTCCCCGCTGTTCGCCCTGGACAACGTGGTGGTCACCCCGCACCTCGGGGCGTCGACCACCGAGGCACAGGACAAGGCGGGCATCGCGGTCGCCGGCGCCGTACGCCGGGTCCTGGCGGGCGATTTGGTCCCCGAGGCCGTCAACGTCCGCGGTGGCGGCGTCACCGAGGAGGTCGGCCTGCTCCTGCCGCTCGCGGAGAACCTCGGCCGGATCTTCGGCGCGCTGGCCGACGACCGCACTCCGGTCGCCCTGCACGTCGAGGTGCGCGGCGAGATCACCCGGCACGATGTGAGCGTGCTCGAACTCGCCGCCCTCAAGGGGGTCGTCACCGGCCTGACCGACCGCGCGGTCACCTTGGTGAACGCTCCGCTGATCGCCCGGGAACGCGTCCCCGCCGTACACTTCACCACCGGCTCGGAGTGCGCCCCGCACGGCGATCTGGTGACGGTGCGCGGCACGTTCGCCGACGGCACGGCCGTCGGTGTCTCCGGCACCACGGCCGGTTCCGGGCACGTGCAGAAGCTCGCCGGGGTCGGGGAGTACGAGATCGACCTGGACATCACCGACCACATGCTGTTCCTCCAGTACAAGGACATGCCCGGCATGGTCGGCACCATCGGCCGGATCCTGGGGGAGGCGGGCGTCAACATCGCCGCCATGCAGGTCGCCCGCGACACCGAGGGCGGCGAGGCCGCGGTCGCCCTGACAGTGGACAACGTCGTCCCCGCCGCCGTGGTCGGGTCCATCAGCGAGGCCATCGGGGCCAGTTCGGCCCACTTCGTGGACCTCACGGTCTGAGTCGACCTCACGGTCTGAGCGGTGCGGCTCAGACCACCCCGGTGCACCCCGCGTTGAGCCGGACGGCGTACCAGTGCCGGGTCAGGGCGCGCAGCGTCGCGGCGGACTCCCGCAGCGGGCCGTGATGGATGCTGTGCGGTGCGGCCGCGGCGAGCAGTTCGCAGACCTCGGCGAGATCGGCGAAGGCCTCCTCGAAGGGCGCCGCGACGGCCGGTGCGGCGGTGTCGAGATGCTCCGGGTCGTCCTTGGCGCGCAGTTCCTCCAGGATCTGGCGGGCCTCCTCGGCGATGTGCCGGGCGCGGTCGAGGAGTGTGTCGTCGCTCATGAAGTGCCTCCAGGGCTCACGGGTGGACTCGGGTGAGCGCGGGCTCGGTGGAACGGGCGCCCGGACGAGGCACTGTCGCTTCCCGGCCCGCTACGACGTCGCCGGTCGGCATCCTGCTGATCGGCGCGTCGCCGGCGGCCCACAGATGCTGCACGGCGTAACCGCGCCACGGCTGCCACGCGGCGGCGTGCCCGGTCAGCGCCGCCGGCGAGGCCGGCAGCCCCAGTTCGGCGGCGGCGGCACCGACGCGGGGATCGGCGACGGGGAAGGCGTCCGGGTCTCCCAGCGCGCGCAGGGCGATCGTCTCCACCGTGCGCGGGTCCACACCAGGCAGGGTCCGCAGCCCGGCGCGGGCCTGCTGCCAGTCGGTGCCGGTGCCCAGGTCTATGTCCCTGTGGGCCAGCGCGGTGGCCATGGTGAGGACCCGGTCCCGGTGCTCGAGCGGCAGGGCCAGGCCGGTCGCGCCGATCCCGGCGAGCAGGACGGGGGTGGGGAACAGGTGCGTGAGGCCGCCCCCGGGGTCGGTGACCGCTTCGCCGTGCGCGGCTACCAGGCGCGCGGTGTGCCGGCGGGCCGCGGCGAGGGAGAGGCGCTGGCCGAGGACCGCCCGGATCGCGAACTCCTTGCCGTCGACGGTCTGCGGGATGCGGCGTCCGGGGTTCTTGCGGACCAGGGGAGCCAGGGCCGGGTCCTGGCCCAGCAGGTCGTCGGTCGCCGCCGGGTCGGCGTCCAGGTCCAGCAGCCGACGGCACCGGTTGATCGCGGTGGTCAGGTCGCGCAGGTCGGACAGGGTCAGGGTGCACTGGACGTACGCGGCCCCGGTGGGCCGCAGTTCGGCGATGCCGTGTCCGTGCGGCAGCCGCAAGGTGCGCCGGTAGGCCCCCGAGCGCCATTCCTCCACGCCCGGCACCGAGGCGGCGACCAGGTGGCCGAAGAGATTGTCCGGGCACAGGGGCGCGCGGAAGGGCAGCCGCAGCGTCACCGCGCCGGCGGGATCCGTCGGGCGGCCGCGGTGGCGCAGTTCGGTGGGGGACAGGCCGAACACCGCGCGGACGGTGTCGTTGAACGTGCGGATGGACGAGAATCCGGCCGCGAACGCCACGTCCGCCATGGGTAACGTGCTGGTCTCGATGAGCAGCCGGGCGGCCTGCGCCCGTTGGGCACGGGCCAGTGCGCCGGGCCCGGCGCCGACCTCGGCCTGCAGCTGCCGTTCGATCTGGCGCGTGGAGTAGCCGAGTCGTGCCGCGAGTCCGGGCACTCCTTCCCGGTCGACGACCCCGTCCTTGATCAGCCGCATCGCCCGGGCCGCGAGGTCCGCCCGCTCGTTCCACTCCGGGGAGCCCGGTGTCGCGTCGGGGCGGCAGCGCTTGCAGGCCCGGAACCCGGCCTGCTGGGCCGCCGCCGCACTCGGATAGAAGGTCATGTTCTTCGGTTTGGGCGGCACCACCGGGCAGCTGGGACGGCAGTAGATCCCGGTGGTCAGCACTGCGGTGAAGAACCAGCCGTCGAACCGGGCGTCCTTGGACTGCACGGCCCGGACGCATCGCTCCACGTCTTCATGCATGGGCCCAGCCTGCCCGGGTGACCGGGGTAGGCGCTGGCAACTTCGCGACACGACCCTGTGCCGCACGGGTGCCGGTGACGGCCGTACGGCAGTACGCCGCGAACGCGGCGGCCCGCCGCGTGAGGTGGGATCCGTGCGTGTGCGCCAGCCCGACGGAGAGCGGTGCGACCCGGTCGGCGATGCGGCAGGCCCGCAGCCCGCGCCCCTCGTAGCTGACGTCCAGCGCGGGGCGCTGGATGAGCAGCGAGTATCCCGCGCCGCGCGCCACCAGGCTCCGGACGAGCTCGAAGCTCTCGGTGCGATGCCGGACGACGGGGGTGACCCCGGCGTCGGCCAGGACCTCGCTGAAGTACCGGCTGCTGGGCGGCACGTCCAGCATGACCATCTCCTGGTCGCCGAGGTCGGCCAGCCGGACGGCCTCCTTGCCGGCCAGCGGGTGCTCGGAGGCCAGCAGGACGTGCGGCTCGGTGGAGTAGAGGCGGTCGAAGTCGATACCGGGCTCGATGTCGACACCGTAGATCAGGGCCAGTTCGCAGTCGCCGTTGCGCAGCAGTCGCTGCAGGTCGGTCAGGGATCCCTCGACGAAGTCCAGGGTGATGTCGGGGTAGGCGCCGGGGAACTCCTCCAGCAGCCGTGGCAGCAGGAACGGGGCCAGGGTGGCGAAGCAGCCGATCACCAGTCGGCCGGCCGGGGCCTGGCCCACCTCCCGCAGGTCCGCCCTCAGCTCCTCGCTGCGGGCCAGCAGGGCCCGGGCCTCGGGCAGGAGCCGGCGCCCGGCGGCGGTCAGGGTCAGTCCCTTGGCCTTGGCGCGGATCACCAGCTGCACGCCGAGTTGGTGCTCCAGCTCCCCGATGCCCGCGGACACCGCGGACTGCGACACGTACAACCGCTGCGCCGCCCCGGTCATCGTCCCGACCTCGGCGGCCGTCACGAAATAGTCCAGCTGACGCAGGCTCATCCGCTCAGGCATGAGAAAAACCTGGATTCCTGTCCATATCTTTCACGTTTTCAAGGGAGTTGGTGCTGGGCGAGACTGAAGACCTTCGATCCCGGGAGGTTTCGCCATGTCGAACGCGAGGTCGTGCCCGATCAACCACGATTTCAATCCCCTCGGGGATGCGTACGTCGCCGACCCCTATCCGATTCATTCCGCCGTGCGGGAGGAGACGCCCGCCTTCTACGCGCCGGCGATCGACATGTGGGTGATAACCCGCTTCGACGACGTCCAGAGCGCCCTGATGGACCCGAAAGCGTTTTCCGCCGCGGTCGGGCAGCGTCCGGTATTCCCGCTCAGCGACGAGGCGCAGTCCATCATCAAAGCGGGATTCCATGCCTATCCGGTGATGTCCGACTGTGATCCGCCCCGGCACACCCGAATACGCCGGCACAACCAGAAGGGTTTCTCGGCCCGGCGGATCTCGGTTCTGGAGCCGAAGGTGTGGGCCAAGGCGACCGAACTGGTCGACGCGATCGCGCCCGGTGTGGTCGACCTGGTCTCGGCCCTGACCTATCCCCTGCCCGCCTACATGATCTTCACGTTCATCGGCTTCCCCGATGAGGACATGGACATGCTGAAGTCGTGGTGCGGCAACCGTATCGCCTTCAGCTGGGGCCGGCCGACCGCCGACGAACAGCGCGACATCGCCACCAACATGGTCAACTACTGGTCCTACGTGGAGGAGTTCGTCGCCAAGCGGGCGGCCGAGCCGGTCGACGACTTCACCAGCGACCTGATCCGGATCCACCAGCAGGACCCTCGGAGCCTGTCCATCCCGGACATCACGAACGTGGCGTACGGACTGAGTTTCGCCGGGCACGAGACCACCACCAGCTTCACCGGCAACGCCGTGCGCAGGCTGCTGGCCAACCGCTCGCAGTGGGACGACCTGTGCGCCGACCGCTCGCTCATCCCGCAGGCGGTGGAGGAGGTGCTGCGCTTCGACAGCAGCATTCCGGCCTGGCGGCGGATCACCACGAGGGCGGTGACCGTGGGCGGCGTGGAGATCCCGGCGGAGGCCAAGGTGCTCCTGCTGCTGGGGGCCGCGAACCGGGACCCGAAGCACTTCGAGGAACCGGAGACCTTCGACATCCACCGCGGTGACGTCCGCAAGCACCTGGCCTTCGGGCAGGGCATCCACTACTGCATCGGTGCCGCCCTCGCCCGTATGGAGGCGCGTATCGCCCTCGACCTGCTGGCCCAGCGGGCCCCGCGGATGCGGATGGTGGAGGAGCAGGACTTCGACTTCCCGGCCAACGTGTCCTTCCGCGGCCCCCGCAAGCTCCTGGTCCACTGGCCGGAGTGACGCGGGCGGGAACGTCCGGTCAGCGTTCACTGACCAGCAGCGACTGCACCACACGGCCGCAGTCGCCGGACAGGTCGTCCAACTGTCCCACGGCCAGCCCCGATCCGCCGGGGCTGGCCGTCGTCGCGGAACGCAGGCACAGCCACGAGCCGACGGGTGGGCGGTGCAGGGCGAGGGTCACGTCGGTGTTGATGACGAGCCGGCTGTGGTGGTCCAGTTCGAAGCCGACGGCCCAGTTGCTGTCCGCCACGGTCAACGCGCGGGTCAGGGGCGTGTCCTCCTGCCCGGCGACCAGCGGGATGCGCTGGCGGGCCCACGCGGTGCCGGGCCCCGTCGTGTCGAAACCCGCCCCGGGTTCGAAGCGCCACTCCATGGCCGCGATGTGGCCGTCCAGATGGGCCCCGGCCATGGTGTGGGGAGGCTGGGCGGCGGGCAGTCGCGGCGCCTTCGGTGCGGGGCGCAGGGTGGGCGTGTCGGGCGGGCTGACGGCCATCCGCCAGGCTCGCGCCAGCAGCACGGTCTCGCCGCCCGAGCCGAGCTCCCCTTCGAGCAGTTCCACCCGGCGGCTCGACCGCACGGTCCGTACGCTGACCTGCAGATCGGCGACGGGCACGGGGCGCGGCAGTTCCACCGTCACCCGGGCGAAGTGGAAGCCCTCGCGCGGCTCGTGCCGCTCCATGGCCCGGCCGAGCAGGGCGGACGGCGGGCCGCCGTGCTGCCACTTGGGGCTCCAGGGGCCGGCCGTGGCCGAGGTGCTCTGGAACCGGCCCTGTCCCAGATCGCGGTAGAAGGCTTCGGGCAAGGTGGCGTTCACAGGGGTGGTGCTCCCTTCGGAGGGGGTTCCTGGTCCTGGTCCTGGTCCTGGTCCGGACGTCGTACGTCACTCAGCCGCGCATGACTGAGCCGCACATCGCCCAGTCGTACGTCACTCAACCGTGCGTCGACCAGCCTCAGCACGCCGCGGAGTCCGCGCCCGTGACGGCGGGCCGGCGTCCCGGCGTGACGGGTGCGCCGACGAGCCCGATGCCCCGGCCGTCCTCGCTGCGCCCGCGATACCAGCGCCGGTAGGAGTCCGGCGGCACTCCCACGGTCCGGCCGAAGTGCCGGCGCAGCGTCGCCGCCGTGCCCATGCCGGTCTGGGCGGCGATCTGCTCGACGCTGAGGTGCGTGGTCTCCAGCAGGCGCTGGGCCAGCCGCACGCGCTGGGTCAGCAGCCATTGCAACGGTGCCATGCCGGTACTGGCGCGGAAGTGCCGGGTCAGGGTGCGGCGGCTGACGTTGGCCTGCTGCGCCATGTCCTCCACGGTCACCTGGCTGTCCAGCCGCTCGGTGACCCAGGACAGCAGCTCGACCAGCACCCGGTCCTCGCCGCCGGACTCCTGCGGGGCGGGCGCGTGGGCCGGCTCGCCCCCGCCGTGGGAGGGCATGACCAGGCGGTGTGCCAGGGCCTTGGCGACGGCGGGGCCGTGGTCGAGTTCCACCACGTGGAGGAACAGATCGAGACTGGCCGCCCCGCCGGCGGACGTGAGGATGTCCCCCTCGTCGACGTAGAGGGCGTCGACGTCGACCTTCACCTGGGGAAACTGGGCGGCGAGCGCGGCGGCGTGGGCCCAGTGGGTGGTGGCGCGCCGCCCGTCCAGCAGGCCGGCGGCCGCCACCACGAACGCTCCCGTGTACGCGGCGACGATACGGGCGCCCGCCTGGTGCGCATCGCGGATCGCGCTCACCAGCTCACCGGGCGGGGCCTGCCGTACGTCCGGCCAGCCCGGCACGACGACCGTGTGCGCCTCGGTCAACTGGTCCAGGGTGCAGAGCCGGTCGATGCGGCAGGCCTCGCAACTGCTCGTGTTCTCCGAGACGCAGGCAATGAAGTCGTACCAGGGGTCGGCCAAATAGGTCCGATTGACGCCGAAAATCTCACGTGCCGCCGAGACGTCAAGACTTGGGATTACTGAAGTGAAAGCCATGGCCACAGATATCGGCATGAGCCATACCGTCACCGCGCGGCCTCGGCCGGTCAACGGACTCTTGCCGAAGTCTCAGACGACTACTCCCACAGCATCGCCCAGGCCCCCGAACTTGCCCAAATTGCGAATGAGACCAACCCATCCGCCGGAGCGAAATGGCACGCCAATACTTGCGGCCTGACCAGCACAGACCCCCGACAAACGGAATTGGCAGTTCTGCGACATGACCCTTGTTTCGCAGGGGTGATGTCGCAGAACTGCCAGCCTCCGCTCCGCGTGGCCTGTTGAACTGATCGCACAACGACAGGCCCTGCACAGGACGGAATTCATGGCCTCGACAACTGCCGCCACCACGCACCCCGGCGGAACCGGCTCTCCGACCCGATCACCGCTCATCGGTTGGCTGGCCGTGATCTCGGTGATGCTGGGAATCTTCTCGATCGTCACGACCGAGATCCTGCCGATCGGTCTGCTCACCTCGATCGGATCCAGTTTCACCATCTCCGACGGGATGGCGGGGCTGATGATGACCATGCCCGGCTTCCTCGCGGCGGTCTCCGCGCCACTGGTCACCGTCGCGACCGCGCGCATCGACCGACGTCTGATGCTGTGCGTCTTCATGCTCCTGCTGGCCCTGGCGAACTTCCTGGCCGCCGTGGCACCCGACTACTGGCTCGTGCTGATCTCGCGGGTCATGGTGGGCATCACCATCGGCGGCTTCTGGTCGATCGGCGCCGGACTCGCCGAACGCCTGGTGCCGGCGGAATCGGTCGGCCGGGCCACCGCCGTCATCTTCTCCGCCGTCCCCCTGGGCTCCGTGCTCGGTGTCCCGGCCGGCACCTTCATCGGCGATGTGGCGGGCTGGCGCATGGCCTTCGTCGTCATGGGGGCGCTGACCGTCGCGGTGCTCGCCATGCTGATGCTGGTCGTACCGCCGCTCCCGCCGGTACAGGCCACGCGCATGAGTGTGCTGCGCGGCATGTTCCGCAGCGTGCACACCCGTTTCGCGTTGCTGCTGACCTTCCTGATCGTGCTGGCCCACTTCGGGACCTACACGTACGTCACCCCCTTCCTGGAGCAGGTCACCCACGCGAGCTCGGCGATGGTCACCGTCTTCCTGCTGGTCTACGGCGCCGCCGGCATCGTCGGCAACTTCCTGGGCGGCGCGGTGGTGGGCCGTCACCCCCGGGCCACGTTCGGTCTCGCCGCGGGCCTGATCGCGGCGGCCACGCTGCTGCTGCCGGTACTGGGCCGCTGGGAGATCGGCGCCGTGGCCCTGCTGGTCGTCTGGGGCGTCGCCTACGGAGCCGTCCCCGTCTCGTCCCAGACCTGGTTCACCAAGGCGACCCCGCACGCCCCCGAGGCGGCCTCCGTGCTGTTCACCGCCTCCTTCCAGGCGACCATCTCGCTCGGCGCGCTGGTCGGCGGGCTCATCGTGGACCGCACCTCCCCGTCCATGGTCATGACGCTCGGCGGACTCACCGCCGCCCTGATGGTCCTGGCCGCGTGGGCCCACTTCGCGCGGCGCCTCACCTGGCCGGACCAGACCCCGGCCTGACCACCACGTCCCCGACCCCTGCTGTCGACACCCCCCTGCGCCGGACGACCGCGCGGTCTCGCCGCGCGCACAGCCCGGCGCGCCCCTTGCTCGGCCGGCCCTTCCGGTTCCGAGTCGTCACCCCCTAGGAGAGGACAACGCACATGTGCGGAATCGCCGGCTGGGTGGATTTCGATCGCGATCTCACACAAGAGCGCCCCACGTTGGAGGCGATGACCCGGACGATGGCCTGCCGCGGCCCGGACGCGGCGGGCGTCTGGCTGGACAGCCACGCGGCCATCGGCCATCGCAGGCTCTCCGTCATCGACCTGGAGGGCGGCCGCCAGCCGATGATCGCCGAGGAGGACGGCCGCACCCTGGCCGTGCTGACCTTCAGCGGCGAGATCTACAACTACCGGGAGCTGCGTTCCGAACTCGTCTCCCGCGGGCACCGCTTCCGCACCGAGAGCGACACCGAGGTCGTCCTGCGCGCCTACCTGGAGTGGGGCGCGGACATGGTCGACCGGCTGAACGGCATGTTCGCGTTCGGCATCTGGGACGCCCTGCGCGAGGAACTCGTCCTGGTCCGCGACCGCATGGGCGTCAAGCCCCTCTACTATTACCCCACCCCGCACGGTGTCCTGTTCGGCTCGGAGCCCAAGGCGATCCTGGCCAACAGGGAGATCCCGCGCCGTGTGAACGCCGACGGCCTTCGCGAGCTGCTCGACATGGTCAAGACCCCCGAACACGCCATCTTCACCGGCATGTTCGAGATCCGCCCCGGCCATCTCGTCCGGGTGGGCCGGCAGGGGCTGAGCAAGCACCAGTACTGGGCGCTGCGGGCCGAGGAGCACACCGACTCCCTGGAGCAGACGATCGGCACCGTCCGCGAGCTCCTGGAGGACATCGTCTCCCGGCAGCTCATCTCCGACGTGCCGCTGTGCAGCCTGCTGTCCGGCGGGCTGGACTCCTCGGCCGTCACCTCGCTCGCCGCCCGGGCCCTGAAGAAGGCGGGCGCGGGCCCCGTACGCTCCTTCTCCGTCGACTTCGTCGGGGCCGCCGAGAACTTCGTTCCCGACCCGCTGCGCAGCACCCCTGACGCACCCTTCGTACGGGATCTCGCCGAACTCGTCCAGGCGGACCACAAGGAGATCCTCCTCGACAGCGACGACCTGAGCGACCCGGCGGTACGCGCCGCCGTCCTGGCCGCCACCGACCTCCCCCCGGTCTGGTACGGCGACCTGTGGCCCTCTCTCTACCTGCTGTTCCGCGCCGTACGTGAGCGCTCCACGGTCGCCCTCTCCGGGGAGTCGGCGGACGAACTCTTCGGCGGCTACAGCTGGTTCCACGACCCCGAGGTGCTCACCGCCGAGACCTTCCCCTGGCTCACCAGCACGCCGGGCCCCTTCTACGACGGCACCCCCCTGTTCGCCAAGGGGCTGCTCGGACGTCTCGACATACCCGGCCGCCGACGCGAGGCCTACCACGAGGCGATCGCCGAGGTGCCCGTCCTGCCCGGGGAGAGCGGTCTGGAGAAGCGGATGAGGGAGCTCAGCTATCTCAACCTCACGCGCTTCGTCAACACGCTCCTGGACCGCAAGGACCGGATGAGCATGGCGGTCGGTCTGGAGGTCCGGGTGCCCTTCTGCGACCACCGGCTCGTCGAGTACGTCTTCAACGCCCCGTGGTCCATGAAGAAGTTCGACGGCCGCGAGAAGAGTCTGCTGCGCGCCGCCACGCGGGACGTCCTGCCGCAGTCCATCGTGGAGCGGGTGAAGGCCCCGTATCCGAGCACCCAGGACTCCGGATACGAGAAGAAGCTGCGCGACCGGCTCGCCGAGGTCGTCTCCGGCGACGCCCCCATCCTGCCGCTGCTCGACCTTGAGGCGGTCCAGGACCGCCTCAACCGGCCCGTCAGCGCGGAGAGTACGCAGATCACCCGGATCGACCTGGAGGTCCCGCTCTCCCTGAACGCCTGGCTCGAGTCCTACGACGTCACCCTGGACCTCTGACCGGCACAGACACACGCGCACCACGCCCTTGAGACCGCCCGGCGACCTTGCGACGACATCCCCCGAGTCAGCAGGGTCGCCGGGCTCACCGCCGCCCCGCCGCCCACCCACCGGTCCCACGGAACGCCCGGCCCCAAGAGGAGACGGCCCGTGTCCCAACCGCCGACGAACCCCCGGCTCCGCCAGGCGGCCGAACTGGCCGACCACATCCAGGAATCCATCGCCACCCTGCGCGAACTCGACCTCACCGGCATAGCGCCCGCGGCGGTCTTCCGGGCCGCCGACCCGGTCGCGGCCGCACCCCGGGGATCCGCCGATGCGACCCCATGAGCTCACCCTGTCCGCCGCGGCCGATGCCGTCGCGGCGAAGGAGCTCTCACCGGTCGAGCTCACCGAGTCGGCCCTGCGCCGGGCCGAGGAGACCGAGGGGCAGCTCAACGCCTTCGCGACCGTCGTGGCCGAACGGGCCAGGACGGCGGCCAAGCAGGCCGAGCAGGACATCCAGGCGGGCCGGTACCGCGGCCCCCTCCACGGGATCCCCTTCGCGCTGAAGGACATCATCGACACGGCCGGTGTCCCCACCATGGCGGGCTCACGCGTCTGGGCCGATCGCGTTCCCGACGCCGACAGCACCGTGTCGGCCCGCCTGGAAGCGGCCGGCGCCGTGCTCGTCGGCAAGACCCACACCCATGAGTTCGCCTACGGCCTCATCACGCCCCAGACCACCAACCCCTGGCACCCCCACCGCATCGCCGGCGGCTCCAGCGGCGGCTCGGCGGTGGCCGTAGCCGCCGGGTCGGCCACGTTCTCCGTCGGCACCGACACCGCCGGCTCCGTCAGAGTCCCCTCGGCACTCAACGGCGTCGTGGGCCTCAAACCCACCTACGGCCTCATATCCCGCCATGGCGTGGCGCCGCTGTCCTGGTCCCTGGACCATGTCGGCCCGCTCACCCGCAGCGTCCAGGACGCCGCCCTGGTGCTGGCCGCCCTCACCGGTCCGGACCCGCGGGATCCGGCCTGCCTGATCTCACCCCACCCGCACGCCGGATGCGGGCCGTCCACGGACCTGCGCGGTCTGCGCGTCGGCGTCCCGCGCTCCTATTTCTTCGATCACGTAACCCCCGAAGTCGCGGACCGGGTCCACACCGCCGTCGACCACCTCGCCCGGCTCGGCGCGACCACCCTCGACGTGGAGATCCCCCTGACCGCCTACCTGCTCCCCACCCTGTGGGGCCTGATGGCACCCGAAGCCGCGTCCGTCCACGAGGCCCACCTTCAGCACCACGCGGACCTCTTCGGCGACGACGTACGAACCCTGCTCGAAGCCGGGCGTCTCCTCCCCGCCGTCGACCATCTGCGCGCACAGCGCTCGCGCACCCTCATCCGGCGGGCCTGGCGGGAGCTCTTCGAAACGGTCGACGTGATCGCCACCCCGACCGTCGCCTGCACCGCCGCCGAACGCGGCCAGTGCGAGGTGCGCTGGCCGGACGGCACCACGGAGACCGTCACCGAGACCTACGTCCGCCTCACGTCACCGGCCAACATCACCGGACTACCTGCGCTGACGATCCCCGTCGGCTTCGACGACAACGGCCTGCCCATCGCCCTGCAACTGATCGCCGACCACCTCGCCGAACCCGACCTCCTGCGCGCCGGCCTGGCCTACGAAAGCACGAGGCTGCCAGAAGAGACGTTTCCACAGGTCAGAACGTTTCCTGCGCAGCGGTGACTTCCTCAAGAGCCCGGGCTGGGCGATCGACGAGGAGCTGTGGGCCATCGACGGCGCGGACTGCTCCCCGTGCGACAACAAAGTCCCCGACAGCCACTGACCTCGCTACAGTCGCCCCTGCCCTCACAGCTCCCCGAGGGCAGGGGCTCCCTCGTGCCTACAACCAGAGGATGTGGGATACCTACGCCGAGTCCGCCTTCAAGAGCGATGCGGAGCCGTCGTTCTGCTGAACCCAGTACACCGGACACGGCCCCGGCCCCGAACTCCTGGGCGACCCGCGCACTGTGCTGGAGATCGGCTGCGGCACCGGCCGTGCCCTCGCCTACCTGGCCCAGCGGGGCGTCAACGCGCGCGGCCTGGACCTGTCTCCGGTCATGGTCAAGAAGACCACGGAGAAGTGGGGTGGCACCGGCGCCGGCTTAGAGTGCGGGGAAGTCCTGGAATGGCTGACGGCCTGCGAGGACACTTACGACGCGGTGTACTCCATCTTCGGCGCAGCCTGGTTCACCGACCCGAACCGGCTCTTCCCCCTCGTCCGCGCCCGGCTCAATCCCGGCGGCGTCTTGGTGTTCTCGCACCCGCCGGCCATCCCCGGCGCCTACGGGCCGCAGGGCATGTACAAGGGCGGCTTCGCGGGCAAGGCCATGTTCACCTACCGGTACTGCTACCGGCCTGCCGTCTGGGAGCGGCTGCTGACCCGAGCGGGTTTCGCCACCGCCAAGGCGGAGGGGCTTGACGCGCCGAAGCCGGGCCACATCGGCACACTGATCGTCTCCGCCCGCGCCTGAGAGACCGCGGCCCCGGCCGGCGCCCCCGACGCCGGCCGGGGCCCGCTTCATGTCTTGATCGTATGCACTTCGGTTGAGCTTCGGCTGAGCTAAGGATCTCCGGAGACGACAAAACCCCCTCCGCTCGGAGGGGGCGGAGACGCCACCGCAGGTGAAAACGTTCCTGCACCGAAGCTGCTTGGTGGGGCGGGTGGGACTCGAACCCACGGCCGACGGATTATGAGTCCGCTGCTCTAACCGGCTGAGCTACCGCCCCATAGCGGCGTGTCGCGCACATTTGTGCGCGCCGTCTGCCGCAGCATAGCCGCTCATACGATCTCCTGCTCCGGCTGGTCGGCCACGCACGACCTTGAGGACTCCCCCGCGCCCCCGGCGGTTCCACCGGACATGAAAAAGGACCCCTGCGGGGTCCTCGTTCAGGCTGCTCCCCCGACTGGACTCGAACCAGTAACCTGCCGGTTAACAGCCGGCTGCTCTGCCAATTGAGCTACGGAGGACCGAGCTCCCCCGACTGGACTCGAACCAGTAACCTGCCGGTTAACAGCCGGCTGCTCTGCCAATTGAGCTACGGAGGAATGCCTCGTTGCATCGAACGCACCTACCTGGGTATTCGCCAGAGGGCGCGCGCTCGCTGCGACACATACATTAGCGCAAGCAGGGGGGTGCTCCGCCAATCGGTACTCCCCGGCCCCAGGCCGCGCCAGAGGACCTACGCAAGGGAAGGGTGGCCGCCATGCGTTACCGGCTCACGTTCATCGTCGGACTCGCCGTGGGTTACGTGCTGGGCACACGAGCCGGACGCGAGCGTTACGAGCAGCTGAGGAAGGCCGCGCGTCAGGTCGCGCAGAACCCCGCCGTCCGCAACACCGCCGAGACGGCCGCCCTGCAGGGCCGCCAGTTCGCCGGCAAGGCGTACCACACGGTGAGTACGAAGGTCGGCGACCACATGCCCGACTCGGTCGCCCACCGCGTCCGCTCCCTGCGCGACCGCAACATCAACGGCACCCCCGAGGACGACTGGGGCACCAGCAACACGTAGCGATATGCGGCTCCGCCGCGTGGCCGCGACCAGCCCCCACGACCCGCACCCGAAAACCCACACGCACCCCCACTGCGCCCACGGCCCAAGCAAGCGCAGCGCTACG
This sequence comes from Streptomyces spinoverrucosus, assembly GCF_015712165.1. Classification (NCBI taxonomy): domain Bacteria; kingdom Bacillati; phylum Actinomycetota; class Actinomycetes; order Kitasatosporales; family Streptomycetaceae; genus Streptomyces; species Streptomyces spinoverrucosus. Next base: position 6,006,325 of record NZ_JADPZX010000001.1, on the reverse strand, counting down.
GCAGAATTTGAGGCATGGGGATAGTCGCCGGGCTGGACAGTTCGCCCGATTTCACTCGTATCGTCGTCTGCGACGCGGACACGGGAGCCGTACTCAGGCAGGGCTATGCCCCGCACCCGGTGGAGACTCCCGAGGGCGGCGGTCGTCCCAGCGACCTCGATCCGCAGGCCTGGCTGCTGTCCCTGGGCGAGGCGGCCGGCGGTGGGCTGCTGGAAGGTGTGCAGGCCATCGGGGTGTCCGCGCAAGCGAACGCCGTCGTGCCGCTGGACGCGCAGGGCGGCACCGTGCGGCCCGCGCTGGTCGGCGCGGACAAGCGGGCGCAGGTCGCGGCGGCGGATCTGATCGACGCGCTGGGCGGGCGTGAGGCTTGGGCGCAGGCCGTGGGCTGTGTGCCGCAGGCCGCCCAGCCGGTGACCAAGTTGCGCTGGCTGGCCAAGAACGAGCCCGAGAACGCGGCGCGGATCGCCGTGCTGATGCAGGCACACGACTGGCTGGTGTGGCAGTTGCTGGGCCGGCCGGTGCGGCGCACCACCGATCGGGGCGGGGCCTCGGGGACCGGGTACTGGTCCGCCGCCACCGGCGCCTACCGGCCCGACCTGGTCGAGCTGGCGCTCGGTCACCAGGTCATGCTGCCCGAGGTGATCGGGCCGTCCGACGCGGCCGGTACGACGCCGGAGGGGCTGTTGATCTCCGCCGGGACCGGCGAGACCATGGCCGCCGCGTTCGGGCTGGGCCTGGGCTTCGGGGACGCGGTCGTCTCCCTGGGCGCTTCCGGGTCAGTGATGGCCGTGCACCCCGAGGCGCTGCAGGACGGCACCGGGATGATCACCTCCCTCGCCGACGCCACCGGCATGCACCTGCCGGTCGTCACCACCCTGAACGCGGTGCGCACCCTGCGCGGCACCGCCGAGCTGCTCGGGCTGCCCGACCTGGAGAGCCTGTCCGACCTGGCGATGAAGTCGACGCCGGGCTCGCACGGCCTCGTGCTGCTGCCGTATCTGGAGGGTGAGCGGACGCCCGCGCTGCCGCACACCGCGGGGACGTTGACGGGGCTGCGGCGGGAGTCGATGAAGGCGGAGCATCTGGCGCGGGCGGCTTTCGAGGGCATGCTCTGCGGGCTCGCGGACGCGCTCGACGTGCTGCGCGGGCGGGGGGTCGAGGTGCGGCGGGTCTTCCTGCTGGGTGCGGCGGCCGAGCTGCCGGCCGTGCAGGCGTCGGCGCCCTCACTGTTCGGGGCGCAGGTCGTCGTACCGCAGCCCGCGGACTACGCGGCGATCGGGGCGGCCCGGCAGGCGGCCTGGGCGCTCGGGGTGTCCCAGGGGAGCCTCGATCCGCGTACTCCGCCGGTCTGGCAGGGGGCGGTCGCGCAGGTGCTCGAACCCGGTGAGGAGCTGGCGGTGGGGCAGGCGGTGCGGCAGCAGTTCGTGTCGGTGCGGGAGCAGACCCATCCGGGGGCGTTTCGGTCGTAGCGCCCGATCCGTTGGGTTAATCGGTTGAGGTAACGCGGGTGGAGTGTTCGACGATAGGGGCCAGGGGCAACCATTCGGCCCCTACCGCCGACTCCGAGAGACAAGCGTGCTCATACGACTTCTGCGGACCTATCTCAGGCCCTACAAAAGACCCATCGCCTTCCTGGTGCTGCTGCAGTTCCTGCAGACCTGCGCCACCCTCTACCTGCCCACGCTGAACGCCGACATCATCGACAACGGTGTCATCAACGGTGACACCGATTACATCCTGTCCTTCGGTGCCCTGATGATCGGCATCTCGCTGGCGCAGGTGGTGTGCAACATCGGCGCCGTCTACTACGGCGCCCGCACCGCCGGGGCGCTCGGCCGGGACGTGCGGGCCGCCGTCTTCGACCGGGTGCAGTCGTTCTCCGCACGCGAGGTCGGCCACTTCGGCGCGCCGTCGCTGATCACGCGGACCACGAACGACGTCCAGCAGATCCAGATGCTGGCCCTGATGACGTTCACGCTGATGGCGTCGGCGCCGATCATGTGCGTCGGCGGGATCGTGCTGGCGCTCGGCCTGGACGTGCCGCTGTCCGGGGTGCTGGTCGCCGTGGTGCCCGTGCTGGGCCTGAGTGTGACCTTGATCGTACGGCGGCTGCGGCCGCTGTTCCGGTCCATGCAGGAGCGCCTGGACACGGTGAACCGGGTGCTGCGCGAGCAGATCACCGGCAACCGGGTGATCCGGGCCTTCGTGCGGGACGAGTACGAGCAGCACCGCTTCCGGCAGGCGAACACCGACCTGACCGAGGTGTCGTTGGGCACCGGCAAGCTGCTCGCGCTGATGTTCCCCATCGTGATGACGGTGGTGAACCTGTCGTCGATCGCGGTGGTGTGGTTCGGCGCGCACCGGATCGACAGCGGTGGGATGCAGATCGGCGATCTGACGGCGTATCTCGCCTATCTGATGCAGATCGTGATGGCCGTGATGATGGCCACCTTCATGTTCATGATGGTGCCGCGCGCGGAGGTGTGCGCCGAGCGGATCCAGGAGGTGCTTGAGACGTCGTCGAGCGTGGTCCCGCCGGTCGACCCCGTCCGGGAGCTGCGCCGGCACGGGCATCTGGAGATCCGTGCGGCCGGGTTCCGCTACCCGGGTGCCGAGGAGCCGGTGCTGAAGGGGATCGATCTTCTCGCGCGGCCGGGTGAGACGACCGCCGTGATCGGCTCGACCGGCAGCGGCAAGTCCACGCTGCTGGGGCTGGTGCCACGGCTGTTCGACGCGACGGACGGGGAGGTGCTGGTCGACGGGGTGGACGTCGGGACGATCGATCCGCAGGTGCTGGCCAGGACCGTCGGACTGGTGCCGCAGAAGCCGTACCTCTTCGCGGGCACGGTCGCCACCAACCTGCGGTACGGCAACCCGGACGCGAGCGACGAGGAGCTGTGGCACGCGCTGGAGGTGGCGCAGGCCAAGCCCTTCGTGGAGCGGCTGGAGGGCGGGCTGGACGCGCCGATCGCGCAGGGAGGCACCAATGTCTCCGGCGGTCAGCGGCAGCGGCTCGCGATCGCGCGGACGCTGGTGCAGCGGCCCGAGATCTACCTCTTCGACGACTCCTTCTCCGCCCTCGACTACGCCACGGACGCCGCCCTGCGCGCCGCGCTCGCCCGCGAGACCGCCGAGGCGACCGTCGTGATCGTCGCCCAGCGGGTGGCGACCATCCGGGACGCCGACCGGATCGTCGTCCTCGACGAGGGCCGGGTGGTCGGCACCGGCCGGCACCAGGAGCTGATGGCGGACAACGAGACCTACCGGGAGATCGTGCTCTCCCAGCTGACGGAAGCGGAGGCTGCCTGATGGCCGGTCCCATGGGGCGGATGATGGCCGGGACCGGCCCCGAACACCGCTCGCTGGACTTCAAGGTGTCGGGCCGTCGGCTCGTCGCGCAGTTCCGGCCGGAGCAGCTGACCATCTACGCGCTGCTGTTGTGCGTGCTCGTCAGCGTGGGCCTGTCGGTGATCGGGCCGAAGATCCTCGGCGAGGCGACCGACCTGGTGTTCGCCGGCATCATCGGGCGGGAGATGCCGACCGGGCAGAGCAAGGAGCAGGTCCTCGACGCCATGCGCGAGCGCGGCGACGGTGACATCGCCGACATGCTCCGCAGTACGGACTTCACGCCCGGCCACGGCATCGACTTCGGCGCGGTGGGGAACGTACTGCTGCTCGCGCTCGTCGTGTTCGTCGTCGCCGGGCTGCTGATGGCGGTGGCGACGCGGCTGGTGAACCGGGCCGTCAACCGGACCATGTACCGGATGCGCGAGGACGTGCAGACGAAGCTGTCGCGGCTGCCGCTGTCGTACTTCGACAAGCGGCAGCGCGGTGAGGTGCTGAGCCGGGCGACGAACGACATCGACAACATCGGCCAGACGCTCCAGCAGTCCATGGGCCAGCTGATCAACTCACTGCTGACCATCATCGGTGTGCTGGCGATGATGTTCTGGGTGTCCTGGATCCTGGCGCTGGTGGCGCTGGTGACGGTGCCGCTGTCGCTGTACGTGGCGACGTTCGTGGGGAAGCGGTCGCAGCCGCACTTCGTGCAGCAGTGGCGGACGACCGGCAAGCTCAACGCGCACATCGAGGAGATGTACACCGGGCACACGCTGGTGAAGGTGTTCGGGCGGCAGGAGGAGTCGGCGCGGCAGTTCGCCGAGCAGAACGAGGCGCTGTACGAGGCGGGGTTCAGGGCGCAGTTCAACAGCGGGATCATGCAGCCGCTGATGATGTTCGTGTCGAACCTGAACTACGTGCTCGTCGCGGTGGTCGGTGGGCTGCGGGTGGCGTCCGGGTCGCTGTCGATCGGTGACGTACAGGCCTTCATCCAGTACTCGCGGCAGTTCTCGATGCCGCTGACGCAGATCGCCTCGATGGCCAACCTGGTGCAGTCCGGGGTCGCCTCCGCCGAGCGGATCTTCGAACTCCTCGACGCGGAGGAGCAGTCGGCGGATCCGGTGCCGGGGCTGCGGCCCGAGGAGCTGCGCGGGCGGGTGGCGCTGGAGGGGGTGTCCTTCCGGTACGACCCGGAGAAGCCGCTGATCGAGGACCTGTCGCTGACGGTGCAGCCGGGGCAGACGGTCGCCATCGTCGGGCCGACCGGCGCCGGGAAGACCACGCTGGTCAATCTGCTGATGCGGTTCTACGACGTGTCCGGCGGGCGGATCACGCTCGACGGGGTGGACATCGCGAAGATGTCCCGCGACGAACTGCGCTCCGGGATCGGGATGGTGCTGCAGGACACCTGGCTGTTCGGCGGGACGATCGCCGAGAACATCGCGTACGGGGCCGCGCGGGAGGTCACCCGCGGGGAGATCGAGGAGGCGGCGCGGGCGGCGCACGCGGACCGGTTCATCCGTACGCTGCCCGACGGCTACGACACCGTGATCGACGACGAGGGGGCCGGCGTCAGCGCCGGTGAGAAGCAGCTCATCACCATCGCGCGGGCGTTCCTGTCCGACCCGGTGATCCTGGTGCTGGACGAGGCGACGTCGTCGGTGGACACCCGCACCGAGGTGCTGATCCAGAAGGCGATGGCCAAACTCCAGCACGGCCGGACGTCGTTCGTCATCGCTCACCGGCTGTCGACCATCCGGGACGCGGACACGATTCTGGTGATGGAGAACGGGGCGATCGTGGAACAGGGCGCGCACAGCGAGCTGTTGGCGGCCGACGGGGCGTATGCACGGCTGTACAAGGCGCAGTTCGCGCAGGCGGTGGCCGAGGTGGACTGAGGGGTGTCCCGGCGTCGGGGTGCCGCTGCGGCGCGCGACCGCAGCGGCACCCGGCGCCTCAGTCCAAGTAACCCCTGAGCTGGTCCGCGAACGCGTGGTCACGCAGCTTGTTGAGGGTCTTGCTCTCGATCTGCCGTATCCGCTCCCGCGTCACCCCGAAGATGCGGCCGATCTCCTCCAGGGTGCGGGGACGGCCGTCGACCAGCCCGTACCGCAGCTGTACGACCTTCCGCTCGCGCTCCCCCAGCGTCGACAGCACGGCCTCCAGATGCTCCCTGAGCAGCAGGAACGCGGCCGACTCGACGGGCGAGGCGGCGTCGCCGTCCTCTATCAGGTCGCCCAGCGCGACGTCGTCCTCCTCGCCGACCGGGGCGTGCAGGGAGACCGGCTCCTGGGCGAGCCGCAGCACCTCGCCGATGCGCTCGGGCGGGAGTTCGAGGTGAGCGGCGACCTCCTCGGCGGTCGGCTCGTAGCCGCGTTCCTGGAGCATCCGGCGCTGGACGCGGACGACCCGGTTGATGAGCTCGACGACGTGGACCGGGACGCGGATGGTGCGGGCCTGGTCGGCGAGGGCGCGGGACATGGCCTGGCGGATCCACCAGGTGGCGTAGGTGGAGAACTTGTAGCCGCGGGCGTAGTCGAACTTCTCGACCGCGCGGATGAGGCCGAGGTTGCCCTCCTGGACCAGGTCGAGCATGGTCAGGCCGCGCCCGACGTACCGCTTGGCGACGGAGACGACGAGGCGGAGGTTGGCCTCGATCAGCCGGCGTTTGGCCACCCGGCCCATGACGACCAACCGGTCGAGGTCCAGGGCGAGTTGGCTGTCCAGGTCGGGGGTGTTGCTCAGCTTCTCCTCGGCGAACAGGCCGGCCTCGACGCGGCGGGCCAGTTCCACCTCCTCGGCGGCGCTGAGCAGCGGGATGCGGCCGATCTCACGCAGGTACTGGCGGAACAGGTCCGACGAGGGGCCGCCGGTGTCGACGCGGCCGGGGACGGGCGGTTCGACGGGCTCGGGAGCCTCGACGGCGTCCGCCGGCGGTTCGGCCGTGGGTTCGGCCGGGGGTTCGGCCGGGGGCTCCGTCTCAGGGTGGAGCGCGACCCGGCTCTGCGGCGGCACGGCCACCAGTACGCCGGTCTCCGCGTCCGGCGCGGTGCTGTCGGGGCCGACGGCGGTGGTGACGTCGGTCTGGATGAGGGTCTGGGTCTGCACGGGGGCGACCTCCAGGGTGATCGCTGCTGAGGCGTACGGCAGCGCTGCTCGGGGGGCGGAGTCGGCGGCCTCGCCGCTGTCCGTCCCGTACGCGATGAGGGGAACCGCGGGGGTGGGAGACCCGTGGGGGACGGATCGGCCGCGCTCCGAGGACTCAGGCACCGGAACCCAGTGTGGGGTAAGACACATCTCCGCCACGAGGGGCGTGCGGTGACTTTTTGCGATCGGCCCGTGACGGGACGGTTACTCGGCTCGTTCCGCCGGAGTCAGTCAGCGACGACCGCGACGCCGCCCGCGTCGAGCACGTCGAGCACCTGGGCGAAGAAGTCCGCCCCCAGCGCGTCCCGGGACGCCGAGTGGTCGCGCCACACCAGGGTGAACGGCGCGGTCCCTTCCGCCCGCGCGGTGCGGAGGCAGTCGAAAAGGGCGTCCAGGTTGGAGCCGAAATACCCCTGGGGCCCGTTGACCGCCTCTCCCAGAGCACAGTAGAAGGCGGCCCTGCCGGTGATGCCGACGCCGTCCACAACCACCGTTTCAGCGGCTTCGTAGCGGGTCGCCCGCTTGCCGGTCGTGAACCACGAGGTCTGCACGACGTGCAGCCAGCTCTCGTGCCACTCGGCGGGGAGGCGGGCCCATTCACCGCGCTCCGCCGGGCTGTCGTCCGCCCATTCCCGCCAGATCTCGCCGGCCCGGGGGTACTCCTCGGTGAACCCGAAGAAGTCGTACGGCACATCCGGGTGCCGCCCGCCGGTCACGTCCGGCGGCTCACCGTAGGCGGCCTTGACCCTGCCGAGGTAGTACTTCCCGATCCTTTCCCCCCGGTGATCGACCACCTGCAGTTCGGCTTCCTCCGCTTTCCCGCGGTCCGGACTGACGTGGTGCACCCCGGCGAAGGTGACCAGGTGCGGAGGCTCGTCGTCGGGCGCGACGAAGAAGTCAAGAATTCTCTCGGCCGTCAGCAGTACGGTCCCAGACCCTGTGTCGACCAGACGGAACGGAATCCCCGCGGAGTCGCCGAAACTCGTCCCGTTCACGCCTTTTCCGATCTTTTCGAGAGCCCGGCCAGGTGCGGATGCCCCCGAGCGGGGCGAGCCGAACGCGGTACCCGTGTCGCTGAACCACCGACGATACTCCGGTGCGTTCGACTCGCCGCCGCCGGGCCTCGTTCCTACTTCTTCCAACCCCAGTCAGGGAAGTGCGGGGCCGTGAAGCGCTGGATCTTCTGGTAATGGGTCGCTGTCCAGCCGATCATCTCGACCCCGTTCGGCAGGGTCTTGACCAGAATCCGCTGATCGTTGCCCGCGCCGGGCACCGCGTACTCCTTGGCCCCTGCCCACTTCGGCCACTCCCGCCCCGAGTAGACGTCGTGCGACACGAGCCGGCCCTGCTTGTAGAGGTCGTAGGCCGCGGCGATCTCGTTGGTCATGCCCTTGGGCAGCTTGTCCGACAGCCGGCCGTTGGGGCACCTGTCGTTGTGCGCCAGGACCGGTGTGCCGCCCGCCATCACGTAGTACGTGTGCAGCTCGGCGACCGTCAGGTTGTGCACCCGCTGGTCCGGCACCGCCCGGGAGCTCACCGCGGTGACCGCCACCTCGGTGCCCTCGGCCGTCCTCAGTCGGGTCCCAGGGGCGAGATCTCCCGCCTCGCGCCACGTCCGGTCGGCGCCCGCCGCCCAGAACTTGTGCTTGTCCGTGGCGGTGACCGCCGCCGTCGCCCCGGGCCCGGTCGCGGGGACCGACACCGTCACGAGGTTCTTGGCCCCGCGACTGGTGATCGTGTTCTCGACCGGCTCGGCCTGTGTGCGCCCGGTCTCGGGGTCGGTGGCGACCACCAGGTCGCCGACGCGGACGTCCTCGATGGCCTTGGTGGCGCCCCCGGCGAGCAGCACCCGGGTGCCCGGGACGAAACTGCTCTTCCCGCAGGGCAACCGCTTGAGGAACTTGAGCTTCAGGGCGCTGAGGGCGAGGTCGTCCAGGCAGGTGACGGACTTGCCGGACAGGCACTTCTCGATCTCCTCGGCGCCCACGAACCAGGCGATGAGGCGGTCGAGGTAGGTGCTCTGGATGCAGCCCATGCCGCCGGCGCCGTCACCGCCGCAGACGAGCAGCACGTCACCGGACTTCCAGTCCTCGTTGCCCATGACGTACGTGCTGCGGTATTCGACCAGCCGCTTCTCCAGCGACCTGCGCAGCTCGTCGTCCGACAGCGGCTTGCTGGTCTCCTGAGCCTCCTGCTGGATCTGCGCCTTCAGCTCCGCCACGAGCTTGTCGGCCGCGATCCGCATGGCGTCCGTGGCGGCAGCGGCGGCCGCGGTGGCGTCCTTGCCGGCGGCTTCCGCCGAGACGCCGGCCTGGTAGGCGGAGACACCCGCCTGGTAGGCGTAGTTCCCGGCGACGGCGGCGGAGTGCTCGGCCCGTTCGGCGGAGCGTGCGGCGGACTGAGCGGCGCTCTGGGCCGAGGCCGCCGCGTTGCGGGCGGTGCGGGCCGACGCGGCGGCTTCCTCCGCGGACCGGGCCGCCTGGTCGGCGGAGGAGTCGGCTTGCTGGGCGTAGTCGTTCGCCCGTTCAGCGGCCTCTTGGGCCCTGTCCCGCCAGTCGAGGGCCTTGGCGGCGTCCTTGCGGGCCTCGGCAGCCAGCTTCTGCGCCAGTGCCGCGTCCTTCTGGGCCAGCGACGCCGACTTGTAGGCCGCCTGCAGGAGTGTGTTGACCTCGGCGATGTGAGCGGCCGCGTTGGCGTCCCGCTGCCGCGCCTTGTACAGGCCGAGCTCCAGGAAGGTGCGCAGTCCGTCCGGCGGGCCGGACAGTGCCGCCTGCGCGGCCGCCTTGACTTCGGGGCCGCCGTTGGCCAAGGCCTGGGTGACGGCGACGCGCTCGTCGTCCTCACGCGCCTGGTACTGCCCGGTCTCCAGGAACTCGGCGACGTCCTCGGCGGTTCCGTCGAGAGCCTCGCTCGCGGCGGCCTTCACCCCCGGACCGCCCGCGGCCGCGATCCTGGCCACGGCGACCCGGTCGTCGTCCTCCTTGCCCGGGTAGGCGCGGGTCCGCAGGAACTCCCGCACCTGCTCGACGGGCTGGTCCAGCGCCTGAAGCGCGGCCTGCCGCTGCGCGGGGATCTCGGTGGTGGCGGCGATGTGGGCGACACTGACCCGGTCGTCCTGCTCCATGGCCACCGCGAGCCGCGTGCGTACGAACTCGGCGACCTCGGCGTCGTCGCCGGACAGAGCCGTCTCCGCGGCGTCGCTCACCCAGGTGCCGCCGCCCAGCAGATTCAGGGCCGCCTGCCGGCCCTTGGCCGCGGTGACCGCCGGGTCCGAAGCGGCCGCCGCCTCCGCGAGCAGCGTCCTGGTCCGGGCGTCCAGCTCGTGCAGCCGGCCGATCTCGTACTTCTCCTCGGCCCGCTTCTTCTCGTAGACGGCGTTGGCCTCTTCGGCCGCGAGGACGGCCTCCTCCTGCTGCTGGGCCAGCCGCTCCGCGTCGGCCTTGCGGGCCAGCTCGATCACGCCCGACGCCCGCTCGGCCGCCGACAGGGCGTCGTTCGCCGACTCGGTCGCCGCGTTGGCCGCGTCGGTGGCCGCCTTGGCGGCGTCGACGGCCTTGCCCGCCTCGTCGGCGGCCTTGTCGGCCGCCGTGGCGGCCGCCTCGGCGTGCGCCGCCGCCTCGTTGGCCGCGTCCCGGGACTGCCGGGCCGCGGTCGCGGCCTGGTTGGCGTTGGCCTGGGCGCTGCCGGCCGCCCGGGTCGCCTGGTCCGCCAGCCGCTTGGCCCGTGCCGCCGCCTCGGCGGCCTTCGTGCTCTGCGCGCCGGCCTCCCCGGCCCACCGGTCGGCGTCCGCTGCGGCGGCTGCCGCCGCGGCGGCGTTCAGGCCCGCGCTGGCCGCGGCTCCCGCCGCCTTCGCCGCGTTGTCGGCCGCGATACCCGCCTGGTCGGCCGCGTCCGCGGCCTTCTTGGCGCCCTTGGCCGCGTCGCGTGCCTTCTGCGCCGCCTGCCTGGCCTGCGATGCCTGAGCCGCGTCACCCGCGGCGGCCGCTGCCGCGGACCGGGCCACGGAGGCGGCCCCGCCGGCCTGGCTCGCGGCGTAGGCCGCCTGAGCCGCGGCCGTCGCCGCCACCCGCGCCGTCTCGTTCGCCGCGGCGGCCGCCGCCACGGCCGTACGGGCGGCCTGGGCCGCACGGTCGGCGGCCGCCGCCGCACGGGAGGCCGCGGCCGCGGCCCTGCCCGCCGACTCCTTCGCCGCCTGCGCTTCCTGCGCCGCGACCAGCGCCGCCTCCTTGGCGGCCTTCGTCGCCGCCTCGGCCTTGGCCGCCTCTTCCTTCGCCTTCTCCGTCAGCTGGGAGGCCCGCTTCTGCGCCGTGTCGGCCAGCACCGCGAGCTGAGAGACCGTCAGCGTCTCCTGGTCCCGCGCGGCGGCGACCGCCCAGCCGTGGTCCAGGAACTCCTCGACGTCCTCGTTCGTGCCGTCCAGCGCCTGTCCGGCCAGCAGCTTGACGTTCTTGCCGCCGGTGCCGAGCAGGCGGGCGACCTGCACCCGGTTGTCGTCCGCGCGAGCCGCGTACTGGCCGTCGCGGAGGAACGCCTCCCAGTCGTCGGCTGTGCCGTTCAGCGCCGTGTTGCCCGCCGCTTTCACGCCCGGACCGCCGGTGGCCATCACCGTGGCCACCTCGACCCGCAGATCCTCCTCGTAGGCGGGTACGAAGCCGTCGTTCAGGAACGCCTTCAGCTCCGTGGCACCCCCGCTCATCGCGGTGTTGGCGGCCGCCCGCACGCCGGGTCCGCCCAACGCCATGACCTGGGCGACCTGCACCCGCAGGTCGTCCTCCCAGACGTTCGGCAAATCCGTGGTCATGAAGGTCTGGATGTCCTCGTCGGACCCCAGCAGAGCGGCCGCGGCGGCCTCCTTCACACCGGGGCCGCCGTACTTCCACGCCTCCACGACGTCCGCCCTGTCGAACGGCGGTTCGTCCTCGGCGGCCGCCGCCGCGGGACGCGGGTCGGCGCCCATGACCATCAACAGTGCTATAAGGGTGGCCATGAAGCCGCGCCACAGGGGCGCGGCTCTCCATCTGGCACTCACCGTCTGTCTCCTCATGTACCGAGTGAACGGATTGACGATGCCTGCCCGACTTTCACAGTCAACTCGCAGGCCGCGTCATGAAATCCCACTCTCCAGATCTTGTCCACTGACGAGAACGCCAGTGAATGGCAGATCCACGCACTTCGGAGAAGAAACATCGTGCAGGGGAAGGCAGGGCGTAATCCGCGTGAATGCGGCGCGCCTGTCACAAGGCTGCCGCGCCGTGCTCCCGCAACGCCTGGCCGTACTGCTGGAGGACCCAGAGTTCGTTCTGTACGGCGGCCAGTTGGGCCGGATCCCCGTTCGTGCCCAGGCGGGTCAGGGTGCTCTGGATGTCCTGGATGCGGCGGTCGACGGCGCGGCGGCGGACCCAGACCAGTTGCTCTCCCGCGTACGCCTCGTCGACCGTGCGGCGCATGATCGCCTCGACGGCGAGTTCGGTGACCATCGCGCGGACCGTGTCGTCCGGAGCCGCCTCGCGGACGCGGATCAGGTACTGCTGCGGGTCCTGTACGCCGTACTCGGTGCCGCCCGCGTCCAGGACGGCCTGGCGTACGGCGGCGTAGGGCGGGGCCGTGAACTCGTCGATGCCGTACGCGTCGAAGGCCGGGGAGACCAACTCGGGGCGCTGGAGGGCGAGTTTGAGCAGTTCCCGTTCGGTGGCGTAGACGGGGTTGCGCAGGTTCAGCGCCGGGCCGGAGTGGACGGGCGCGGCCGGAGCGTCGTACGTCTGCTGCGGGCGGGTCGGCGCCGGGCCCTTGCCGCCCCGCTCGCGCGCCCAACGGGCCAGCTGTGCCACCCGCTTGACCACGAACTGCGTGTCCAGGATGCCGAGCATGCCGGCGAGCTGGACGGCGACCTCGTGCTGGGCGCCGCTGTTCTTGATGCGGGCGACCACCGGGGCCGCCTCGTCCAGCGCGGCCGCGCGGCCGGCCGGGGTGTCCAGGTCGTAGCGGCTCACGATCTGGCGCAACGCGAACTCGAAGAGCGGCGTGCGGGGTTCGACGAGGTCGGCGACCGCCTCGTCGCCCTTCGCCAGGCGCAGGTCGCAGGGGTCCATGCCGTCCGGCGCGATCGCGATGTACGTCTCGGCGGCGAACTTCTGGTCGTCCTCGAAGGCCCGCAGTGCCGCCTTCTGGCCGGCCGCGTCGCCGTCGAAGGTGAAGATCACGCGGGCCGAGCCGTTGTCCATGAGGAGTCGGCGCAGGATCTTGATGTGGTCGCCGCCGAAGGCCGTGCCGCAGGTCGCGATGGCCGTGGTCACTCCCGCGAGGTGGCAGGCCATGACGTCCGTGTAGCCCTCGACGACGACCGCGCGGCTCGCCTTGGCGATGTCCTTCTTGGCGAGGTCGATGCCGTACAGGACCTGCGACTTCTTGTAGATGGCCGTCTCGGGGGTGTTGAGGTACTTCGGTCCGTTGTCCGCGTCGTACAGCTTGCGGGCGCCGAAGCCGACCACCTCGCCGCCGATGTCGCGGATCGGCCACATCAGCCGGCCCCGGAAGCGGTCGATGGGGCCGCGGCGGCCCTCCTGGGAGAGGCCGGAGAGCAGGAGTTCCTTGTCGGTGAAGCCCTTGCCGCGGAGGTAGCGCGTGAGGTGGTCCCAGCCTTGCGGGCTGTAGCCGACGCCGAAGTGGACGGCGGCCGACTGGTCGAAGCCGCGTTCGGCCAGGAAGACCCGGCCGGTCTCGGCCTCGGGGCTGGTGGCGAGCTGCTCGGCGTACCACTCGGCGGCGATCTTGTGGGCCTCGACCAGGCGGATGCGTTCGCCGCGCTGGTGGGCGGGGTTGTAGCCGCCCTCCTCGTAGCGCAGGGTGATACCGGCCTGGGCGGCGAGCCGCTCGACCGCCTCCGAGAAGGAGAGGTGGTCGACCTTCATCACGAACGTGATGGTGTCGCCGCCCTCCTGGCAGCCGAAGCAGTGGAAGAGTCCCTTGCTCGGGCTGACCTGGAAGGACGGCGACTTCTCGTCGTGGAACGGGCACAGCCCCTTGAGGTTGCCGCCGCCCGCGTTCCGCAGCTGGAGGTACTCGGACACCACGGCGTCGATCGGGACCGCGTCCCGTACCGCCTTCACGTCCTCGTCGTTGATCCGTCCTGCCACGCGTGAATTCTACGGGGACTACGGGATGAGGTTTTCGAGCGGTACGTGCGGGTCCGCAAGCGCCTCCGTGTCCACCTGCGTCCGCGAGCGGACCAGGTTCTGGATCGGCTCTGTGACATCCCACACGTTCACGTTCATCCCGGCCAGCACCCGGCCCTCCGTCAGCCAGAACGCGATGAACTCCCGCTTCCCGGCGTCCCCGCGCAGCACCACCTGGTCGTACGACCCCGGCGGCGCCCAGCCGGAGTACTCCATCCCCAGGTCGTACTGGTCGGAGAAGAAGTAGGGCACGCGGTCGTACGTCATCTCCGAGCCCAGCATCGCCTTCGCCGCCGCCGGGCCGCCGTTCAGCGCGTTCGCCCAGTGTTCGACGCGGATCCGGGTGTCGAAGAGGGCGTGCGGGAAGGCGGCCACGTCACCGGTGGCGTAGATGTCGGGGTCGGAGGTGCGCAGATGCTCGTCGACCATGATCCCGCCGCCGTGCGCCCGGTCCGCGATTTCCAGGCCCGCCGCCTCCGCGAGCGCCATCCGGGGGGCGGCGCCGATCGCGGCGAGGACGTCGTGGGCGGGGTGCTCCTCGCCGTCGTCCGTACGGGCGGCCAGCACCACGCCGTCCTGGCCGACGATCTCCGTCAGCCGGACCCCGAAGCGGAAGCGGACACCGTGCTCGCGGTGCAGATCGGCGAAGAAGGCGCCCAGCTCGGGGCCGAGCACCCCGTGCAGCGGGGTCGGCTCCGGCTCGACGACGGTGACCTCCGCGCCGTACTCCCGCGCCGCCGCCGCGACCTCCAGGCCGATCCAGCCCGCGCCGGCGATCACCATGTGGCCGTTGTCCCGGCCCAGCGAGTGCAGCACGCCGCGCAGCCGATCGGAGTGCGCGAGACGGCGCAGGTGGTGGACGCCGGCCAGGTCGGTGCCGGGGATGTCCAGACGGCGGGGCTCGGCACCGGTGGCCAGCAGCAGTTTGTCGTACCGGACGACGGTGCCGTCCTCGCCGAAGCGGACCGTCTTCGCCGTACGGTCGATCGCGTCGACGGTCTGGCCGAGGTGCAGCTCGATGTCGTTCCGCGCGTACCAGGCGGGTTCGTGCACGAAGAGGCTGTCGCGCTCCTCCTTGCCGAGCAGGTACCCCTTCGACAGGGCCGGGCGCTCGTAGGGGTGGTCGCGTTCGTCGCAGATCAGTATCACCCGGCCGCTGAAGCCCTCCGCCCGCAGCGTCTCGGCCGCCTTGGCGCCGGCGAGCCCTCCTCCGACGATCACGAACGTCTGATCCGCGTCGACCACTTGATGCCTCCTCGTTAACGTGCCGCCCCGTGCGAGTTCAACGTCCCGCCATATGCGAGCGTCCCGCACGGAGCGTGATGCGGGAAGAGGGAGTGCCCCGATCAGGCCACGCAGGGTCACCTTCGGACCCTTATGGGGTCACCCGCGTCGCGCCAGTCTCACAGGTGACCTGTCAGCCTCACGTGAAGCGACCGTGCCGAGGCGTCCGTCAGGGACGCGATCTGGTCGACGATCACCCGTTTGCGGGCCCGGTCGTCGGGGGCCCTGTCGAACAGCGCGCGGAACTGCGGGTCCAGTCCGTCCGGGGCGCGGGCGGTGAGCGCCTCGGCCAGTTCGGCGACGACGACCCGCTGGTCGGCGCGGAGCCGGGCCTGTTCGGCGCGCTGCATGACGTACCGGTCGGCGACCGCCTTCAGCACCGCGCACTCCATGCGGGTCTCGCGCGGTACGACGAGTTCCGCGCCGTATCTGGTGAGCCGGCCGCCGCCGTACGCCTCCCTGGTGGCGCCCTCGGCGGCCAGGCAGAAGCGGCCGATGAGCTGGCTGGTGGCGTCCTTGAGGCGGGCCTGGGCGACGGCCGTGCCGTCGTAGCCGTGCGGCCACCACTCCTCGTCGAGGAGCCGGTCGAGGGCGGCGGCGAGTTCGCCGGGGTCGGTGTCGGCGGGGACGTACCGGCCGATGGCGACCTCGAACACCGCCTGTCGTTCCGGCTCCGCGTGCAGGCAGTTGGGGTCGATGTGGCCGGCGTGCAGGCCGTCCTCGACGTCGTGCACCGAGTACGCCACGTCGTCGGACCAGTCCATGACCTGGGCCTCGAAGCAGGTGCGGGTGCCGGGGGCGTCCTTGCGGGCCCAGTCGAACACCGGGCGGTCGTCCTCGTAGACGCCGAACTTCACGGAGTCCGGGGCGGTGGGGTGGGCGCCGCGTGGCCAGGGGTACTTGGTGGCGGCGTCGAGGGCGGCGCGGGTGAGGTTGAGACCGACGGAGCCCTCGGGGGTGAAGCGTTTGGGCTCGATGCGGGTGAGGAGGCGCAGGGACTGGGCGTTGCCCTCGAAACCGCCGCAGTCCTCGGCGAATTCGTTGAGGGCCTGTTCGCCGTTGTGACCGAAGGGTGGGTGGCCGAGGTCGTGCGAGAGGCAGGCGGCTTCGACCAGGTCGGGGTCGCAGCCGAGGGCCGCGCCGAGTTCGCGGCCGACCTGGGCGCATTCGAGGGAGTGGGTGAGGCGGGTGCGGGGGCTGGGGTCCCAGGCCGCGCCGGTTCCTCCGGGGGTGACGACCTGGGTTTTGCCGGAGAGTCTTCTCAGGGCGGCGGAGTGGAGGATGCGGGCTCGGTCGCGTTGGAAGGCTGTGCGGCCGGGGCGTTTGTCGGGCTCGGGGGCCCAGCGTTCGACTGACGTCGGGTCGTAGCCGGGGGGTGGGATGTGGTTCTCGTGCGGCTGCTGTGCGGTGCCTTCCATGGCTCGACAGTACGTGGAGGGGGTGACATTCGCGTATGCGTCTGGTCGGCCATGTTGTGGGGCGGGTGCGGGTTGTCTGGGGCTGGTCGCGCCCACGCGGCGGAGCCGCACATCGATACAGCCCCGCGCCCCTAGGAAGCTACAGCCAGCGCCGGTTTCAAGGGTGCCCGCGTCTCCGTCTCGTCGTAGCGGTGCAGGAGCAGTCGCGCCATCAAGGGGTGCGCGCCCAGTGGGGCCGCCGCTATGCCCGGGGTCGCCTCGGCGCACTCCCTCGCGAAGCGGCCCGGGGCGGTGAAGTACGAGGCCAGGGCGATGTTCCGGACGCCCTGGGACCTGAGTGTGCGGATCGCCTCCGGGACCGTGGGGGACGCGGCCGACGCGTAGGCCGGGAGGACCGGGACGCGCAGGCGGGTGGCGAGCAGGGTTGCCGTGCGGCCGGTGTCCGTTGCCGCGTCGGGGTCTCGGGAGCCGGCCGCGGCGAGGATCACGGCGGTCGAGCGGCGTGCGGACTCCGTCGTGGGGGTGCGCCAGCCCGCCTCGGCCAGGCGGGTGTACAGGGTCTCCACGAGGAGGGGGTGCGGGCCGAGCGGGGCGGCGACGCGCGTGCGGGCCCGGGCGGTGGCGGCCATCTCGGGGATGTCCTGCTTGATGTGGTAGCCGCGGCTGAGCAGGAGCGGTACGAGGATCGCCTCGTCGTCGCCGAGGGCGGCGAGGGTGTCGGGCAGCAGGGGCTCGTTCAGCTCGATGTGGCCGAGGTGTACGCGCAGGCCGGGGCGCAGCTCGCGGATCCGGTCGAGGAGGGTGTGGACCGTGGCGAGGGTGCGGGGGTCGCGGCTGCCATGGGCCACCAGGACCAGCGCCGGGGAGCCGGGGCGGTGGTCGGACTCGTCGTGAAGCGGGAGCAACGCCGTCATGAACCCATCGTTGCGCCGCGACGTTGCCGACCGGTTGCGCGGGCGTCACGGGTGTTTTCGTCGGGTTCACCGTGCGGGGCCCGGGGTGTGTGAGGTGGGGTGACCTGGGGTTTCGGTGGCCGACGTGATGGTGGTCACGGAACTCGGGGGCCGTGCGGAGCGTCTCTTTGTGGTGAAACCGATGTGTCGCCGACGTGTCGGAGTCGATCGGGAGGGCGACGTCATGAAGATCCGCCGGCCGCGGCTGCCGCGCACCCGGACCGGGCAGCGGCGGCTGGTGCAGGCGCTGCTCGCGGGGTGCGTGCTCGCGCTGTTGCCGTCGACGTGGATGCACGTCAGCACGGACGACCGGCTGCGCACGGCCGCCGACGCGCCCCGTACCGACGTCGCGGTGGTCTTCGGTGCGGGTCTGTGGAACGGCGAGCCGTCGCCGTATCTCGCCCACCGTCTCGACGCGGCGGCCGAGCTGTATCGCGCGGGGCGGGTGAGGGTGGTGCTCGTCACCGGTGACAACAGCCGCGAGGACTACGACGAGCCGGACGCCATGCGGGCCTATCTCACCCGGAACGGCGTCCCGGACGCCCGGATCGTCAGCGACTACGCGGGCTTCGACACCTGGGACTCCTGTGTGCGGGCCCGGAAGGTCTTCGGGGTCGACGAGGCCGTGCTGATCAGCCAGGGCTTCCACATCCGGCGCGCGGTCGCGTTGTGCGAGGCGGCGGGGGTGACGTCGTACGGGGTCGGCGTGGACGAGCGGCACGACGGGACCTGGTACTACGGGGGTGTCCGGGAGATCCTCGCGGCGGGAAAGGGCGCGCTGGACGTCGTCTTCAAGCCCGATCCGCGGTTCCTCGGGCCCCGGGAGCCGGGCGTGGAGCGGGCCCTGGCGGCGGGCGGGGAGCAGTGACGAGGTCGGCTGAATCTTGACCGGAAACGGTCGTTGAGCTGCGGCTTTTGGGCCGATGTGAGGTCAGGTCGGTTTGCCGGGAGTTGCTCACTCGGGGGCGTGACAAGCGACTTGAGTACGTTCCGTAGCCGGTCGATTACGGATAGTGTCGTCGCTCGTAAGGCCAACTCCCCGCGTGGCAGGGGCAGTTGCTGCCCCTGCCCGGCAGAGAGGACAACCGATGACCCGGCTTCGTACCGCTCTCGTGACCGCTGTGACCACGGCGCTGTTCCTGGCGCCGGCCGCCGTCACGGCCGCCTCGGCGGCTCCCTTCGACGAGGACGACCCCACGCCGCTCGTGGGCTGCGCCACCCTGACCGGCTCCGGCGCCGGCTGGGCCGCGATCTACAACGAGTGCGGTCACGGCATCTACGCCTCGGTCGAAGTGGACGGCTTCGACCCGTCCTGTGTCTACATCGACCCGTACACGACCGAGTACATCGGGCTGGAAGAGGGCGACGTCCCCTACTACGCCTACGAGTGCTGATCCGGCGGTGACCGGGGCCGGGCGGGGGCTTCGCCGCCTCCGGCCGGCCATCGGGGCCGGGTGTCTCACGGCGGTCCGGCCCCGGCGGGGAGATCACCGTCGCGTCCGTGTAACAAAGAGCCGTCCCGGCACGTAACACGGCCGACGCACGCTGAAATGCATGGAAACCTCCGCGACGCCCACGCACTGCCCGTACTGCGCCCTGCAGTGCGGGATGAATCTCACGCCCGCCCCGGACGGGACGGTCGAGGTGACCGAGCGCGTGGACTTTCCCGTGAACCGGGGCGCGCTGTGCGGCAAGGGCCGGACGGCGCCGGCGGTGCTGTCGTCGCGGGTGCGGCTGTCCTCGCCGCTGGTGCGGGAGGGCGGCGAGCTGGTACCCGCGAGCTGGGACGAGGCCCTGGACCGGATCGCCGAGGGGTTGTCCTCGATCCGGTCGGCGCACGGGCCCGACGCGCTGGGCGTGTTCGGCGGGGGCGGGCTGACCAACGAGAAGGCGTACACGCTCGGCAAGTTCGCGCGGATCGCGCTGGGCACCTCCCAGATCGACTACAACGGGCGGTTCTGCATGTCGTCGGCCGCGGCGGCCGGGACCAAGGCCTTCGGGCTGGACCGGGGGCTGCCCTTCCCGCTGGAGGACATCCCGAAGACGGGGTGCGTGATCCTGGTCGGCTCGAACCTCGCGGAGACCATGCCGCCCGCGCTGCGGTATCTGACCGAGCTGAAGGACAACGGCGGCACGCTGATCGTCGTCGACCCGCGCCGCACGAAGACCGCCGAGCAGGCCGACCTGCACCTCGCGCCCCGGCCGGGGACCGATCTCGCGCTCGCGCTGGGGCTGCTGCATCTGGTCGTCGCCGAGGGGCGGACCGACGCGGAGTACATCCTGGAGCGGACGACCGGCTGGGAGGACGCGCGCGCCGCGGCGATGGCGCACTGGCCGGAGTACGTGGAGCGGATCACCGGGGTGTCCGTGCCTCAACTTCGGGAGGCTGTGCGGCTGTTCTGCGAGCCGGAGGCCGCGATGGTGCTCACCGCGCGCGGGCCGGAGCAGCAGTCCAAGGGCACGGACACGGTGGGCGCGTGGATCAACCTGTGCCTGGCGACGGGACGGGCGGGGCGCCCGCTGTCCGGGTACGGCTGTCTGACCGGGCAGGGCAACGGGCAGGGTGGGCGCGAACACGGGCAGAAGGCCGACCAGTTGCCCGGCTACCGCAAGCTGACCGACCCGGCGGCGCGGCGGCATGTGGCCGACGTGTGGGGCGTCGACCCGGACAGCCTGCCGGGGCCCGGACGCAGCGCGTACGAGCTGCTGGACGCGCTCGGCACCGACATCCGGGCGCTGCTGCTGATGGGTTCCAACCCGGTGGTGTCGGCGCCGCGCGCCGCGCATGTGGAGGAGCGGATCAAGTCCCTCGACTTCCTCGCCGTGTGCGATGTGGTGCTGTCGGAGACGGCGGCCCTCGCGGACGTCGTGCTGCCGGTGACGCAGTGGGCTGAGGAGACCGGCACCACGACCAACCTGGAGGGCCGGGTGCTGCTGCGGCGGCAGGCGATCACCCCTCCGGAGGGCGTCCGCAGCGACCTGGAGGTCATGCACGAACTGGCCGCCCGGCTCGGCGTGGAGAAGGGCTTCCCGACCGACCCCGAGGAGGTCTTCGAGGAACTGCGCCGAGCGAGCGCGGGCGGGCCCGCGGACTATTCCGGGATCACGTATCGCCGACTGGCGGAGGAAAACGGCGTGTTCTGGCCGTGCCCGACACCGGAGGAGGGGGCGACGGGGGGCCCTGGGGGCGCGGTCTCTCAGGGCGCCGCCGACCACGGGGGCGCGGGCCCGCGGGGCGCCGACGGCCACGAGGGCGAGGGCATGCAAGGCGCCGAGGGCGCCATGGGCGCGCGCTTCGAGGGCGCGGCCGGCCCCATGCACGCGGGCCCGCGGGGCGCCGACAGCCACAAGGGTGCGGGCCCGCAAGATGCCGAGGGCGCCATGGGCGCGCGCTTCGAGGGCGCGGCCGGGCCCATGCACGCGGGCCCGCGGGGCGCCGACAACCACGAGGGCGAGGGCATGCAAGATGCCGAGGGCGCCATGGGCGCGCGCTTCGAGGGCGCGGCCGGGGCCATGGACGCGGGCTCGCGGGGCGCCGACGGCCGCAAGGGTGCGGGGTTCGAAGTCGTCGGCGGGTCCGAGGATTTCGCGCTCGCCGTGTACCACCCGGACGGCCCCGCGCAGGGCGACGAAACCCCGGGCGTCCACCCCGGTACGCCCCGTCTGTTCCTCGACCGTTTCGCCACCGATGACGGGCGTGCCCGCTTCGTGGCCGTTTCGCATCGGGCCGTCGCCGAGGAACCCGACGCCGAGTACCCAGTGCTGCTGACGACCGGTCGGGTGGTGGCCCAGTACCAGTCCGGCGCCCAGACGCGCCGCGTCGACGAGCTGAACGCCGCCGCGCCGGGCCCCTTCGTGGAGCTGCATCCGAGGCTGGCGGAGCGGCTGGGCGCGGCCGAGGGCGACCCGGTGGCGGTCGTGTCCCGGCGGGGCCGTGCGGTGGCACCGGCGCGGATCACCACGTCCATCCGCCCGGACACCGTCTTCATGCCGTTCCACTGGCCGGGCGAGGGCCGCGCCAACACCCTCACCAACCCGGCGCTGGACCCGACCTCCCGCATGCCGGAGTTCAAGGCGTGTGCGGTGCGGGTGGAAGCGGTGAAGGCCGTGGAGGCGGTGGAGGCGTAGGCGCCGCCGGGCTCACATTCAGCCCCGCGCCAGCCAGTCCCCGCCCTCGATCAGCTTGCCCCGCATCCGCAGCCGGGCGGCGACGGCGGGCGCGGCCACGTACACCCAGGCCCGCAGCGCCGCCCCGTCGGTGTCCCGGACGACCTCGCGGCTGACGCGCTCGTAGAGGTTGCGGGCGTTTCCCGGGGCGTACTCCTCCAACCGGTCGAGAACGGTGAGGAGTTCGTCGTAGGCGTCCGGGACGGGCGTGATCAGGTCGCCGGTCACCATTCCGCCGGGCTCCTCCACCGCGTACGGATAGCCGGGGCCGTCGTACAGCACCGCGCCCGTGAGGCGGGCCGGTTCCTCGGTGTGCGTGCGGCCGCGCAGGAAGGAGTCGTGGTTGGGCTCGCCGGGACGGAGGGTGCCGTAGACGAAGAACGGGAGGGTCACAGAAACGATTCTCACCCCTCACACACCCTCTTCAGATGCTCTATGGACATGACATGTCATGATCGCGTAAACCTCGGTGAACGTCTGCGCCGCCCCCCACTCCGGCGCCTTCCCGAGGAGACCGATGAGTCGAATACGGCACGCGCGAGCTTCCCGCCTCGCCGTCACCGCCGCAACCGCCGCCCTGCTGGCCGCCGCCCTCTCCCCCACCACCGCCGGCGCGGCCGACCGGCCCACCCGGGCCCAGGCGATCGAGAACGCGACCGCGGCGCTCGCGCAACAGGCCGACGCCCTCGGTCTCACCGCCGCCCAGGGCACCAAGGTGCGGGACGTGATCGTCGACGCGGACGGCACCCAGCACGTCCGCTACGACCGCACCTACCGCCAACTCCCGGTCCTCGGCGGCGACTTCGTCGTCCACCTGGCGCCGGACGGCACCTACCGGGGCGCCGACCGGGCGACCCGCGGCGCCCTCTCCCTGCCCACCGTCACCCCCCTGCTGTCCGGCCCGAAGGCCGCCGACCGCGCCGCCAACTCCCTGCGCGCCACGCGCCTCGGCGAGGCCCTGAAGCGGCTGACCGCCAGGCCCGAGCTGGTCGTCGACGCGCTGCACGGCACACCGAAGCTGGCCTGGCGGACCGACGCGGTCGCGCTGGACGCACAGGGCAACCCGGTGGGCCGCACGGTGCTGACGGACGCCCGGACCGGCGCCCAGATCGACGCCTGGGACACGCTGGAGTCGGCGTCCGGGGACGGGCGGTCGCTGTACGGCGGGACGGTTCCGCTGGAGACGACGGCGACAGGATCGTCGTACCAGCTGACGGACCCGACGCGCGGCGGCACGTACACCGGTGACGCCACGAACCGGTCCGACCTGTGTTTCCTCGGCACGCTGTGTGTCGTGCGCGCCCCCGCGACCGTCTTCACGGACGCGGACAACCACTGGGGCGACGGCACGATGACGGACCGGGCGTCGGCGGCGGTGGACGCGCAGTACGGGTCGGACGTCACCTGGGACTACTTCCGTGACGTCCACGGGCGCAACGGCATCGCGGGCGACGGCAAGGGCTCGTACAGCCGCGTGCACTACGGCACCCGGTACAACAACGCCTTCTGGGACGACACCTGCTTCTGCATGACGTACGGCGACGGTGACGGCACCAACATGGGGCCGCTGGTCTCCCTCGACATCACCGGCCACGAGATGGCCCACGGGGTGACCTCGAAGACGGCCGCGCTGACGTACTCGGGCGAGTCCGGCGGGCTGAACGAGGCCACGTCCGACATCTTCGGCACGCTGGTGGAGTTCCACGCGGGCAACGCCTCCGACAAGGGCGACTGGCTGATCGGCGAGAAGATCGTGCGGGCGGGCTTCGGGCGGAGCGCGCTGCGGTACATGGACCGCCCGTCGCGCGACGGCCTCTCGGTGGACTGCTGGAGCGCCACCGCGGGCAGCCTGGACGTCCACTACTCCTCCGGCATCGGCAACCACTTCGCCTACCTGCTGGCGGAGGGCAGCGGCGGGAAGAGCATCAACGGCGTGGCCCACGACTCCGCCACCTGCGACGGCTCGACGGTGACGGGGATCGGCCGGGCCAAGCTGGGCGCCATCTGGTACCGGGCGCTGACGGTCTACATGACGTCGTCCACCGACTACGCGGGGGCGCGCGCGGCGACGCTGGACGCGGCGCGGGACCTGTACGGGGCGGGTAGCGCGGAGTACGCGGCCGTGGGTTCGGCCTGGAGCGCGGTGAACGTGGGCTGAGCCGGGTCCCGCAGGGCCGGCCGGTCGTCTCCGCGGCGCCTTCGACGGCGTCCGCGAGACGGCCGGCCTTGCCTTTGCGGGCGTCGCGTCCAGCAGGGACTCAAGTCCCGAGGCTCCGCTCACTCCCCGTACGGGCGCCGTTCCCTCGCCTCCCGCAGGGCCCGGCCCCACCATGTCAGCTGGTCCAGCATCGTCTTCGCGGCGGCGTTCGGGCCGGTGGCGTCCTTGAGGCGGCCGTCGGCGTCGAAGGCGCTGCCCGCGTTGTGGAAGGACACCGTGTCGCGGACGGTGGTGGCGTGGAGCTCGGCGAAGACCTGACGGAGGTGTTCGACCGCGCGCAGACCGCCCGCGAGTCCGCCGTACGAGACGAGGGCGACGGGCTTGGCCCGCCACTCGGTGAAGTGCCAGTCGATGAGGTTCTTCAGCCCGGCCGGGAACGAGTGGTTGTACTCCGGGGTGACGACGACGAACGCGTCCGCCGCCGCGAGCTTCGGGGTGATGGACGACAGGGCGGCGGTGGCCTCGGGCGTGGGCGCCAGGTCCGTCGGCAGGTCGGTCCCGGCCACGTCGACCACGTCGAGGGCCAGGTCGGGGCGGTCCCGGACGCGGTCGAGCAGCCAGTCGGCGACGACGGGGCCGAAGCGGCCGTGCCGGTTGCTGCCGATGACGGCGGTGACGTTCAGGGGGTGGGCGGACATGTCGGTGGTGGAATTCGTCATGCCGACCAGGCTGGTACCTCGACCAAGGTTGAGGTCAAGTCGCCGAGGCCGGTGTCTCCCGGATGCGGTCACCCGTTCACACCTTCGCCGCGCGCCCTTCGGATTCTTTTGCCCCGGGCGCACCTCATACGGTCGTGACCTGCGGGAACGGGGGTGAGAGCGAGGGGTCGGGGTGCCCCGGGGCACCCGTTCACCGTAAATCTGACGGCCCTTCAGGGAGCGGGCTCGTCGTCGTGCCCTTTACCTCGGAAGTGCGGGCGCGACCGACGGCGACACATGGGGGTGTCGCGGGCCGAGGCCCGCGACAGACCTCGTGAGGAGCATCGATGCGACGTACCGCCCGTCTGCTGATCGGTCCCGCGCTCACCGTCGCCACCGCGGGGTCGCTCACCGCGCCCGCCTACGGCGCGGACGGCGGGCACCTGGAGGTGTTCCCGTCCACCGCGGTGCCGGGCGGCGACGTCACCGTGAACACCGCCGCCTGCGGGGACGGCGGTACGGCGGAGGGTGACGCCACCGCGGTGGGGGCCGGGCACTTCACGCTCGCGCCCAGCACGCACGAGGGCGAGGCGATCGGTCAGTTCCGGGTGCCGCCGAGCGCGCAGCCGGGGACGTACGAGATCGTCGCGAAGTGCACCGGCGGCCGGGAGGTCCGGGGCGATCTGGTGGTCGTCCTGGAGTCGGCACGGGGCTATGTGCACCCCAGAGGAAGTGTGAATACGGGGGTCGGCGGCGCCCTGGGCCCCGACCCCGTGCAGACCGCGGCCGGCGTGGCGGCTCTCGCCGTCGCCGCCGCGGGCGGTACCTGGCTCCTGCATCGCCGGGCGAGAGGCGACGGGATCTGACGGACACCCTCCGCTGTCCGTCCGCCGGTACCGCAAGTCCCCGCCCCCTCCGGGTCCGACGCCCCTCGCGGCCCGGAGGGGGAACGGGTCGAGCGGTCTTGGCAGGGAGGCTGACATGGGCAGGAACGGCAACACGGGCGACGCCGCGATAGCCTGCGTCACCGTCGTCGCCCTGTGCGCCGGCGTGTGGCTGCTGACCAGCGGGCCCGACGCACCCGCCCCGCCCCAGCCGTCGGCCGCCGAGGCGCACATCGGAGCGGCCGTCGGCCAGTCCGCGGTGCCCGGACTGCCGCCGTCCCCGCCGGACCGCATCCGCATCCCCTCGATCCGCGTGGACGCGCCCCTGACGGGCCTCGGCCTCACCCGCAGCGGCAGCCTCGACG
The DNA here is from genome assembly GCF_015712165.1 of Streptomyces spinoverrucosus. Classification (NCBI taxonomy): domain Bacteria; kingdom Bacillati; phylum Actinomycetota; class Actinomycetes; order Kitasatosporales; family Streptomycetaceae; genus Streptomyces; species Streptomyces spinoverrucosus. The sequence continues at coordinate 5,980,740 of NZ_JADPZX010000001.1, read as the reverse complement.
TGCCGCCCGCCACGCACAAGAACCTCGCCGGCTGGTACGAGGCCGGCACCACCCCCGGCGAGACCGGCACCGCCATCGTCGCCGGGCACGTCGACAACGCCGACGGCCCCGCCGTCTTCTACCACCTCGGCGCCCTCAAACGGGGCAGCACCATCGAGGTGGACCGGCGGGACGGCAGCGTGGCCCGCTTCCAGGTGGACGCGATCGAGGTGTACGACGCCAAGAACTTCCCCGACAAGAAGGTGTACGGCGCGGCGGCCCGGCCCGAGCTGCGGGTGATCACCTGCGGCGGCGGTTATTCGCGCAGCACCGGCTATCAGGGGAACGTCGTCGTGTTCGCGCATCTGACGGGAAGCGAATGACTCACGCCCTGGGGGCCGCCGGCAAGGGCGGCTCCGCCGGCACGGACGCCGCTCGCACGGGTTCCGCTCGCACGGGTTCCGCGAGAACGTTCGCCTTCCCCCAGGCCCCCAGTGGCGCAAGCGCCTCGTTCAGGGTCTCCCCGCGCGGTGTCAGTGAGTACTCCACTCTCGGCGGCACCTCCTCGTACACCTCCCGGTGCACGATCCCGTCCGCCTCCAGCTCCCGCAGCTGCGCCGCGAGCACCTTCTCCGTCACCCCGGGCAGCTCCCGGCGCAGCTCGCCGAAACGGTGCGGCCGCACATGCAGCGCCCAGAGGATGAGCACCTTCCATTTCCCGCCGATCACGTCCATCGCCGCGTCGACCCCGCAGACGTACGACCCCGGCCGTCGTCCCACCGCCATGACCAGCCACCCCGCCTTCCCACTGCCTGCACGCTTCCCCCGGAGTAACCACCCACTCGCAAGTACGTACTTGAGCAGGCCATTCACCCTCTACGAGGCTAAACGCCATGACTGACAACGCCTCTTCCCCGACCCCGCTCACCCTCCTCGGCACCGGCGCCATGGGCACCGCCCTCGCCCGCGCCTGGCTCGCCGCCGGCCACCCCGTCACCGTCTGGAACCGCACGCCCGCCCGCGCCGAGCCCCTCGCCGCCGAGGGCGCCACGGTCGCCGGGAGCGCGGCCGAGGCGGTGGCCGCCAACCGGCTGGTGATCGCCTGCCTGCTGGACGACGCGTCGGTCGGCGAGTCCCTGTCCGACGCCGACCTGGCCGGTCGTGACCTGGTCAACCTCACCACGGGCACGCCGGGCCAGGGCCGCGCCCGCGCCGCCTGGGCGCAGGCGCGGGGCGCCCGTTTCCTGGACGCGGGCATCATGGCCGTACCGCCGATGATCGGCGCCCCGGCGTCCGGGGCGTACGTGCTGTACAGCGGCTCGTCCGAGATGTTCGAGGAGCACCGGGCGACCCTCGCCGTCCCGGCCGGTACCCGCTACGTCGGCGCGGACCCCGGCTTCGCCGCGCTGCACGACGTGGCCCTGCTCAGCGGGATGTACGGCATGTTCGCGGGCATCACGCACGCCTTCGCGCTGATCCGCGGGGAGGACATCGCGCCGAAGGAGTTCGCGCCGCTGCTCGTGTCCTGGCTGACCGCGATGGCGCCGGCCGCGCTGGAGACCGCCGACAAGCTGGAGTCCGGCGACTACACCAAGGACGTCGTGTCCAACCTCGCCATGCAGGTGGCCGGCACCGGCACCCTGCTGCGCACGGCCGAGGAACAGGGCGTCAGCACGGAGCTGCTGACACCGTTCATGACCCTGATGGAGCGCCGCCTCGCGGCGGGGCACGGCGAGGAGGACCCGACGGGGGTGATCGAGTCGCTCGCGATCGGAAACGACTGACGGGCAGGGTCGACTGACGGGCCGGGCCCCCGAGCTAGGCCACCCACTGTTCGTACGCCAGGTTCGCCACCAGCGCGAACACCACCGTCAGCAGCACGATCCGGACGAAACCGCTGCCCTTCTTCAGCGCGGTGTGCGCGCCCAGCGTGCCGCCCGCGAGGTTGAACACCGCCATCAGCGCCGCCAGTTGCCACAGCACGGTGCCCTGCCAGGCGAAGGTGACGAGGGCGCCGGCGTTGGTGCAGCAGTTGACGATCTTGGCGGTGGCGGAGGCGGTGACCAGGTCGAGATGGAGCACGGCGGTCAGGGCGAGCACCAGGAACGTACCGGTGCCGGGGCCGATCAGGCCGTCGTAGAACCCGATGCCCAGCCCGGCGAGGCCGATCGCGGCGAGGACGCGGCGGCGGGTGACCGGGCCCGGTGCCGGGGCGGTACCGAAGGCGGGCTTGAGGATCACGAAGGCGGCCACGGCGAGCAGCACCACCATGATCAACGGTTTCAGTACGTCCGTACTCATGCCGGCCGCGAAGAAGGCACCGCCGGAGGAGCCGGCGAGTGCGGCGAGGCCGATGCGGATCGCGGTGCGGACGTCGACGGGGGCCTTGCGGGCGTACGTCACGGCGGCGCCGGTCGTGCCGACGATGGCGACCGCCTTGTTGGTGCCGAGCGCGTACGCGGCCGGGGTGCCGGCGGGGAGCCCGAGCAGCAGGACGGGGAGCAGCAGCAGGCCCCCGCCCCCGACCACGGCATCGATCCAGCCGGCCGCGAGCGCGGCGAGGCAGAGGGCGGCCACCATGGCGAGGGGTATGTCGGGCATGATCGGGACCCTATCCCGGGGGCTCGGGAGCCCGAGGGCCCGTCCGCGGTGTGGTCCTCACGGCGAAGACCCGTTCGCAGGCTCCTCACAGCACCACCCGGCCGCACGCCCGCAACCCTCACACTCACCCCCCACCCCCGCTGAGGGCAGCGTTCCTCGCGGGAAACAGATGCGATGCGGTCGGGTAACACCCACCCCGCACGCTGCGATGCATGACCTCGAATAAGCGTGTGGTGGTGATCGGCGCCGGCCTCGCGGGCGTGCGGCTCGCCCGGCGGCTCGGTGAGCTCGGCACGCCCGCGCTGCTCGTCGGCGAGGAGGAGCACCGCCCGTACAACCGGGTCCTGCTCGCCGAGGTGCTGGCCGGCCGGTACCACCCGGACGTGATCGCCCTGCCGGGCCTTGCGGCCCCCGCGGAGCTGATCCGCACCCAGGTGACCGGGATCGACCGCGACGGGCGGACCGTGAGCTGCGCGGACGGCTCGGAGATCGCATACGACACGCTGGTCCTGGCCACCGGCTCCAACCCGGTACTGCCGCCCCTGCGCGGCCTGTTCACCCCCGACCACCTGCTGCCCGAGGGCGTCCACGCCTTCCGCACCATGGACGACTGCCTGGGCCTGTCCAAGGCGGTCCGGCCGGGAGTGCGCGCGGTCGTCATCGGCGGCGGGCTCCTCGGGGTCTCCGCCGCCCGCGCGCTCGCCGTGCGCGGCGTGCAGGTCGTGCTCGCCCAGCAGTCCGAGCGGCTCATGGAGCGCCAGCTCGACCCGGCCGCGTCCCAGCTGGTCAGGCGCCACCTCACCGACCTCGGCGTCGAGGTGCACACCGAGTGCCGGGTGCGGGACGTACGGGTCGTCGGCGGCGCGGTCCGCTCGGTCGAGATGGCCGACGGGTACGCCCTCGACGCCGACCTCGTGGTGCTGGCCTGCGGTGTCCGCCCCCGCGCGGGGCTCGCGCAGGCGGCCGGGCTCGCGGTCCACAAGGGCGTCCTCGTCGACGACGAGCTGCGCACCTCCGACCCGCACATCTACGCGATCGGCGACTGCGCCCAGCACGACGGCAACCTGTACGGACTCGCGACCCCCGCGCTCGACCAGGCCGACACCCTCGCCGAGCTGCTGGCCGGCAGCACCACCGCCCGCTACACCGGCACCCGCGCCCTCACCCGCCTCACCCTGGCCGGTCAGGCCCCCTTCGACCTCGCCGCGTTCGGCGAGACGGAACCCCGCCCCGGTGACGACGTCGTGCAGCTCACCGACGCCACCCGGGGCACCTACCGCAAGGTCGTCGTCCGCGACGACCGCCTGGTCGGCGGGGTCCTCGTCGGCGAACTCGGCACCGTCGGCGCGCTCGCCCGCGCCTGGGAGGGAGCAGAGCCGCTCCCCGACGACGGCCCCCTGCTCCACCTGCTCACCAACGATGGAGGCTCCTGAATGACCGCCACCCCCACGATCGTGCTCGTCGGCCACGGCATGGTCGGCCAGCGCTTCCTCGAAGCGCTCGCCGAGCGCGGCCTGACCGCCACGCACCGCGTGGTCGTGCTGTGCGAGGAGCCGCGTCCGGCGTACGACCGCGTGGCGCTCACCTCGTACTTCTCGGGCAAGACGCCCGAGGACCTGTCGATGACCGACATGGAGTTCATCAAGGACCACGGCATCGAGCTGCACGTCGGCGACCCGGCGGTCGCCGTCGACCGCGAGGCGAAGAAGGTCACCGCGAGGTCGGGTCAGGTCTTCGAGTACGACACCCTCGTCCTCGCCACCGGCTCGTATCCGTTCGTGCCGCCGGTCCCGAACAAGGACGCCACCGGCTGCTTCGTCTACCGCACGATCGAGGACCTGCTCGCGATCGAGGAGTACGCGAGGACGAAGGCCACGACCGGTGCCGTGGTCGGCGGCGGTCTGCTGGGCCTGGAGGCGGCCGGCGCCCTGAAGGGGCTGGGCGTCGAGGCGCACATCGTGGAGTTCGCGCCGCGGCTGATGCCGGTGCAGGTCGACGAGGGCGGTGGCGCGGCGCTGCTGCGCACCATCGAGGACATGGGGCTGACGGTCCACACGGGGGTGGGCACCCAGGAGATCGTGACGGACTCCGAGGGCGCCGTCACCGGTATGAAGCTGTCCGACGGTTCCGAACTCGCCACGGACATGGTGGTGTTCAGCGCCGGCGTCCGCCCCCGCGACCAGCTGGCCCGCGACTCGGGCCTGACGGTCGGCGAGCGCGGCGGCATCACCGTCGACGAGCAGTGCCGTACGGTCTCCGACCCGCACGTGTTCGCGATCGGCGAGTGCGCTCAGGCGGTGGACGGCCGGGTGTACGGCCTGGTCGCCCCCGGCTACGAGCAGGCCCAGACCGCGGCGGCGACGATCGCGGCCGACGAGGCCTCCTTCGTCGGCGCCGACCTGTCCACCAAGCTGAAGCTGCTCGGCGTGGACGTGGCGTCCTTCGGTGACGCGCACGGCACGGCCGAGGACTGTCTGGACGTCGTCTACTCCGACTCCCGCGCGGGCCTGTACAAGAAGCTGGTCATCGGCCGCGACGGCACGCTGCTCGGCGGCATCCTGGTCGGCGACGCGGAGGCGTACGGCACGCTCAAGGCCTTCACCGGCTCGGTCCCGCCGGTCTCGCCCGAGTCGCTGGTGCTGCCGGCCGGCGCCGGAGCGCCCGCCCAGCTCGGCCCGGCCGCGCTGCCGGACGACGCGATCATCTGCTCCTGCAACAACGTCCGCAAGGGCACCATCCGCGGGGCGGTCACCGAGCACAAGTGCACCACCGTGCCCGAGGTGAAGAAGTGCACCAAGGCCGGTACGACGTGCGGCAGTTGCGTCAAGGTCCTCGGCCAGCTGGTCTCCGCCGAGCTGGAGGCGTCCGGCGTCGAGGTCGACAAGGGCCTGTGCGGCTGCTTCGGGCAGACCCGCGAGGAGCTGTACGAGATCGTCCTGGCCCTGCGCATCACCTCGTACCAGGACCTGCTGGACCGCTACGGCCGTGAGGGCGCCCGGGGTGGCGACGGCTGCGAGATCTGCAAGCCCACGGTCGCCTCGATCATCGCCTCCCTCGCCCCGACGATCGGCGCGAACGGCTACGTCCTGGACGGCGAGCAGGCGTCCCTTCAGGACACCAACGACCACTTCCTGGCCAACCTGCAGAAGAACGGCTCGTACTCCGTCGTCCCGCGCGTCCCCGGCGGTGAGATCGCCCCGGAGAAGCTGATCGTGATCGGCGAGATCGCCCGCGACTTCGGCCTCTACACGAAGATCACCGGCGGCCAGCGGATCGACATGTTCGGCGCCCGCGTCGAGCAACTGCCGCTGATCTGGACCCGCCTGGTGGACGCCGGTTTCGAGTCCGGGCACGCGTACGGCAAGTCGCTGCGCACGGTGAAGTCCTGTGTGGGCCAGACCTGGTGCCGCTACGGCGTCCAGGACTCCGTCCGCATGGCGATCGACCTGGAGCTGCGCTACCGGGGCCTGCGCTCCCCGCACAAGCTGAAGTCGGCGGTCTCCGGCTGCGCCCGTGAGTGCGCGGAGGCCCAGTCGAAGGACTTCGGCGTGATCGCCACGTCGAACGGCTGGAACCTGTACGTCGCCGGCAACGGCGGGGCGACCCCGCGCCACGCGGACCTGCTGGCCCAGGACCTCAGCGATGCCGAGCTCATCCGCCTGATCGACCGCTTCCTGATGTTCTACATCCGCACGGCCGACCGCCTGGAGCGCACGTCGACCTGGCTGGAGCGGATCCCGGGCGGCCTGGACCACGTACGGGACGTGGTGGTCCACGACTCCCTCGGCATCTGCGAGGAGTTGGAGAGCCTGATGGCCGCCCATGTCTCGAACTACCGGGACGAGTGGGCGGAGACCATCAACGACCCCGAGAAGCTGGCCCGGTTCGTCTCCTTCGTCAACGCGCCCGACACCCCCGACCCGGTGGTCGGCTTCGTCCCCGAGCGCGAACAGATGAAGCCGGACCTGCCGCTGCTGTCGATCGGCCTGCGTCCCACCGAAGACGTTCTGGAAGGAAGCGCCCAGCGATGACCCTGGCACCCGAGACGACCGACCTGAAGGTCCAGATCCGGCTGGCGGACGACTGGTTCACGGTCTGCGACCTGACCCGGCTGCTGCCGGGCCGCGGCGTGGCGGCCCTGCTGCCGGACGGCCGCCAGGTGGCCGTGTTCCGTGACCGCAACGGCGAGTTGTACGCCGTGGACAACCGCGATCCGTTCAGCGGCGCGGGGGTTCTCTCCCGCGGCCTGACCGGCACCCACCAGGGCAGCCCCTTCGTCGCCTCCCCGCTTCTGAAGCAGCGCTTCGACCTGGTCTCCGGGCAGTGCCTGGACGACGAGGCGGTGCGGGTGACGACGTACGAGGTACGGGCGGCCTGAAAGGTCTTCGCGAGGTCCGGTGCGCAGGGTGCACCGGACCTCGCGTACGTGCGTCAACCGGACGTCGGGCTGGACGAGTTCCCGGCGAGTGGTGGGCTCGTGTCCAGGTAGAACCATTCGGCGGTGGGGCCGGGGGCGGGGTGGGGGTCGTCGGTCAGGTCGGGCACCTTCGCGTCCGGCACCTTCGCATCCGGCACCTTCTCCTGGGGCGCCTTCGCCCTCGCTCCCGCCCCCGTCAGGTCCGGCATCAGCAGCTCCACCCGTAGGCCGGCCCCCCGCTGCTGTGCCACGAACTCGTCGATCTGGGTGCGGCAGGCGTGGTCGAGGTGGGTGACGCCGAGCAGGTCGAGCCGGATGCGGGGCCTGCCCGCGGCGGCGGCCTGCTCCAGGGCCTCGATCAGGCGCGGCAGCCGCAGGAACGTCGCGTTGCCGGCCACCACGACCTTCGCGGTGTCGTCCTCGACGTGCTGCCGTACGACCGCCTGGGACATCCGCAGCGCGGCGAGCACCACCCCGGCCGCGAGACCGACGAGCACGCCTTCCAGCAGCGCCGTGGCCGTGATCACCAGTGTCGTGAGGGTCATGACGGCGAACTCGCCCCGGTCCTGCCGCCACATCTTGGGGAACTCCCCCGGCGCGAGCAGCTTCCACCCGCTGTGCACGAGCACCCCGGCGAGCACCGAGATCGGGATCAGCGCGAGGACCTGGGGCAGCAGGAGCGCGAAGGCGAGCAGCCACAGGCCGTGCAGGGTGCGGGAGATGCGCGTCTTCGCCCCGGCCTGGACGTTCGCCGAGCTGCGGGCGACGACCGCCGTGACGGGGAGCGCCCCGAGGATGCCGGCCACCGTGTTGCCCGCGCCCTGGGCGATGAGCTCGGTGTTGTAGCGGGTGCGTGGACCGGTGTGCATACGGTCCACGGCCGCCGCGGTGAACAGGCTCTCCGCCGAGGCGATCACCGTGAACGTGAGGATCGCGCCGATGATCCCGGCGTCGGCGAGCCCCGCGAACTGCTCCGGCCCCGGTACGTCGACGGCGTCCGCGAGGTCGCCGACCTGGAGCGTCTTCACGTCCACGCCGGGCAGCGCGGCGACCGCGATGCCGATGCCGACGGCGACGAGCGCGGCCGGGATCTTCTTCACCGGCCCCGGCGCCTTCTTCCAGACGAAGCTCAGCACGATCGTGACGACACCGAGCCCGGCCGCGATCAACGCCTGCGGGTCGGCGACGACATCCGCCGCCCACGCCGGAACACCGGCGATGTTCTCGAACGGCTTGCCCGGCGCCTTGGCGTCGGCCATCGGATACAGCTGACTGAACATCAGCGGCAGCCCGATGCCGGCGAGCATTCCCTGTACGACGGCCAGCGAGATCGCCTGGAACATCCGGCCGAGCTTCACCAGCCCCAGCACGATCTGCAGAAGGCCCGAGAAGAGGACGATCACCCCGAGCATCGCGACGCCGTGTTCCAGCACGGTCTCCGCGACGAGCGCGGCGAGCCCGGCGGCCGGCCCGCTGACCTGCAGGGTGCTGCCCCGCGCGGCCCCGACGACCAGTCCGCCGACGACCCCGGAGATGATCCCCAGCTCGGCCGGCACCCCCGAGGCGACCGCGACGCCGATGCACAGGGGCAGGGCGACCAGGAAGACGACGAGGGAGGCGGTGATCTCGGTGCCGAGGTCCGTCTTCCCCGCGGTACGGGGGGCCGCCGCCCGCCGGGCGTGCGCCCCGCTCATGACCCGTGCACCCGGAACCGGCCGTCCTCGTCCAGTTCGTGGACCGTGCCGGTGTCGATCTCGTAGTACCAGCCGTGCAGCCGCAGCCGCCCCTCGTCGAGCAGCCGCCGGACGACCGGATAGCCGTGCAGGACGTCGAGTTGGTTGCGCACGTTGAGCTGCACGACCTCGCGCAACGCGAAGTCCCCGGTCGCCCCGGCGTCCCCGAGCGCCGGCTCCAGCCCCGGCCGGGCGTGGTCGAGCCAGGCGTCCACCTGCGGCAACCCGGACAGGTCGGCGCCGTGTGTGATCGCGCCCATGGCACCGCAGTGGGAATGGCCACACACCACGACGTCCTGAACGCCGAGCACCTGCAGCGCGTATTCGATGGTGGCGGCCTCTCCGGAGGCGGCCGAATGCTGCCCGTGCTCGCCGTGCGGCGGCACAATATTGCCCGCATTTCGCAGCTCGAATATCTCGCCGGGCCGTGCGCCGGTGATCAGCGCGGGAATCACCCGGGAGTCCGAGCAGGTAATGAACAAGGCCTCGGGAAATTGCCCGACGGCCAGTTTCCGGTATTCGTCGCCCTCGAAGTCGACCCGCCGCCTGAACGACCGGGCACGGTCCAGCAACGCCTTCATTCTGCCTCCTGCCATGGGTTCCGACCTGGAGCTGCGACCGTAGGGGAGCGATGTACAGAGGAAGGTTAGGAAAACACTAAGGCCCCGAATACAAGCGGTTTCTGAGGGCCATTTCACAAAGCCTCGAATCGCCGTCGCCGAGTGTGCATTCTCTTGTAGCGTGTCGCGAAACCTTCAATTCGAGAGACAGGACGCCATGGGCGTACGAGTGCTGCTCATCGAGGACGACGAGACGATTGCCGAACCGCTCGCCGACGGACTGCGGCACTTCGGTCTGACGGTCCACCGTGTCGCCACCGGCGCCGAGGGGCTGGCGGGGCCGTACGGCGACGTCGTGCTGCTGGACCTCGGCCTGCCCGACATCGACGGCATCGACGTCTGCCGGGGCATCCGCCAGGCCTGCGACGTGCCCGTCATCATCCTCAGCGCGCGCGGTGAGGAGGCCGACCGGGTGCTGGGCCTGGAGCTGGGCGCCGACGACTATCTGGCGAAACCGTTCAGCGTACGGGAGTTGGTGGCCCGCATCCGGGCGGTGCTCCGGCGTCACACCCCGCAGTCGGGCGACCAGGAACCGTCGTACGACGTCGGCCCGCTGGTCGTGGACCGGCGGACCCGGCAGGTGTGGGTCGGCGAGGAGCCGGTCACGCTGACGCCGAAGGAGTTCGAACTGCTGGCGCTGCTCTCCGAGGACGCCGGGGCGGTGTACTCGCGGCAGCAGATCCTCAACCGGGTCTGGGACGAGCACTACGACGGCCCGACCAAGACGCTGGACGTGCATGTGGCCACCCTGCGCCGCAAGCTCGGCCACCCGGCGTGGATCCAGACCCTGCGGGGCGTCGGCTTCCGTCTCGCCGTGAATCCCGCCGACGGTTCCTCATGACCCGCCGTCTGCTGCTGAGTTATCTGAGCCTCGCCGCCCTTGTCCTGGTCGGCCTGGAGATCCCGCTGGGGTTCGTCTACTCACGGGCGGAGCGGGAGCGCATCGTCAACTCCGCGAAGGACGAGGTGGACGCGGTGGCCGCGTTCGCCGAGCTGTCGCTGGCGGCCCGGCGCCGCGCCGAACTCGTCGAACGGACCGAGCGGTGCGCCGAGCGCATCGGCGGGCAGGTCGTCGTGCTGGACGCGGACGGCACCCTGCTGGCGGCCTCGCCCCGGCTGTCGTACCGGGAGGAACGCGCCCTGGCCGACAGCCCCGAGGTCGCCGCCGCCCTGCGCGGCCGGGACGGCACGGACGTCCACGCGACCACGATCGGCGGGGTGCACCACCTGTCCGTGGCGGCCCCCGTCGGACAGCCGGCGGCACAGGGCGCCGTACGCATCACGCTCCCGACGGACGCGGTGCACGCGCGCGTGCACCGGGTGTGGCTGCTGCTGGCCTTCGTGGGCCTGGCCGTCCTCACCTGGGTCGCGGCCGTGGCCTTCGCGTTCGCGCGCTGGGCCGGCCGTCCCATCCGGCGGTTGGAGGAGGCGGCGCACCGGCTGGCGGACGGCGGCGTCTCCGCCGGCGTGCCGGTCACCTCGGGACCGCCGGAGGTACGCAGCCTGGCCGCCGCCTTCAACCGCACCGCGGCCCGCCTCGAACATCTCCTGGCCTCCCAGCGCGCGTTCGCGGGCGAGGCGTCCCACCAGCTGAAGACCCCACTGGCCGCCCTCCGCCTGCGCCTGGAGAACCTCGAACCCGCCGTGGCCCGCCGCGCCCGGCCGGGCCTGGCCGCCGCCGTCACCGAGACCGACCGGCTGGCCCGCATGGTGGAGGGCCTGCTGGCGATGGCCCGCCTGGAGGAGGACGCGACCCTGCCCGGTCCGGTCGACGTGGGCGAGGTGTGCGCGGAACGGCACCGCACCTGGCAGCCGCTGTTCGCCCGCGAGGACGTCTCGCTGGTCCTCTTCGCCGGCAGTGTCGGCCCGGTCCTCGCGCTCCCCGGAGCCGTCGAACAGATCCTGGACAACCTCCTGTCCAACGCCCTGCGGGCCTCCCCCGCCGGCAGCACGGTCACGATGGAGCTACGGCTGGTGGTCCCGACCCGCCGCCCCCTGCGCGACAGCCGACCCAGCTGGGTCGACCTCCATGTCACCGACGAGGGCCCGGGTATGACGGCGGAGCAGCGCGCCCGCGCCTTCGACCGCTTCTGGCGCGCACCGGGTGCCCCCAAGGGCGGCACGGGCCTCGGCCTGTCCCTGGTCCAGCGCCTGGCCCACGCGAGCGGCGGCGAGGTCACCCTGCGCCCCGCGGCCACGGGCGGCCTGGACGCGGTGGTCCGCCTGCCGTCGGCGGAGTCGCCGGGTGAGGTGCGGGAGAGCGGCTCCGCCGGCTCGGGAAGGCGTGAGCGAGGGGTGCCGACGGGTGAGGGGAGCTCTGGACGCCGACGCGTCACGACCTGTCCATGACCCGTCAACCACGCTCCCCTAGGGTCCTGCCGCACGACCCCCGCCGCGGCCCGGCGGCGGGGCGGTCACGACCCCTCTTGGAGAGATCGTGGAACGTCGTACCCTCCTCCGCGCGGCCGTGCTCGGCGGCTCGTCGGCCGTCCTCGGCGGAACCCTGTGGCGCGGCGCCGCCTACGCGGCTCCCGCCCAGCCCGGCACCGGCCCCTACGGACCCCTCGGCTCCCCCGACGCCAACGGCATCAGACTCCCCAGCGGCTTCACCAGCCGGGTGATCGCCCGCTCCGGCCAGACGGTGCCCGGCACGTCGTACACCTGGCACAACGCCCCCGACGGCGGCGCCTGCTACGCCGACGGCAGCGGCTGGATCTACGTCTCCAACTCGGAGATCAACCCCGGCGGCGGGGTGAGCGCGGTCAAGTTCTCCTCGACCGGCGCGATCACCGCCGCCTACCGCATCCTCTCCAACACCCGCACCAACTGCGCGGGCGGCAAGACCCCGTGGAACACCTGGCTGTCCTGCGAGGAGGTGTCCCGCGGCTACGTCTACGAGACGGACCCGTGGGGCACGAAGGCGGCGATCCGCCGCGACGCGATGGGCCGCTTCAAGCACGAGGCTGCGGCCGCCGACCCGGTGCGCAAGGTGATCTACCTGACCGAGGACGAGACGAACGGCCGCTTCTACCGCTTCGTCCCGACGACGTGGGGCGACCTGTCCTCCGGCACGCTCCAGGTCATGATGGCCGGATCCGCCACGTCGGGCTCGTTCACCTGGGCGAACGTGCCCGACCCCGACGGCTCCCCGACGACCACCCGCACCCAGGTCTCGGGCTCGAAGTCCTTCAACGGCGGCGAGGGCTGCCACTACGCCGACGACAAGGTGTGGTTCACGACGAAGGGCGACAACCGCGTCTGGCAGGTCAACCTGACGTCGAACACCTACGAGCTGGCCTACGACGACTCCCTCGTCACCTCCGGCACGGCCCCCCTCACCGGCGTCGACAACATCACCGGCTCCGCCTCCGGTGACCTGTTCGTCGCGGAGGACGGCGGCAACATGGAGATCTGCGTGATCACACCGGACGACGTGATCGCCCCGTTCCTGCGCATCGACGGCCAGTCCGGCTCGGAGATCACCGGCCCGGCGTTCTCCCCCGACGGCCGGCGCCTGTACTTCTCCAGCCAGCGGGGCACGAGCGGCAGCTCGTCCGGCGGCATCACGTACGAGGTGACGGGCCCGTTCCGGTCGTAGCGCCCCCGGTGAGGCTGGTTTGAGATGTCGGTGGGACGCGAGGACGCTTGAAGGCGGACGCCTGAAGGCAGCGGCCCAGCCAGTCGCTGTCGAGTTCCTGTCGAGTTCGCCGAGTCGGTCGAGCCCGCCGGGAACGTGGAGTTTCATCGAGTCCCACCGACCCTTCATGCCCCACCTTCCACGGAGGCACGAACCATGACTCGGAACCACCCCCAGCCGTCCCGGCGCGCCGTGCTCGGCGGTGCGGCCGCCGCAGCGCTCACGGTGGCCGCCGGAACCGGCACGGCGCGGGCCGGCACGAAGACCACCTGGCCGACGGAGTTCCCGCTCCCCGACGGCTTCCTCCCCGAGGGCATCACCATCGGCAGCAAGCCGTACGCCTACATGGGCTCCCGCGCCAACGGCGCCATCCTCCGCACGGACCTGCGCACGGGCGAGTACGAGACCGTCCACCCCGGAACGACCGGCACGGTGTCGATCGGCCTGAAGCTGGACCGCGACGGCCTGCTGTACGTGGCCGGGGGCGGCGGCGGCACGGCTCGCGTGCACGACTCCCGCACGGGACGCCTGATACGTACGTACCAACTATCCGCCACTTCGGGCCAGTTCATCAACGACGTGATCCTGACGGGCGACCGCGCATGGTTCACGGACTCCCGCGCGGCGGTCCTCTACGGCGTCCCGCGCGACCGCGACGGCAAGGTCCGCGCCCTGCCCCTCACGGGCGACTGGACGCAGACGCCCGACGTCATCAACGCCAACGGCATCGTGGCGACCCCCGACGGCCGTGGCCTGATCGTCGTGAAGAGCACGCCGGGCGAGCTGTACCACGTATCCCTCAAGTCCGGCTCGGCCACGAAGATCACCCTCGCCGGCGCGGACTCGGTCGGGAACGGCGACGGCCTGGTCCGCATCGGCCACACCCTGTACGTCGTCCAGAACCGCCTCAACCTGATCAGCGTCTGGACCCTCTCCCGTGACCTGCGCACGGCCACCCTGACCCGCACGATCACCGACCCCCGCTTCGACGTCCCCACCACCGCGGCCCGCTACGGCGACCGCCTGTACCTGGTCAACGCCCGCTTCACCAGCCCGCAGACGCCGGAGACGACCTTCAACGGGGTGGCGGTTCCGCTCTGACACACGTCGGTCAGCCGTTGGCTACGGTGGCCTTATGAAGCTGTCGCCCCTCGACGCCAGGCAACGTTTCATCACCTCGCCCGTCGCCCGGCTGGCGACAGCCGACGCGGGCGGGGTGCCGCACGCCGTACCGGTGACCTTCGCCGTCCTCGACGACGTGCTGTACTTCGCCGTGGACCACAAGCCCAAGAGCACCTGGAACCTGCGGCGCTTGCGGAACCTCCGGGAGAACCCCTCGGTCGCGGTGCTGGTCGACCACTACGACGACGACTGGTCGGCGCTGTGGTGGGCCCGTGCCGACGGTCGGGGGGAGGTCCTGGAGGACGGGGCGGAACGCCGGCACGCCGTCGAGCTGCTGTGCGGCAGGTACGACCAGTACAGGGGCGCCCCTCCCCAGGGTCCCGCGGTCGCCGTCCGGGTCGACCGGTGGAGCGGCTGGGCGTCCGCATAGCGTGCTCATCGCCGCATCGGCAGCTCCCGCAGCCCGTCGAGCTCCCTGTCGGTCGCCGGTCTGAGCGTCGCCAGGATGCGCCGGGCTGCCGTCAGGTCGTTGTCGCTGCCCTGCAAGGTCACGGTGTAGCTCAACCCACCCCGGCGCAACCGCAGTTCCTGATGCTGATGGCCACCCTCGTACGTCAGCAGCTGTCGCCCTGCGCCGTCGTCCGTGCAGTGGATCGGTTCGCCGAAGGGGACGGGGCAGCCGCGGGCGTCGACGCGCCGGGTGTCCTGTCCCGCGCGGGCCACGGCGAGGTGGAGTCGGTCCGAGTGGGGCCGCTCGTAGTCGGCGCCGAAGCCGTCCTCGCTCGCGCCCAGAACCCGCAGTGTGTAACCCGGCGGCGGATCACCGACGCGGAGCAGGCCGCGATCCACGCCGTTGACGTTGATCCATTCGTCAAGGGTGGGCGGCTGCGAGGCGGCCCAGGCGCCATACGCTCCCCCGACGGCGAGGACGACCGCCGCGCCGAGAGCGCCCAGCCTGACCCGGATACCGGGGAGAAAGAGCGCGGCGGCGAGGGCGTAACAGGCGCCGCCGGCCGGATGGAGCAGCAGACCGCTCTCCAGGCGATTGATCTGGAAGTTCACCACGACCACCCCGAACGCGCCGACCGTACCGAGCGCGTACACACTCACCGCCCACGTCCACAGGCCGCGCCTTCGACGCGTGAGCGGCACGACCGCGCGAGCGCCGGCCCCAACACCCGCGAACGCGGCCACCCCCAGAGCCGCCACACCGGCACCGACGGCGGCGACCGGAGCCACCCCACCGACGAAGAGAGCAACAAGCACCGCCTCCAACTGCACGCCGGTCAGCAAGCATCCAAACAGCCAGACGACTGCCAGCTGGACGACCGCGAGCCCCGCTTCCTTCGTCTGCGTCACTCCCACGATCACGCGGGCGAACGGCCCGCGGTTCCTTGACCGAGGCAGAGGCGTGCCGGGACCTCGTAGTCAGCGCGAAACCGGCCTGAGATTCTTTCTTTCATGAGCACACCACCGGACGGATTGCCCGTCTACCGAGTCCTGACCGGCCCCGACGACGCCGCGTTCTGCCGGCGTGTCAGCGAGGCGATCGGCCTTGGCTACGAACTGCACGCCGGTCCTTCTGTCACCTTCAACGGCGAGAACGTCATCGTTGCCCAGGCGCTGATCTGGCCGGTACGACCGCCTGGCGGCGCAACCGTCGGCACCGCCAGTGCGTCGTGATCACCGATCAGTGATCCCATGAGGGGGGCATCCGTGCGCGCAGACAGACGCTGGGCCAGATTCGCCGTCGCCACCGCGGGGGCGGTGATTCTCTGCACCACCGCCTGCGAGGGGCCGTCAGCCCTGGCGGACGGCGACAAGGACACGTCCTCGCCCGGAACGTCGGAGCAGGCAGCGCCGAACCCCGGCTTCGCGGCCTTCCGAGCCAAGCCCTGCCCGAAGCCCGGCGAAGCCGACAAGACCAACGGCCACCTGATCACCACGGTCGCCGGCCCGAGCGAAGGCGCCGCAGTCCGCCCCGGCGGCGAACCGCAGACCGTCCTCGTCAAGCTCTGCAACACCACGGACCAGGCACTCCGCGACATCGCCCTCTCCGCCCAGGTCGAGCTGAACTACGCACGCGAGCAGCCGCCCAAGCTGACGGTGGAGCGGCGGGAGGCTCCCGACGGCGACTGGCAGCCCGTCGAACTGGTGGTCGCCAACGACTTCCAGCCGCTGACCGGCGCCTCCGGCGCGCAGGACCTGCCCGCCAACGGCACCCGCATCGTGGAGTACCGGATCAGCGCCGCCGACGACGCGCCCGCGGGCCAGGGATGGCTCAGCGTCCATGCCGTCCGGGCCAACGGGGACCCCTTCGAGGTGGGGGACACACGGGGCGGCGGCAGCGGCGGATTCCCGCTCAGCACCGTCCGTGAGTGAACCACGCTGCACGTGACAGACCCGGCTTGACCCTCACGTCGCGTGAGGCCGGAGGGTGGGGTGCATGAGCGACTACTACAACGCGTTCGAGATGAGCCCCGTGCCGCCCCCCGGCCCGGACGCGGTTCCGCCGGAGCCGTTCCGTGGCATCTACGGAATGCCCGCGTTCGTGACGATCCCCACGAACGATCTGGCGGCGTCGGTGGACTTCTGGACTCGCGGGCTCGGGTTCATCGAGCTGTTCAGCATCCCCGGCACGCTGGTACATCTGCGCCGGTGGGCGTTCCAGGACGTACTCCTCGTCTCGGCGGCGAGCGTTCCGGAGCAGCCACCGGCGATGAGCTTCAGTTTCGCGTGCGTGCTCAGCCAGGTCGATGACCTTGCCGAGGCCTGTCGTGCGCTGCGCCCGGACTCGGTCGACGGTCCACGGGACACCCCCTGGACCACCCGCGATGTGGAGGTGATCACCCCCGAGAACGCGCGGATCGTCCTCACCGCGGCGAAGCCCTTCGATCCGGCCAGTCAGGAGGCGCGGAACCTTGCGGCCGTCGGGATCACCCCACCGGGCATCCGTCGCGGCGACGGCGACAATGAGGAGCATGCTTGATGCCACTGACGCCGATGGCCTGACCGTCGGTCAGGTCTCGACGCGCTTGGGCGTGACAGTCCGCGCGCTGCACCACTGGGACGAGATCGGGCTGGCGCGACCGTCGCTGCGCACGGCTGCCGGATACCGGCTCTACACGGCCGGTGACCTGGAACGCCTGCACCGCATCGTCGTCTACCGCGAGCTCGGTCTCGGCCTGGACAGGATTCGGGTCGTCCTGGACGACTCGACCGCGGACGTGCCCGGCGCATTGCGCGCGCAGCGCAAACAGGTTGCTGAACGGATCGACCGCCTCCAGCAGCTCGGCGCCGGACTGGATCGGATGATCGACGCCCACGAGCACGGCCTGCTGCTGACCGTCGAGCAGCAGGCCTCGATCTTCGGCCCCCAGTGGAACCCGGACTGGCCCGCCCAGGCCCGTCAGCGCCACGGAGAGACGACGCAATGGCTGCAGTACGCCGAACGCTCGGCCTCTCGCGGTCCGGAGGAATGGCAGGCCGTCGCCGACGCCATGACCGGCCTCGAACGCGACCTCGGGGAGGCGATGGACGCCGGGGTCACACCTGGTAGCCCGGAAGCGAATCACCTCGTCGAGCGGCACCGCGAAGTCTTCGCTTCGTACTTTCCGCTCACCAGGCAGATGCAGGTCTGTCTCGGCCGCATGTTTGAGGCCGACCCGGGATTCGCCGCCCACTACGACGGCATCCGCGCCGGCCTCGCCACGTGGTTCCGTCGCATCATCGACGCCGACGCACGCGCCCACGGCATCGACCCCGACATCGCGACCTGGCAGTAGAGCACGGTGCAGAGCTGAGAAGGCTCCGCGCACGCGAAGAGGGCGGCACCCCCGCACAGGGTTCCGCCCTCTTCTTTGGTGCTCCGGAACCGCCGCCGGATCGTGAGGGTCGGGGATCAACGGCGGTTCCGGGGTCCTCGCGTCAGCGGTGGTCGCTGCCCGCCGACTGCGACGCCGCGCGGCCCGCCTCCAGGCGCGCCACCGGGATCCGGAACGGCGAGCAGGAGACGTAGTCCAGCCCCACCTCGTGGAAGAAGTGGACGGACTCCGGGTCACCGCCGTGCTCGCCGCAGACGCCGAGCTTCAGGTCGGGGCGGGTCTCGCGGCCCGCCTTCGCCGCCGCGGCGACCAGCGAGCCGACGCCGTCCTTGTCGATCGTCTCGAACGGGGAGACGCCGAAGATGCCCTTCTCCAGGTACGCCGTGAAGAACGAGGCCTCCACGTCGTCCCGGCTGAAGCCCCACACCGTCTGCGTGAGGTCGTTCGTGCCGAAGGAGAAGAACTCGGCGGCCTCGGCGATCTGACCGGCGGTCAGCGCGGCGCGCGGGAGCTCGATCATCGTGCCGATCGACAGCTTGAGCGACGTACCGGTCGCGGCCTCGACCTCCGCGACCACCGCGTCGGCCTCCTCGCGGACGATTTCCAGCTCCTGGACCGTGCCGACGAGCGGGATCATGATCTCGGCGCGCGGGTCGCCCTTGGCGTTCTTGCGCTCGGCGGCGGCCTCGGCGATCGCGCGGACCTGCATCGTGAACAGGCCCGGGATCACCAGGCCCAGGCGCACGCCGCGCAGGCCCAGCATCGGGTTCTGCTCGTGCAGCCGGTGCACCGCCTGGAGCAGACGCAGTTCGTTCTCGTGCGGCTCCTGGCGGGACTCCGCCAGCGCGACGCGGACCGAGAGTTCCGTGATGTCGGGGAGGAACTCGTGCAGCGGCGGGTCCAGCAGACGGATCGTCACCGGCAGGCCGTCCATCGCCGAGAACAGCTCCACGAAGTCCTGCTTCTGGAGCGGGAGCAGCGCCTTCAGGCTCTCCTCGCGCTCGTCCGCCGTGTCCGCCAGGATGAGGCGCTCGACCAGCTCACGGCGGTCACCGAGGAACATGTGCTCCGTACGGCACAGCCCGATGCCCTGCGCGCCGAAGCGACGGGCGCGCAGCGCGTCCTCGGCGTTGTCCGCGTTGGCGCGCACCCGCAGCCGGCGCTTGCGGTCGGCGAACGCCATGATCCGGTGCACGGCCTCGACCAGTTCGTCGGCGTCCTGGGCGCCCGCGTGCATCCGACCCTCGAAGTACTCGACGACGGGAGACGGGACGACCGGGACCTCGCCCAGGTAGACCTTGCCGGACGACCCGTCGATCGAGATCAGGTCGCCCTCCTCCACCACATGCCCGCCCGGCACGGTCATCCGGCGGCGCTTGGTGTCGACCTCCAGCTCCTCGGCACCGCAGACACAGGTCTTGCCCATGCCGCGCGCGACGACGGCCGCGTGCGAGGTCTTGCCGCCGCGCGAGGTCAGGATGCCCTCGGCCGCGATCATGCCGTCCAGGTCGTCGGGGTTGGTCTCACGCCGTACGAGAATCACCTTCTCGCCCGAACGCGACCACTTCACCGCGGTGTACGAGTCGAAGACCGCCTTGCCGACCGCCGCACCCGGCGACGCCGCGATGCCCCGGCCGACCTGCTCGACCTTCGCCTCCTCGTCGAACTTCGGGAACATCAGCTGGGCGAGCTGGGCGCCGGTCACGCGCTGCAGGGCCTCGGCCTCGTCGATCAGGCCCTGGTCGACGAGCTGCGTGGCGATACGGAAGGCCGCGCCCGCGGTGCGCTTGCCGACGCGGGTCTGGAGCATCCAGAGCTGGCCGCGCTCGATGGTGAACTCGATGTCGCAGAGATCCTTGTAGTGGTTCTCCAGCGTCTCCATGATCTGCATCAGCTGGTCGTACGACTTCTTGTCGATCGACTCCAGCTCCGCCAGCGGGACCGTGTTGCGGATGCCCGCGACGACGTCCTCGCCCTGGGCGTTCTGGAGGTAGTCGCCGTAGACGCCCTGGTGGCCGGAGGCGGGGTCGCGGGTGAAGGCGACGCCCGTGCCGGAGTCGGGGCCGAGGTTGCCGAAGACCATCGAGCAGACGTTGACGGCCGTACCCAGATCGCCGGGGATGCGCTCCTGGCGGCGGTACAGCTTGGCGCGGTCGCCGTTCCAGGAGTCGAAGACCGCCTTGATGGCGAGGTCCATCTGCTCGCGCGGGTCCTGCGGGAAGTCCCGGCCGGCCTCCTTCTTGACGATCTTCTTGAAGGCGGTGACCAGCTTCTTCAGGTCGGCGGCCTCCAGCTCGGTGTCGACCGTGACCTTCTTGGCCTCCTTGGCCTTCTCCAGCGCCTCCTCGAAGAGGTCGCCGTCGACGCCGAGGACGGTCTTGCCGAACATCTGGATGAGGCGGCGGTACGAGTCCCAGGCGAACCGGTCGTCGCCGGCCTGCTTGGCCAGGCCCTGCACGGACTTGTCCGAGAGACCGATGTTGAGGACGGTGTCCATCATGCCGGGCATGGAGAACTTGGCGCCCGAGCGGACCGACACGAGGAGGGGGTCGTCGGCCTGACCGAGCTTCTTGCCCATCTTCTGCTCCAGCGCGTCGAGGTGCGCACTCACCTCGTCACGCAGTGCCGCGGGCTCCTCACCACTGTCGAGGTAGACCTTGCAGGCCTCGGTGGTGATGGTGAAGCCCGGAGGGACGGGAAGGCCCAGGTTGGTCATCTCGGCGAGGTTCGCGCCCTTGCCACCGAGGAGGTCCTTGAGGTCCTTGTTGCCCTCGGTGAAGTCGTAAACGAACTTCACGCCCTCAACGCTCTTGCCGGATCCGGCTACCTGGGGATCTTTGTTTTCCGACACGGGTCTCGACTCCTCGAGGACGCGGTGGCTGCCCTGACGGCGAGGAACATACCCAGATCAAAGGCGCCTGGGTACGTCTACTTGTGCGTCATGCGCCTGTAACCACTCGTCCGCCACCGGATCGAAAGTCAAGGCTTGGTAAGCGGTGACGGCCTGATGTTTTCACTTCTTGAACGCAACCTTGCCCGCAGGCCGGGCATTGCGCTCTTATGAGCGGCATCCAGCACGTCTGATTTCGATCGATGAACGATCAAGGGGTGGCACTGAGTGCCACCCCTTGGAGAAGTGCAGTCGCCCAAGATCCGCTCATCTGAGCGCAACCCTTATCAAGGGTGGCGAGAATCACGCTGCCACAGGCGACGGGATTTCACCATGCGGACGTCGTCGAGAGACGGAAACGCGCCTGTCACACGCCCCGGCCACGCCTCACACCCCCAGCGCCCGCAGCCGCTCCTCCACCCGCTCCGGCGCGTACAGGTGCTCCACCACCAGCGCACCCGCCCCCACCAGCCCCGCCCGCTCCCCCAACCGCGAGGTCACGACGTCCAGCCGGGCCGTGGAGCGCGGCAGCGCCCGCTGGTACAGCAGTTCCCGTACGCCGGTCAGGAAGGGCGTTCCGGCCAAATCCCCCGCGATCATCAGCACGCCGGGGTTCAGCAGCGTCACGACCGTCGCGAGGACGTCCCCGACCCGGCGCCCGGCCTCCCGTGCCAGGCCCACCGCCCCCGGATGCCCGGCCGCCAGCAACTCCCGGACGTCCGAACCGGACGCCGCCGCCACCCCGGCCTCGGCCAGCCGCCGGGCCACGGCGCCCCCGCTGGCGACGGCGGCCAGACAGCCGTAGGAACCGCACCGGCACAGCACGTCGGCGCCCTCCGGCACCCGGATGTGGCCGATGTCCCCGGCGCCGCCGTCGATGCCCCGGTAGACCGAGCCGTCCACGACGACGCCCGCGCCGATGCCGGTGGAGACCTTGACGAGGACGAACGCCGAGCAGTCCGGGTGGCCGGTGCGCTGCTCGCCGTACGCCATCAGGTTCGCGTCGTTGTCGACGAGGACGGGGACGGGCGCGGCGCCCGTGTGGTCGGTGAACGACCTGGCCAGGCGGCCGCGTATGTCGTAGCCGTCCCAGCCCGGCATGATCGGGGGCTGGACGACCCGGCCGGTGTCGGTGTCGACCGGGCCGGGGACGGCGAGGCCTATGCCGCAGACCTCGTCGGCGCCGTGACCGGACTTCTGCAGCAAGTCCGCGAACCAACGCCCGAGTTCGCCGAGGACCGGCTCCGGGCCGTCCTCGACGACCAGGGTGCCGCCGTGTTCGGCGAGTATCTCGCCGGTCAGGGAGAGGACGGCCGCGCGGGCGTGGCGGGTGTCGAGGTCGGCGGCGAGGACGACCGCGTGTGCGTCGTCGAACTCCAGGGTGATGGCGGGGCGGCCGCCGAGCGGGGAGTCCACCGGGCCGCCGGCGCCCTCGCGCAGCCAGCCCGCGCGGAACAGGCGGTCGAGGCGCTGGCCGACGGTGGCCCGGGACAGGCCGGTGACCTGCTGGAGTGCGCCCCGGGTGGTGGCGCGGCCACTGCGCACGAGTTCGAGCAGCTCGCCAGCGCTGGTCTGGGTCACATTGCGTCCGGACATGCGCACCCCCTTGTGTTTCCCAACCCTGCATTACATAGTGAGTTTTGCGTGTTAAATAGACGTAACTCTACGGTAGCCGAGGCCGAACCGGCCGACCGGACGTCTTTCGGGGAGCCCCGAGTGGATCGCATCGCCCAAGTCACCGACCGGCCGACCCAGCGCGCGATCGCATACGATCCCGGCGCGGAGCCCCAGTCACCGCACCTCAGGGCCGAGCGCGTACTGGCGGGCAACTGGACCGGAACGTCGACCGTGCCCTCGCGCGGGCTGTATCCGCACCAGTGGTCCTGGGACTCGGGGTTCATCGCGATCGGGCTGCGGCACGTGTCGCCGTTACGGGCACAGACGGAGCTGGAGACGCTGCTGGCCGCGCAGTGGGGCGACGGGCGGATCCCGCACATCGTCTTCAACCCCTCCGTGCCCCTGGACGCGTACTTCCCGAGCCCCGACTTCTGGCGCTCCTCGACCGCGGGGCGCGCTGCGGGCGCCCCGCGCACCGTACAGACCTCCGGCATCGTGCAGCCACCGGTGCACGCGCTGGCGGCATGGCTGGTGCACTGCGCCGACCCGGGGCTGTCGCGGGCGCGCGGCTTTCTCGCCGGGGTGTATCCGCGGCTGGCGGCCTGGCACCGCTATCTGCTGCACCGGCGTGACCTGGGCGGCGCCGGGCTCGCGTCGGTGGTGCACCCCTGGGAGCAGGGCATGGACAACAGCCCCTGCTGGGACGCCCCGCTCGCCCGCGTCACCCCGGCCCCGGCCCGCTCCTTCCGCCGCGCCGACCTCGACCACGGCGCACCCGAGGACCGGCCGACGGATCTGGACTACGGGCGGTATGTGCGGCTGGCGACGGACTACCGGGAGCGGGGATACGCCGACGGGCCGGGCGACTTCGCGGTGGAGGACCCGGCGTTCAACGCCCTGCTGATCGCCTCGGAGCACGCGCTGGCGCGGATCGCACGGGAGCTCGGCGCGACGGGCACGGCCCGGCACGCACGCGCGGAGCGGCTGACCGGGGTGCTGATCGAACGGCTGTGGGATCCGGAAGCGGGGATGTTCCTCTGCCGGGACTTGCGGGGCGGCGAGTGCCGGGGCCTGCGCGGCAAGTACCAGGACCGGCGCGGCGAATGCCGGGACCTGCGCGGCGGCGAACGCCGAGACCCGCACAGCCACGAGTGCCAGCACCCGCGCGGCGAATGCCGAGACCCGCGCGGCGGCGAACGCCGAGACCCGCACAGCCACGAGTGCCAGCACCCGCGCGGCGAATGCCGAGACCCGCACGGCAGCGAATGCCGGGACCTGCGCGGCGGCGAAGTGATCCCCGAGCGCAGTGTCTCCGGTCTCATCCCCCTGCTCCTGCCCGCCCTCCCCCGCGGCATCGCCGCCGCACTCGTGCGCACGCTCGACGGGCCGCACTTCGGGGCCCGCCTCGTGCCCAGTTACGACCTGCTCGGTGAGGCCTTCGACCCGCACCGGTACTGGCGTGGGCCCGCGTGGTTCAACACGGGCTGGCTGGTGGAGCGCGGGCTCAGGGTGCACGGCGCGACCGAGCGGGCCGACGCCCTGCGCGACGCGATGATCGACACCGCCGACGCCTCCGGGTTCGCGGAGTACGTGGACCCGCACACCGGCGAGGCCTGCGGGGCGACCGGCTTCAGCTGGACCGCCGCGCTCACGCTCGACCTACTTCAAGCCAAGGGTGCCAACGGAGCCAAGGGAGGGGACCGGGGATGACGGACCGGCATCATCTGCTCGTGCACGGCGGGACGTTCGCCGCCGTCGGCGACGGCGGGGACATCAGCGGCGTGCGGGGCGGCAGCTCACCGGACGGCCTGTTCGTACGCGACGCCCGGCATCTGAGCCGCTGGCAGCTCACCGTCGACGGGGCCGTGCCCGAGGCCTTGAGCCCCGTCGCCGACGGCGACACCGCCCGCTGTGTTCTCGTCCCGCGCGGCGGCCGGCAGGAGCCCTCGGCGTACGCGATCTTCCGCGAACAGGCCGTCGGGGACAGCTCGTTCGTTGAGCTGCTGCGCGTCACCAGCAACCGCCCGGTGCCGGTCACGGTCCGCCTCGCGCTCACCGTCGACGCCGACTTCACCGACCAGTTCGAGCTGCGCTCCGACCACCGCACGTACGCCAAGACCGGCGCGGTCCGCTCCCGCCAGGTCGTCGAGGACGGTGTGGAGTTCACCTACCAGCGGGGGGAGTGGCGGTCCCGGACGACGGTGACCGCCGACCCCGCCCCGGACGCCGTGGAGGAGACCGGCACCGGCGCCCGCCGCCTCGTATGGGCCCTCGATCTGGAACCGCACGACACGGCCGAACTGACCCTCCGTGTCATCGCCCGCCCGCACGGCGAGCGGCGCGCGCTGCGCGTGCCCCGCTCCCCCGACGCCGTCAACGAGCAACTCCTCTCCATGGAGGGCAGGTTCGTGGAGGGCGTCGCCTTCCCGACCGGCTGGCCGGAGCTGGCGGCGGCCTGCGCGCGGGGCCTCGCCGACCTCGCCGCGCTCCAGGTGCCGGCCACCGGCCCGGACGGCGAGGAGCTGCGCGTCCCGGCCGCCGGAGCGCCCTGGTTCCTGACCCTGCTGGGCCGCGACGCCCTCCTGACCTCCCTCTTCGCCCTCCCTTATCACCCGCAGCTCGCCGCCGCCACCCTCCCCGCCCTCGCCGCCACCCAGGCGACCGGCACGAAAACCGGCTCGGTCGCGCAGCCCGGCAAGATCGTGCACGAGGTGCGGCACGGCGAGCTGGCCCACTTCGGGCAGGTGCCGTACGGGCGTTACTACGGCTCGGTCGACGCCACCCCGCTGTTCCTGGTCCTCCTGGGGGCGTACGTCGAACAGACCGGGGACACCGGCCTCGCCCGCCGCCTGGAGCCGCACGCCCGCGCGGCGGTCGGCTGGATGCTGGACCACGGCGGGCTGACCTCGCGCGGCTACCTGGTCTACCGCGCCGACCAGGGCGGCCTCGCCAACCAGAACTGGAAGGACTCCCCCGGCGCCATCTGCTCCGCCGACGGCACCCGCCCGACCGGCCCGGTGATGGCCGCGGGCGCCCAGGGCTACGCGTACGACGCGCTGCGCCGCACGGCATGGCTGGCCCGCACGGTGTGGGACGACAAGACGTACGCGGCGCTGCTGGAGCAGGCGGCCGGTGATCTGCGCGACCGTTTCCAGCGGGACTTCTGGATGCCGGACCGGTCCTTCCCCGCCCTCGCGCTGGACGGCGACGGCCGCCCGCTGGACGCGCTGGCCTCGGACGCCGGGCATCTGCTGTGGTCCGGGCTGCTCGACAAGGAGTACGGCGAGGTCGTCGGCCGGCGGCTCCTGGAACCCGACTTCTTCTCCGGCTGGGGCGTGCGCACACTGGCGGCCGGGCAGCCGGCGTACCACCCGCTGTCGTACCACCGCGGCTCGGTCTGGCCGCACGACAACGCGCTGATCACCCTCGGCCTGGCCCGCTACGGTCTGCACGACGAGGCCCGTACGGTCGCCCACGCGCTGGTCGACGCGGCGACCGCGACCGGGCACCGGCTGCCGGAGGTGCTCGCCGGGTACGGCCGGGACACGCACGCCGAGCCGGTGCCGTATCCGCACGCGTGTGTACGGGAGTCACGGTCGGCGGCGGCACCGCTGGCGCTGCTGACGGCGGTCGGCGGCGCGTGAGTTTCCCTTGGTGGTGAACGGAGTGGGGCGGCGGGCCGTACGAGAGGACGGCGGACCCGTTCCCCCACGCCGGGTCCGCCGCCGCACCGCGCTTTCGTACGGAGGGACCTTCGGGTGGCTGTCTTCACGCGTCAACCACGGCACACGACCGATGACGCACCGGACGACACCGAGCCCCCGGCCCCCGCAGGCCGCCTCACCCGCTGGCGCGCCGCCCACCCCACCGCCACCCGCGTCCTGGGCCGCACCGCCACCGGCCTGTCCGCGGCCCTGGTCCTGATCGCGCTGCTGATGCCCAACACCCTGGAGACCCTCGGCCCGGGCACGTTCCTCCGCATCCCGGTGGAGGCGATCATCAGCGCCGCCCTGCTGCTGGTGCTGCCGCGCCGCCCCCGGCTGGTGGCGGCCGTCGTCGCCGGACTCGGGCTCGCCGTGCTGACCGCGCTGAACCTGCTCGACATCGGCTTCAACGAATACCTCGGCCGGGGCTTCAACCTCATCCTCGACTGGGGCCTGCTCGACGACGCCCAGTCGTACATGGAGGACGCGATGGGCAGGGCCGGGGCCGTCGCGCTCGCGATCGGCGCCGTCGCCCTCGTCGTCCTCGTGTGCGCGCTGATGACGCTGGCGACGGTCCGGCTGAGCAACGTACTCGTCCGGCATCGCACGGTCGCCGTCCGGTCGACGCTCGCCGCCGGCGTCGTATGGACGCTGACGTACGCGCTGGGCCTGCAGTTCGCCGGTCTGCCGATCGCGGCCGACAACGCGGCGGCGCTGACGGAGGGCCGGGCGGAGCGGGTGCAGGCGACGCTGCGGGACGAGGCGGCGTTCGCCCGGGAGGCGCGGACGGACGCGTTCGCCGCCACCCCCGGCGAGCAGCTCGTACCGGATCTGCGCGGCAAGGACGTCATCTTCACCTTCATCGAGTCCTACGGCCGCAAGGCCATCGAGGATCCGCTGATCTCACCCGGCGTCCGCCGGACCCTCGACACCAGCACCGATGCGCTGACCAAGGCGGGTTTCGCCGCGAAGAGCGGCTGGCTGACCTCCGCGACCTTCGGGGGCAGCAGCTGGCTCGGGCACTCCACGTTCCTGTCCGGACTGTGGATCGACAGCCAGCAGCGCTACGCGACCGTCACCTCCGGGGACCACCTCACCCTCACCAAGGCGTTCCAGAAGACCGGTGCCTGGCAGACCGTCGGGATCATGCCGGGGGTGCAGAAGGGCTGGCCGGAGGCGGAGTTCTACGGGTTGGACGATGTGTACGACGCCTTCGAACTCGGCTACAAGGGCCCGAAGTTCAGCTGGTCGACGATGCCGGACCAGTACACGCTGGAGGCGTTCCAGCGGCTGGTGCACGGCAAGAAGCGCGACAAGCCGCTGATGGCGGAGGTCATCCTGACGTCCAGTCACCAGCCGTGGTCGCCGCTGCCGAAAATGGTCGACTGGGAGGACCTCGGCGACGGCTCGCTCTTCGGCCCCATCCAGAAGGCGGGCACGAATCCGGCGGACATCATCGCCGACAGCACCCGCTCGAAGCAGGAGTACGGCAAGTCCGTCGAGTACTCCGTGACCAGCCTCACCCAGTGGCTTCAGCGCTACGGCACCGAGGACACCGTCCTCGTCTTCCTCGGCGACCACCAGCCCATCGTCCGGGTCAGCGGCTACGACGCCGGCCGGGACGTGCCGGTGTCGATCGTCGCCAAGGACCCGAAGGTGCTGGACAGGATCGCCGGCTGGGGCTGGTCGGACGGGCTGCGGCCGGCGCAGGACGCGCCGGTGTGGAAGATGAGCGACTTCCGGGACCGCTTCCTGACGGCATATGGCTCGACGCCGTCGGGAAAGACCGGCTGATCAGCCGCCGGAGGTGTCCAGCTCGGCGTCCTCGCTGATGCCCGCGCAGTCGTAGGGGTCCTTCAGCCAGCCGTCCGGCAGGACGACCCGGTTGTTGCCGGACGTCCGGCCGCGGGGCCCGTCGGCGCCGGCCGGCCAGGGCTGGTCGAGGTCCAGCTCGTCCAGTCCGGCGCGGAGTTCTTCGAGCGAGGACGTGATAGCGAGCCGCTTGCGCATCTCGGAGCCGACGGCGAAGCCCTTCAGATACCAGGCGACGTGCTTGCGGAAGTCGATGACACCGCGCGACTCGTCGCCGATCCACTCACCGAGCAGGGTGGCGTGCCGGACCATGACGTCGGCGACCTCGCGGAGGGTGGGCCGTGCGATGTCCTGGTCACGCCCCTCGAAGGCGGCCACCAGATCGGCGAACAGCCACGGCCGCCCCAGGCAGCCGCGCCCGACCACGACCCCGTCGCAGCCGGTCTCCTTCACCATCCGCACCGCGTCCTCGGCCGACCAGATGTCGCCGTTGCCGAGCACGGGGATCTCCGGCACATGCTCCTTCAGCCGGGCGATGGCGTCCCAGTCGGCGGTGCCGCCGTAGTGCTGGGCGGCGGTACGGCCGTGCAGGGCGATGGCGGTGACGCCCTCCTCGACGGCGATCCGGCCGGCGTCGAGGTAGGTGATGTGGTCGTCGTCGATGCCCTTGCGCATCTTCATGGTGACGGGCAGGTCCCCGGCCCCGGTGACCGCTTCCCGGAGGATCGCGCGCAGCAGGTGCCGCTTGTACGGCAGCGCGGAGCCGCCGCCCTTGCGGGTCACCTTGGGCACCGGGCAGCCGAAGTTCAGGTCGATGTGGTCGGCCAGGTCCTCCTCCGCGATCATGCGGACGGCCTTGCCGACGGTCGCCGGGTCCACGCCGTACAGCTGGATCGAACGCGGCTTCTCGGTCGCGTCGAAGTGGACCAGCTGCATCGTCTTCTCGTTGCGCTCGACCAGCGCCCGGGTCGTGATCATCTCGCTCACGAACAGGCCCTTGCCACCGCTGAACTCCCGGCACAGGGTGCGGAAGGGCGCGTTGGTGATCCCGGCCATGGGGGCCAGGACGACGGGCGGCTGGACGGTGTGCGGACCGATCTGCAGGGGCGTGGGCATTCCCCCATTGTGCCGTGCGAAGGCAATGGGACGGTAAAGTTAGTTAGTTAGCCACACTATTGAAATCGGCGTGCGAGGGACGTCATGCCCGAGCTCAGCCCTCGCCGACGCCTGCTCGTACTCGCGATCTGCTGTATGAGCCTGCTGATCGTGAGCCTCGACAACACCGTCCTGAACGTGGCCCTGCCCTCGATGCAGGACGACCTGCGGGCCAGTACGTCCGGCCTCCAGTGGACGATCGACGCCTACACCCTCGTCCTGGCGTCCCTGCTGATGCTCGCGGGCTCCACGGCCGACCGGATCGGCCGCAAGCGGGTCTTCATGGCGGGCCTGATCGTCTTCACCGTCGGCTCGGCGCTCTGCTCGGTGGCACCCGACCTGAACACCCTGGTGATCTTCCGCATGGTGCAGGCGGTGGGTGGCGAATGGGGGTACCTCCCAGGCCCTTAAGGCACTGGGGGAGCTCAACCCGGTCGCCATGTCGATCATCACGAACACCTTCACGGACCCCCGCGAGCGTGCCCGTGCGGTCGGGGTGTGGGGTGCGGTCGTCGGCATCTCGATGGCCGCGGGCCCGCTGGTGGGCGGCCTGCTGGTGGAGGCGGTGAACTGGCGGGCGATCTTCTGGGTCAACCTTCCGGTGGGCGCCGCCGCGCTGCTGCTGACGCTGCGCTACGTCCCCGAGTCCCGCGCCCCGAAGGCCCGGCGGGCCGATCCGGTGGGACAGCTGCTGGTGATCGCGCTGTTCGGGGCGCTGACGTACGCGATCATCGAGGCGCCGAACGCCGGGTTCGCGACGGTGCTGCCGTTCGCGGTGGTGGCGGTGGCCGCGCTGCTGGGGCTGCTCGCGTACGAGCCGCGTCGCGCCGAGCCGTTGATCGATCTGCGGTTCTTCCGGTCGGCGCCGT
The DNA here is from genome assembly GCF_015712165.1 of Streptomyces spinoverrucosus. Lineage (NCBI taxonomy): Bacteria > Bacillati > Actinomycetota > Actinomycetes > Kitasatosporales > Streptomycetaceae > Streptomyces > Streptomyces spinoverrucosus. Next base: position 5,950,760 of record NZ_JADPZX010000001.1, on the reverse strand, counting down.
TCAGTGGGGCGACGGTGATCGCGATCAGCTCGTTCGCGGCGCTGGGCGGGTTCCTGTTCCTGTCGACGCTGTATCCGCAGAACGTGCGGGGGCTGGACGCGCTGCACGCCGGGCTGTGGATGCTGCCGATGGCGGTGCCGACGTTTCTGTGCGCGCCGCTGGCCGGGCGGCTGGTGGGGAGCCGGGGCCCGCGGGTGCCGTTGCTGATCGCCGGGGTGGCGACGACGACGAGCGCGGCGCTGTTCGCGGGGTTCGAGGCGGAGACGTCGGATGTCGGGTTGTTCGTCGGGTACGTGCTGTTCGGCGTGGGCTTCGGGTTCGTGAACGCGCCGATCACCAACACGGCGGTGTCGGGGATGCCGCGGGCGCAGGCGGGGGTGGCGGCCGCGGTCGCCTCGACCAGCCGCCAGCTCGGTCAGACCCTGGGGGTCGCTGTGGTGGGCGCTGTGCTGGCGTCGGGGATCGGGGCGTCTTCGTATCGGGAGGCGTTCGTGTCGGCTGCTCGGCCGGGGTGGTGGATCCTCGTGGTGTGCGGGGTGGCTGTGCTGGGGTTCGGGGTGCTGACCAGCGCGCGGTGGGCCCGGGGGACTGCGGAGCGGACGGCTGAGCGGTTGGAGGGGGATGGGGTGCGGGAGGTGGTGGGGGCTGTTGAACGCGCCTGACTGCGGGTCGTGGGTGGCTGGCCGCGCCCACGCGGCGGAGCCGCAGCTGGCGACGCGAGGGCACAGCTTGGCCAACTCGGTGTGAAGAGATCCCTGTTGATGTTGATCCTGCTGCACACTCCTTGCTGCGCGAAGAGACAGCCCGGTTGCGCGAGAACGGACGCTGGAGGCGTCATGCCGCAGATCGACACGAGCAAGGTCAGCCGGTGGGATCAGCACGGGCGCGAACACGTGGTCCGCGTCCAGCGCACCGGCGTGCAGCGCACGATCAGATGCGACACGTGCGGCTGGCGGCGGGGTGCGCAGTTCCTGCCGTGGCTGAAGGCGGAGGAGCACCTGGCGGAGGCGCACCAGGCGACGGTGGACCCGACGGGGGCCTGACCGGCCGCAGCGCGACTGGCCCGGCGGGCGCCTGACCCCGCCCCGGCGTGACCGGACCCGGCCTGACCTGGCGGGGCCTGACCCCGCCCCGGCGTGACTGGAGCCGGCGGGTCCCTACCCCGCCCCGGCCTGACCGGACCCGGCGGGCGCCTGACCCGCCCCGGCCTGACCGGACCCGGCCGGCGCCTGACCCGCCCCGGCCTGACCGGACCCGGCCGGCGCCTGACCCGCCCCGGCCTGACCGGACCCGGCCGGCGCCTGACCCGCCCCGGCCTGACCGGACCCAGCGGGCGCCTGACCCGCCCCGGCGTGACTGCCCCCGCAGGGGCCTGACCGGCCGCGAGCGTCAAGCCCTCAGCCCCCGTATCACCAAGTCCACCACCGCCGCGAAGTCCGCCTCCGCCTCCGGCCGCGCCCACTCCGGGGCGTAACAGGGGTCGTGGAAGCGGCCGGTGGCGTGGAACACCGCGCGGGCCGCGGCCGCCGGGTCGGCGGTCGTGAAGGTGCCCGCCGCCACCCCAGCCTCGACGATCCGGGTCAACTGGGCGGCGAGATCGGCGAGGTGCTCCGGGACCGCCTCACCGCTCTCGCCGGTGAGCACCATGTACGTCGCGAACAGCTCCGGATCGTCGCCCGCCTTGCGGCGCTTGGCGTCGAACAGCGCCCGCAGCCAGTCCCGCAGCCGCGCCTCGGGGTCGCGGTCCTCGGCGACGATCCCGGCCAGCGCCTCGGACGTACGGTCCAGCCACCGCTTCGTGACCGCCTCCCGCAGGGCCGCCTTGGTGCGGAAGTGCCGGTACACGCTGCCGTGGCTGACGCCGAGCGCGCGGGCCACGTCGACCACGGTGGCCTTGGCCGGGCCGTGGCGGCGCAGCACCTCCTCGGTCGTTTCGAGGATGCGCTCGGCGGTCAGGGTTTCGCTGGTCGGGGGCATGAGGTGACCGTACCTCGTGCCCGGATCAGCGTTCGCTGTCGAGGTGCGCCATCTGCTGGGTGGGGTAGCGGTCGCCCGCCGCCGCGTCCGCCGGGACGGCCTCCTCGATCGCCCGCAGGTCGGCCTCGTCCAGTACGACGTCCATCGCGCCAAGCGCCTCGGTCAGCCGGTCCCGGCTGCGGGCGCCGACCAGCGGCACGACGTCCTCGCCTCGCGAGAGGACCCAGGCAATGGCGATCTGCGCGACGCTCACGCCCTTCTGCTCGGCGATCTTCCGCAGCGCCTCCACCAGGTTCAGGTTGTGCTGGAGATTCTCGCCCTGGAAGCGGGGCGACAGCGCCCGGAAGTCGTTGGCGGCGAGCTGCCGGTCGGCGGTGAAGTGGCCGGAGATCAGCCCGCGCGAGAGCACGCCGTACGCCGTGACGGCGATGCCCAGTTCACGGACGGTGGGCAGGATCTCGGCCTCGATGCCGCGCGAGATCAGCGAGTACTCGATCTGCAGGTCCGAGATCGGGGCGGTGGCGGCGGCCCGTCGGATCGTCTCGGCGCCGACCTCACTGAGGCCGATGTGCCGGACGTACCCCTTCTCGACCAGTTCCGCGATCGCGCCGACCGTCTCCTCGATCGGCACGTCCGGGTCCAGGCGGGCGATCCGGTAGACGTCGATTTGGTCGACGCCGAGGCGCTGGAGCGAGTAGGCGGCGAAGTTCTTCACGGCGGCCGGGCGGCCGTCGTAGCCCGACCAGCCGCCGTCCGGGTCGCGCAGGGCGCCGAACTTCACGCTGAGCAGCGCCTGTTCCCGCCGGGCGGCGGGCGCGGCGCGCAGGGCCTCGCCGATCAGCAGCTCGTTGTGGCCCATGGCGTAGAAGTCGCCGGTGTCGAGCAGGGTGACGCCGGCCTCCAGGGCGGCGTGGATGGTGGCGATGGATTCGGCCCGGTCCGCCTCGCCGTACAGCGCGGACATGCCCATGCAGCCGAGGCCGAGGGCGGAGACCTGGGGGCCGGTGGTTCCGAGAGTGCGGGTCTGAATGGTCATGGGTCCACCATGGCATGACAGCTGACAGATTTCAATACCTGTCAGCTGTCATTTTCCACCGAGCGGCAGATGCGGGACTTGGTCCAGACCTCTTGACGAAAGGTCTGGACCGCTGGACTGTCATGCCTACGACACCTCACCGCACCCCCACCGGGAGGCCTCGCATGATCCGCCGCGCCCTGCGCCTGCTCGCCGCCGCACTGGCGACCGCCTGTCTCACCCAGCTCCCCGTCGCCGCCACCGCCTCCGCCGCCGCCGAGACCTGCGCCGTGAAGTCGAAGCCCGCCGGGAAGGTCCTCCAGGGCTACTGGGAGAACTGGGACGGCGCGGCCAACGGCGTCCACCCGCCCTTCGGCTGGACCCCGATCACCGACTCCCGCATCGGCGCGCACGGCTACAACGTGATCAACGCGGCGTTCCCGGTCATCCGCTCCGACGGCACCGCGCTGTGGGAGGACGGCATGGACACGGGCGTGAAGGTCGCGACGCCCGCGGAGATGTGCGCGGCGAAGGCGGCCGGCCGCACGATCCTGCTCTCGATCGGCGGCGCCACGGCCGGCATCGACCTCAGCTCGACCGCGGTCGCCGACCGGTTCGTCGCGACGATCGTGCCGATCCTGCAGAGGTACAACTTCGACGGCATCGACATCGACATCGAGACCGGCCTGGTCGGCAGCGGCAACATCAACCAGCTGTCCACGTCCCAGGCCAACCTGATCCGCATCATCGACGGCATCCTGGCCCGCATGCCGTCGAACTTCGGCCTCACCATGGCCCCGGAGACCGCCTACGTCACCGGCGGCAGCGTCGTCTACGGCTCGATCTGGGGCGCGTACCTCCCGATCATCAAGAAGTACGCCGACAACGGCCGCCTGTGGTGGCTCAACATGCAGTACTACAACGGCAGCATGTACGGCTGCTCCGGCGACTCCTACTCCGCCGGCACCGTCCAGGGCTTCGTCGCGCAGACCGACTGCCTCAACAAGGGGCTCGTCATCCAGGGAACGACCATCCGCGTGCCGTACGACAAGCAGGTGCCCGGCCTGCCCGCGCAGCCCGGCGCGGGCGGCGGCCACATGTCACCGAGCCTGGTCGCCCAGGCCTGGCGGCACTACAACGGCGCCCTCAAGGGGCTGATGACCTGGTCGATCAACTGGGACGGCTCGAAGAACTGGACGTTCGGCGACAACGTCAGGTCCCTGCAGGGCCGTTAGCGCGCGGTCAGGGCGAGCTTCGCCCCCAGCGCCAGGAACGATCCCGCGAAGGTCCGGCGCAGCCAGGTCATCACGCGCGGCCGGGACACGACATGGCTGCGCACGGACGCCGCGAGCAGACCGAAGGCGACGAACACGACGAAGGTCACCAGCATGAAGACGCCGCCCAGCGCCAGCATCCGCGGCACCGCGTGCGGCTCGGCGGGGCTGACGAACTGGGGCAGGAACGCCAGGAAGAAGATCGTCACCTTCGGGTTGAGCAGATTGATCAGCACGGCCCGCACGATCACCCGCCCCGAGGTGACCGGCGGGGCGTCCCCCTCCTGACCGACGTCGATCGTGCCCTTCTCCCGCACCGTCGCCCAGGCCATGTAGAGGAGGTAGGCGACACCGGCGTACTTGAGCACCTGGAAGGCGGTCGCGCTGGCGTGCAGCAGCGCGGCGACGCCGGTGACGGTGGCTAGCACATGCGGAACGATCGCGAGCGTGCACCCGAAGGCGGCCGCGACACTCGCCCGCCGCCCCCGGGAGAGCGCGGCGGCGAGGGTGTAGACGAGTCCGGTACCCGGGGTGACGACGACAACGAGGGTGGTCAGCAGGAAGGCGATACTCATGGGGGCCACCCTGCCGACGCCGTGGCCCCCGTTGCAGGGCCAATCCGACGGCTGTATCGGGGGCCAATGACGAACGCCGGACGGGCCGAGTGACTCAGCCCGTCCGGCGTTTGAGGACGAGGCCGTCCAGGCCGAAGCGGGGGTGCGGGGGCGGCAGCCCCCGCGACGGCGCCCGCAGCCGACCTAGCAGCCCATCAGGCGCGACGCCAGGTATCCCTCGATCTGGTCGAGAGACACACGCTCCTGCTTCATCGTGTCGCGCTCACGCACGGTCACCGCGTTGTCCTCAAGGGTGTCGAAGTCGACCGTCACGCAATACGGCGTGCCGATCTCGTCCTGGCGGCGGTAGCGGCGGCCGATGGCGCCCGCGTCGTCGAACTCGATGTTCCAGTTCTGGCGCAGCGTCTGGGCGAGGCCCTTGGCCTTCGGGGACAGCTCGGGGTTCCGCGACAGCGGCAGCACCGCGACCTTCACCGGCGCGATGCGGTGGTCGAGGCGCAGCACCGTCCGCTTCTCCATCTTGCCCTTGGCGTTCGGCGCCTCGTCCTCGACGTAGGCGTCGAGCAGGAACGCCAGCATCGCCCGGCCGACACCGGCCGCGGGCTCGATGACGTACGGCGTCCAGCGCTCGCCGGCCTCCTGGTCGAAGTAGGAGAGGTCCTGACCGGAGGCCTTGGAGTGCGAGGCGAGGTCGTAGTCGGTGCGGTTGGCGACACCCTCCAGCTCGCCCCACTCGCTGCCGCCGAACTGGAAGCGGTACTCGATGTCGGCGGTGCGCTTGGAGTAGTGGGAGAGCTTCTCCTTCGGGTGCTCGTACCAGCGCATGTTCTCCTCACGGAGACCCAGGCCGGTGTACCAGTTCCAGCGCTGCTCCATCCAGTACTCGTGCCACTTCTCGTCCTCGCCCGGCTTGACGAAGAACTCCATCTCCATCTGCTCGAACTCGCGGGTGCGGAAGATGAAGTTGCCCGGCGTGATCTCGTTGCGGAACGACTTGCCCATCTGGGCGATGCCGAACGGCGGCTTGCGGCGCGAGGTGGTCTGCACCTGGGCGAAATTGGTGAAGATGCCCTGCGCGGTCTCGGGCCGCAGGTAGGCGATGGAGCCGGAGTCCTGCGTCGGGCCGAGGTGCGTCGACAGCAGGCCGGAGAACTGCTTGGGCTCGGTGAACTGGCCCTTGGTGCCGCAGTTCGGGCAGTTGATGTCGGCGAGGCCGTTCTCGGGGACGCGGCCCTTCTTCTCCTCATACGCCTCCTCCAGGTGGTCCGCGCGGAACCGCTTGTGGCAGGAGGTGCACTCGGTCAGCGGGTCGGTGAAGGTGGCGACGTGACCGGAGGCGACCCAGACCTCGGGGGCCAGGATGACGGACGAGTCGATACCGACGACGTCCTCGCGCGACGTCACCATGTAGCGCCACCACTGGCGCTTGAGGTTCTCCTTGAGCTCGACACCCAGGGGCCCGTAGTCCCAGGCGGCACGCTGGCCGCCGTAGATCTCACTGCAGGGGAAAACGAAGCCACGGCGCTTGCTCAGGCTGACGATGGTGTCGATCTTGTCGGCGGCCACGGTGCTCTCTTCATTACGACGACGGGCGACGAAGCGAGATGCTTCCAGCGAATGCTTCAGGTTACCGGCGCGGACTCCCCCTGAACCAAATCGGGCTCCCCTCAGAACCGAATCGGACCTTTGTTGACAACGGTTTCCAGATTTGTTGAAAATGACTCTCATGAACATACGACGCCGCCTGATACCCGCGGCAGCACTGGCCACCCTCAGCCTCACCGCCCTCTCCGCCTGCTCCAGCGACAGCGGGACCGCGGGCAACGCGGGTAACACGGACAAGTTCGACGTCGTCGCCTCGTTCTACCCGATGCAGTTCCTCGCCGAGCAGATCGGCGGGGACCATGTGAACGTCACCACCCTGACCGAGCCCGGTCAGGAGCCGCACGACCTGGAGATCAGCGCCCAGCAGACCGCGCAGCTCCAGGAGGCGGACGCGATCCTCTTCCTCAAGACCCTCCAGCCCGCCGTCGACGAGGCGGTCGCCCAGACCGACGTCAAGACGAAGATCGACGCGGCCACGCTGACCAAGCTGGAGGACCACGGCGACGTCGAGCACGAGCACGCCGGCGAGGGCGAGGAGGCGCACGCGGAGTCCGAGGTGGAGGAGCACGCCCTCGACCCGCACGTCTGGCTGGACCCGGTGAAGTACGCCGAGGTCGCGAGCGGCGTCGGCGCGGCCTTCGAGAAGGCCGACCCGGACCACGCGGCCGACTACAAGCAGAACACCGAGGCCCTGGTCAAGAAGCTGGACGCGCTCAACACCGAGTACGCGGACGGCCTGAAGGACACCGAGTCCAAGGTCTTCTTCACCAACCACGCGGCCTTCGGCTACCTCGCCGAGCGCTACGGCCTGACCCAGGAGGCCATCTCCGGCCTCGACCCGGAGAGTGAGCCCAGCCCCGCCCGGATCAAGGAACTCCAGGACGAGGCCAAGGCCGACGGCGTGACCACCGTCTTCTACGAGACACTGGTGAGCGACAAGACCGCGAAGACCCTCGCCAAGGACGCGGGCCTGAAGACGGACGTCCTCGACCCGCTGGAAGGCATCACCGACAAGTCCAAGGGCGACGACTACTTCCAGGTCATGGAGTCCAACCTCAAGGCGCTGCGGACAGCCCTGGGAGCCAAGTGATCGTTACGGAGGACGCCATGGGCGCCACGGGAGAGCCCGTCATATCGATGCGCGACATCCGCGCCGAGTTGGGCTCGCGGCCCGTGCTGCGCGGCATCGACCTCACCGTGCGCCACGGTGAGGTCGTCGCGCTGCTCGGCGCGAACGGCTCGGGCAAGTCGACGGCGGTGCGCAGCGTCATCGGGCAGGTGCCGGTGAGCGCCGGGCAGATCGAGTTGTTCGGGACGCCGCGACACCGGTTCCGCGACTGGGCGCGCGTGGGGTACGTCCCGCAGCGCACGACGGCCGCGGGCGGGGTGCCCGCCACGGTGACGGAGGTCGTCTCCTCCGGCCGGCTGTCGCGGGCCCGCTTCGGCGTGCTGCGCAAGGCGGACCACGAGGCCGTACGCCGGGCCCTGGAGCTGGTCGGTATGACGGACAGGGCCAAGGACTCGGTCAACGCCCTCTCCGGGGGCCAGCATCAGCGGGTGCTGATCGCCCGCGCCCTCGCCTGCGAACCCGAGCTGCTGATCATGGACGAGCCGATGGCGGGCGTCGACCTGGCCAGCCAGGAGGTGCTCGCGCGGACCCTGCGGGAGCAGGTCGCCGCCGGCGCGACGGTCCTGCTCGTCCTGCACGAACTGGGCCCGCTGGAGCCGCTGATCGACCGCGCTGTGGTCCTCCGCGACGGCTGCGTGCTGCACGACGGCCCGCCCCCGAAGGCGGTCGGCCAGCACGCGCTGCCCGGCCACGACCACGTCCACCCGCACGCGGCGCCCGACGCCGAACCGATCCGCACGGGACTGCTCAGCTGATGGATTTCCTCGACTACGCCTTCATGCAGCGGGCCCTGCTCGCCGCGGTCCTGGTCGGCATCACGGCCCCGGCGATCGGCATCTACCTCGTGCAGCGCCGCCAGGCCCTGATGGGCGACGGCATCGGCCATGTCGCCATGACCGGCGTCGGCCTGGGCTTTCTGCTCTCCTGGTCGCCGGTGTGGATGGCGACGCTGGTCTCCGTACTCGGCGCGGTGCTCATGGAGCTGATCCGCTGGTTCGGCCGCACCCGCGGCGACATCGCCCTCGCCATGCTCTTCTACGGCGGTATGGCCGGCGGCGTGATGTTCATCAACCTCGCGCCGAAGGGCTCCAACGCGAACCTCACGTCGTACCTCTTCGGCTCGCTCTCCACGGTGAGCGAGTCGGACGTCACCGCGATCTGCCTGCTCGCGGCCTTCGTGGTGCTGGTCACCGTCGGGCTGCGCCGACAGCTGTTCGCGGTCAGCCAGGACGAGGAGTTCGCGCGGGTGACGGGGCTGCCGGTGCGGGCGCTGAACCTGCTGACGGCGATCACCGCGGCGGTGACGGTCACCGTGGCGATGCGAGTGGTCGGCCTGCTGCTGGTGTCGGCGCTGATGGTGGTCCCGGTGGCCGCCGCCCAGCAGCTCACCCGCAGCTTCGCGGCGACCTTCGCGATCGCCGTCGCGATCGGCGTGGCCGTCACTCTCGGCGGCACGGTCACCTCGTACTACCAGGACGTCCCGCCCGGCGCGACCATAGTGCTGCTGACCATCGGCGCGTTCGTCGTGCTGACCGCGCTGGCGGCGCCGCTGGCCCGGCGGCGCGCGCGGGCGCTGGCCGCGGCGCAGCCCTCCGGGGACCCGGCGGAGTGTGCGATTCCGGCCAGTCGGGGAGCCGCGGACGAGGTCGGCGTCTGACCGCGCGCAGTCCGGGCTGGCACAATGGCCCGGCAGACGCTTCAGGCAAGGAGGCAACCGGTGACCACCGCTGGACCGCCCGTGAAGGGCCGGGCCACTCGGCAACGTGCCGCTGTGGCGGCAGCCCTGGACGAGGTCGACGAGTTCCGCAGCGCGCAGGAACTGCACGACATGCTCAAACACAAGGGCGACGCCGTCGGGCTCACCACGGTCTACCGCACCCTGCAGTCCCTCGCCGACGCCGGCGAGGTCGACGTCCTGCGCACCGCCGACGGCGAGTCCGTGTACCGCCGCTGCTCCACCGGCGAGCATCACCATCACCTCGTCTGCCGGGGCTGCGGCAAGGCGGTCGAGGTCGAGGGGCCCGCGGTGGAGACGTGGGCGGAGGCCATCGCCTCCGAGCACGGGTTTGTCAATGTGGCGCACACGGTGGAGATTTTCGGCACCTGTTCGGACTGCGCCGCGGTTTCGACCGGTTCGTAAGCGCCGTCGTGGGGGCCGGTGGCCTCTTCGGGCTGTCCGGCCGTTGTGGCCGGTCGCGCAGTTCCCCGCGCCCCTGGGGGGAACTGCGGCGCCGTCGGCTATGAGGTGCTCTTGCCCTCCATGGCCAGGAGTTCCTCGTTCGGGATCGCGCCGCCGAAGCGGCGGTCGCGGGAGGCGTACTCCACGCAGGCCCGCCACAGGTCGCGGCGGTCGAAGTCCGGCCACAGCACGTCCTGGAAGACCATCTCGGCGTAGGCGCTCTGCCAGAGCAGGTAGTTGGAGGTGCGCTGCTCGCCGCTGGGGCGCAGGAAGAGGTCGACGTCCGGCATGTCCGGGTAGTAGAGGTACTTCGCGAAGGTCTTCTCCGTCACCTTGGACGGGTCCAGACGCCCGGCCCGCACGTCCTCCGCCAGTGCCTGTGCCGCGTCGGCGATCTCGGCCCGGCCGCCGTAGTTCATGCAGAAGTACAGGGTCAGCCGGTCGTTGTCCTTGGTCTGCTCCTGGGCGATCTGGAGCTCCTTGGCGACCGACTTCCACAGCTTGGGCATCCGGCCCACCCAGCGCACCCGGACGCCGAGTCCGTCGAGCTGGTCGCGGGTCTTGCGGATGAAGTCGCGGTTGAAATTCATCAGGAAGCGCACCTCGTCCGGCGACCGCTTCCAGTTCTCGGTGGAGAAGGCGTACAGCGAGATCGCGCCGACGCCCATCTCGATCGCGCCCTGGAGCACGTCCAGCACCCGCTCGGCGCCGACCTTGTGCCCCTCGGTGCGCGGCAGCCCGCGCTCCTTGGCCCAGCGTCCGTTGCCGTCCATGACGATCGCCACGTGACCGGGGACCAGCTCACCGGGCAGCTTCGGCGCGCGAGCGCCGGACGGGTGCGGCTCCGGCGTCTTGTACTCGCGCCGCTGGCGCCCCAGGAACCCGCGTACGGCCATGTGCTTCTCGTCTCCTCAGGTCTTACTTTTCCACGTACCGAAGTGAGCGCAGCCCGCGCTCCAGATGCCAGTGCAGATACGCGGACACCAGCCCGCTGCCCTCCCGCACATACCGCGGCTCGCACGCGTCCGCGGTCTCCCAGTCTCCCGTAAGCAGCGCCCCGAGGAGCTCCAGGGTCTGCGGTGAGGGTACGACGCTCCCGGGCACCCGGCAGTCGACGCAGACGGAGCCGCCGGACGCCACCGAGAAGAATCGGTTGGGTCCGGGCATTCCGCACTTCGCGCAGTCGCCGAAGCTGGGGGCGTAGCCGTTGACGGCGAGGGAGCGCAGCAGGAAGGCGTCGAGGACGAGGTGCGGGGCGTGCTCGCCGCGGGCGAGCGTGCGCAGGGCGCCGACCAGCAGCAGGTACTGCTGCACGGCCGGCTCGCCCTCGTGGTCGGTGAACCGCTCCGCCGTCTCCAGCATCGCCGTCCCGGCGGTGTACCGCGCGTAGTCGGTCACGATCCCGCCGCCGTACGGAGCGATGGTCTCGCTCTGGGTGCAGAGCGGCAGCCCGCGCCCGACCAGCTCACTGCCCCGCGCGAAGAACTGCACGTCGACATGCGAGAAGGGCTCCAGCCGGGCCCCGAACTTCGACTTCGTCCGCCGCACCCCCCGAGCCACGGCCCGCACCCGCCCGTGCCCCCGCGTGAGCAACGTGATGATCCGGTCGGCCTCACCGAGCTTCTGGGTGCGCAGCACGATGCCGTCGTCCCGGAACAGACTCATCGCACACCGCCTTCGGACTGCTGGGGGTGCGGGGGTCGCCCCCCGCAGTGTCGCAGCATGATCCGGTCGGCCTCACCCAGCTTCTGGGTGCGCAGCACGATGCCGTCGTCCCGGAACAGAGTCATGGGCCCATTCTCTCCTACGCGGGCGGCCCCTCCTTCAAGGAACCTCGCCCCGGCTGCGGGCGTTGGCGTACGCGGTCGCCGCGCTCAGTCTTTCCGCCGCCGTGGCGTTGCGCAGGGCCTCCGGGTCGCAGTCCCACTCCTTCCCGCCGCCGACGGCTCTCAGCTGCACGTACGGCCCCTCGTGCCCCATGACGATCCCCACCTTCCCGCTGCGGGTGTCCACGACGTACGAGCCGATCGGCGGCTTCGGCGGCTTCTTCGACTTCATCGGCTTCCGGCCTTTTCCAGTGCGCTTTCGCGATTGCTTCACGGGGTGGTTCCCCGCCCCTTTCGGGTTTCACTCTTTGCGACTCCCCGACCACGCACTGCCTCTACACTCACCAGAAGCCCACCGGGCCTTCCGTGGCGACCCCGTTGAGCGGCGTTACCGCCGCTGGATCATCAGCGTTCGGCGAGAGGTGTCGGGGCCTCCTGGATCGCCCAGCCGTTGCCGTCGGGGTCCTGGAAGAAGAGGAAGGAATTCCACCGCTCCTCGCCCCGGCCCTCCGCCCAGCCGGACGCGCCGACGTGCAGGACCGGCGTCACCTCGACGCCGCGTCCCACCAGTTCCGCCCTGGCCGCCTCGATGTCCGTGACACAGAGCTGGAGGCCCTGGAGGGCGCCGGGGGCCATCCGGGACTGGCCCGGCGAGTCCGGCAGGCCCGACTCCAGCACGATCGAGCAGCGCGAGCCGGGCGGGGTGAGCTGGACGAAACGGCCGACGCCCTCGTAGAACGCCGCGTCGATGTCGGCGCGGAAACCGCACTGGTCCTCGTAGAAGGCCTTGGCGCGGTCCAGGTCGGTGACCGGCACGGTGATCACCTCAAGCGTCCATTCCATACGCGCACCTCCTCAGCCATGGTCCCCCCGCGCCACGGGCCGCGCCCGTCGGCCGAACCGGCGGGCCGGCGCGAGCAAGGCCAGCTTCGGCTCCCAGTGCCAGTCGGAGCGGGGTCGTCGGGCCGGTCCTTGACGGCGGCTGTCGGGGCGGTGCGGGGCGTCCGGCGTGACGAACTCGAAGGCCATCGCCGCGTACAGCCCCATCGACTCGAACACGTCCACCAGGTCGACCAGATAGGCGGCCTGGGTGCGTTCGCTGCGCACCGGCTCGCCCTTGATCTCCGGCGGCTCCTTGCGTGGTCGACGACGTCCCAGCCCATGCCGCCCGCGCTCGGCGCCCCCTCGTACGCGCACGTGCCGAACTCGGTGATGGCGAGGGGCCTGCCCCAGCGCAGGTACTCAACGCCCGGCGAACCGGCGCACGTACGCCCGCTGCCACGGCGTCTCCACCGCCCGCCGGTCGTAGCGCGCCCGGACGTACGCCACGGCCTCCTGAGGCGGTACGCCGTCCAGGACCGCCAGACAGGCCAGCGCCGTCCCCGTCCGCCCCCGCCCTCCCCCGCACGCGATCTCGACGCGCTCGGCGGCGGCCCGCTCCCAGACCTCGGTCAGGACCGCCCGGGCGTCGGCCCGGTCCGTCGGAAGGCGGAAGTCGGGCCAGCGGATCCAGCGGGACTCCCAGGGGAAGCGCTCGGGCGGCTTGCCGAGGAGGTACACGCCGTACGACGGGCCGGGCGCCACCGGGTCGAGGGGGTGGCGCAGTCCCCGGCCCCGGATCAGGCGGCCCGAGGGCAGCCGGAGTACGCCTGGTATCCGCTCGTCCCACCCGTCGACCGTCGTCATACGGCCATTCGAACCCGCTCTCCGCGCCCGGGCAACCGATTCCCGCCGACCGAAGGGGCCCCGTTCAGCCCTCTCCGCCACGGAAGTGAACTGCCATCGCGCGCTGCGCGCCCTCCACGTCACGGGCGCGCAGCGCGGTGATGATGGCGCGATGACGGTGAACGGTGAGCTCGGGGGACGGGTCGTCCGGGCGGGCACGGGCACCGGCGACCCGGTGGCAGACCGTCCACAAGGCGTCGAGCAGCTCGGGCACGAGCGCGTTGCCCAGCGAGGCGTACAGCAACTGGTGGAACCGGCGGTCGAGTTCGGCGACGGGACGCCCGGCGCGGCCCTCCGCCGCCATCCGGTCCACCAGCCCGTCCAGCCGGTCCAGCTCCGCCTCGGTGAGCGTGCCGGCCACCCGGCGGATCAGCCACTCCTCCAGCGCCTGACGCACCTCGCGGATCTCCGCCGTCGCACCGGCGTCGTCCGCGTGCCGGACGAGGGCGCGGAAGGTGAGGCCGTCGACCAGCGGGGTGAGCGAGGCGCGGCCCACGAAGGTGCCGTGGCCGTGTCTGATCTCCACGATGTCGAGCGCCTGGAGCGCCTTGAGGGCCTCGCGGACGGAGTTGCGGCCGGCCCCGAGCGCCGCCATCAGCTCGGTCTCGGTGGGCAGCGGCGTGCCGGACCGGAGCCCGCGGTCGAGGATCAGCTGAACGACCGCGCGCTGCATCCGGCGATTCCTCGGCTCCCCGGGCATGCGCCGCATCGTACGCCCCGGGGACGTCCCACGTCCCACCTCTGGCTCCGAGCTGTGCCAACTCCCGCTATTTCCCGCTGTCATTGGTGCGACCTGTGGCGGATACGCCATTCGTGTGCGATCTCTTGACCGCCCCCACGGCCGCTCCTATCGTCGCGCTCACCGCAGGACGTAGGACGTCGTATCTCCCCATCATCCGACTCATCACCTGACTAGTCATCAGACTCGTCATCAGACCCGTCATGCCTCCCCACCACCCTTCGGAGGACCCGTGCGCGACGTGACCCACGACGTGCCGGCGCTGCACCGCCGGTCGTTCCTGAAGTACTCCGGTGCGCTGGGCGCGGCGGGCGCCGTCTCGGCGTCGTTGGCAGCCTGTTCGGCGGGCCCCGAGTCCACGAACGACCTCGGCGACGGCGGCTCGGGCCCGAACCGGACGCTGACGGCGGTCATCGGCTACGGGAACGACGGCACCTGGGACCCGACGCAGACGGCGTCGGCGTTCTGCATGGCCGCCAACAACCACATCTACGAGGGTCTGCTCGACACCGACCCGATCTCCCGGCAGCCGTACCCCGCGCTGGCGACCAGGGTGCCCACGGACCTCACCGCCACGTCCTGGAAGTTCACCCTGCGCCCGGGCGCCACGTTCCACGACGGCAGGCCGGTCACCGCCGACGACGTGGTCTTCGTCTTCGACCGGATCCTCGACCCGGGCACCCAGACCCTGGCCAAAGGGTTCTTCGAGCCCTGGCTGAAGGACGTACGGAAGATCGACGAGCGGAACGTGGAGCTGGTGCTGAAGTTCCCCTTCCCGGAAGGGGTCTCCCGGCTCACCCTGGCCAAGATCATGCCGAAGCACGTGTTCTCCCGGCCCGGCGCCTGGAACGACGCGATCAGGGGGCTGGCGGTGGGTTCGGGGCCGTACCGGCAGACCGCGCACCACCCGAAGTCCAACACCACCTTCGAGGCGTTCGCCGGCTACAACGGCCCGCGCCCGCCCGCCTTCAAGAAGATGAACTGGCTGACGATCGTCGACGCCGCGCCCCGCGTCGCCAAGATCTCCGGCGGCAGCGCGGGCGCGCAGATCGCGGACAACATCCCGTACGCCAACATCGGCCAGCTGGAGAGCACCGGGATGACGGTGGCGGGCGGGGCCGGGATGAACAACCTGTTCCTGATGTTCAACACCCGGCACAAGCCGTTCGACGACGTGCGGGTGCGGCAGGCGCTGCACTACGCCATCGACAGCGAGAAGATCGTCGAGGTCGCCCTCAAGGGGCACGGCAAGCCGTCGTCGTCGTTCCTCGACGAGGCCAATCCGTCGTACCGGCGGGCGAAGACCGTCTACGACCACGATCCGGACCGGGCGAAGGCGCTGCTGAAGGAGGCCGGGGTCAGCGGGCTGCGGATCGACATCCTCGCCGTGAACGTCAGCTGGATCGTGGACTGCCTGCCGACCATCAAGTCGTCCTGGGACGCGATCGGCGTGGCGACGACGCTGTCGCCGCAGGAGACCACGGCCGTCTTCACCAAGATGGACCAGAAGCAGGACTACCAGGTGGTCGCCGCGGCCTCGAACCCCAACCAGTTCGGCCTCGACGCCGACCTGATCATGCGTTACAACCACGGCCCCGAGAACCTCTGGATGCAGTACGCCCGCTGGGCCGACGACCCGGTCGCGAAGCAGCTCTTCAAGGACATGGACCGGGCCACCCGGGAGCCGGACCCGGACCGCAAGAAGACGATGGTCCAGGACTACGTCGACGTCGTCGCCGAGCAGGCCGTGCTCTACCCGGTCGTCCACAACGAGCTGATGACGGCCTGGGACCCTCGGGCGCTCGCCGGGATAAGGGCACAGGCGTACCCCGGGATCAACGTCCTCCAGGCCAAGTGGGCCTAGCCGGTGGTCGCCGTCGTCAGAATCCTGGCCCGCCGTGTCCTGCTGCTCGTACCGCTGATGCTCGGCATCGTGCTGTTCGTCTTTTTGGTGATGCGGTTCTCCGACGTGGACCCGGCGTCCGCGTTCTTCCAGGGCGCCAATCCGACGCCCCAGCAACTGCACGACTTCCGCGAGGAGCACGGCCTGCTCGACCCGCTGCCGGTGCGCTACGTCGCCTTCGTCGGCGATCTGCTCCACGGCGACATGGGCACCAGCGCGCTCACCCGGGGCGAGGTCGTCGACCAGGTGATGACGGCGCTGCCGCTCACCATGCAGCTCACCTTCCTGGGCCTGGGCATCGCGGTGGTGCTGTCGCTGCTCGGCGGCGTGACCGCCGCGATCTACCGGGACCGGCTGCCCGACCAGATCATCCGGGTGGTGTCCCTGACCGGCGTGGCCGCGCCCGGCTTCTGGCTGGCGCTGCTGATGATCCAGTACCTGGCGGTCGACCTGGGCTGGTTTCCGACCGGCGGCTACATCAACCCGGCGGACTCCTTCACCGGCTGGCTGAAGACCATGACCCTGCCCGCCCTCGCCCTGTCGCTGCCGGTCGCCGCACAGCTGACCCGGATCGTGCGCACGGCGGTCGTCGAGGAGCTGGACAAGGACTACGTCCGCACCGCGATCGGCAGCGGGCTGCCGCCGAGGGTGGTGGTCGGGCGGAACGTGCTGCGCAACGCCCTGATCAACCCGCTGACCGTGCTCGGGCTGCGCGTCGGCTATCTGCTCGGCGGCGCGGTCGTCATCGAGACGATCTTCTCGCTGCCCGGCATGGGCAAGCTGATGATCGACGCCGTGAAGAACGGCGACCCGGCCGTCGTGCAGGGCGTCGTCCTGACCACGGCGACCGGGTTCGTGGTCGTCAACCTCGTCATCGACATCCTCTACCTGCTGGTCAACCCGCGACTGAGGGATGCCGCCTGATGTTCTCCCGCAAGCGCCTCACCGAGGCCCTGACCCGACCCGGCGTCCGGCTGCGCGGCTGGCGCCGGCTGCCGCTGCTGTCGAAGGTCGCCGTCTGCTTCCTGGCCCTGGTGGTGCTGGTCGCGGTGTTCGCGCCGCTGCTCGCGCCCTACGACCCGCTGGAGCAGCTGCCGCCCGTCGACGGGACGGGGCATCCGTCCGCCGAGCACTGGATGGGCCAGGACAGCCTCGGCCGGGACATCCTCAGCCGGCTGATGTACGGCGCCCGCTGGTCGCTGGCCATCGGGCTCGGCGCGACCGCGCTCGCGCTGCTGGTGGGCTCGGTGATCGGGGCGGTCGCGGCGACCTCCCGCAAGGCGGTGGACGAGACGCTGATGCGCTGCCTGGACGTGGTGATGGCGTTTCCGGGGATCGCGCTGGCCGCCGTGCTGGTCGCCGTGTTCGGCGGCGGGATCGTGGTGCTGATCTGCGCGATCGCGTTCCTGTTCACACCGCCGGTGGCCCGGGTCGTCCGGGCGAACATCCTCGACCAGTACGGCGAGGACTATGTGACCGCCGAACGGGTCATCGGCGCCCGCACCCCGCACATCGTCGTCAGGCACGTGGCCATCAACTGCGCCGCCCCGGTGCTGGTGTTCTGCACCGTGCAGGTCGCCGAGGCGATCGTCTTCGAGGCGTCGCTGTCCTTCATCGGCGCGGGCGTACGGCCGCCGGACCCGTCGTGGGGCAGTGTCATCGCGGACGGCAAGAACATGGTGCTGACCGGCGGCTGGTGGGCGACCGTGTTCCCCGGGCTGCTGATGCTGGTGACCGTGCTGTCGCTGAACATCCTGTCGGAGGGCGTGTCCGACGCCTGGGCGGCTCCGGCGCCCCGCGAGGTGGAGGCGCCCAAGGACCGCCTGGAGGCCCCCGAGCCCGGCAGCGGCAAGGTCACCCCGCTGCCCGGCCTCGCCGAGGCCGCCCTGAGGCTCCGCTCCCGCGCCCGCCCCCTGCCCGACGGGCAGCCGGTGCTCGCCGTCGAGAACCTCGCCATCGGCTTCCCGGACCGGCATCACGGCGTGGACATCGTCGACGGCATCAGCTTCGAGGTGCACGCCGGTGAAGTGCTCGGCCTGGTCGGCGAGTCGGGCTGCGGCAAGTCGCTCACCGCGCTCACCGTGATGGGCCTGCAACCCAAGGCCGCCCGGGTGCGCGGCCAGGTCCGCTTCCACCAGCGCGACCTGCTCGCCGAGCCGATGCGGGTGCGCCGCAAGCTGCTCGGCCACGAGATGGCGATGGTCTACCAGGACGCCCTGTCCTCCCTGAACCCGGCGATGACCATCCGCTCCCAGCTCAAGCAGGTCGTACGGCGCGGCGGCCGGCGCAGTCCCGCCGAACTGCTCGGCATGGTCGGCCTCGACCCCGACCGCACCCTGCGCAGCTACCCGCACGAACTCTCCGGCGGCCAGCGCCAGCGCGTGCTGATCGCCATGGCCCTGTCCCGCGACCCGAAGCTGATCGTCGCCGACGAGCCGACCACCGCGCTCGACGTGACCGTGCAGGCGCAGATCATGGAACTGCTGCTGAAGCTGCGCGAGGAGCTGGGCTTCTCACTGATCCTGGTCTCGCACGACCTCGCGCTGGTCGCGGCCGTCACCGACCGGGTCGTGGTGATGTACGGCGGGCAGATCGTGGAGACGGGCGTGACCGCCGACCTGGTCGAGGCGCCGGCCCACCACTACACGCGCGGCCTGCTCGGCAGCGTGCTGTCGCTGGAGGGGGCGGCGGAGCGGATGACGCAGATCAAGGGCGTCGTGCCGTCCCCGGCGGACTTCCCGGCGGGCTGCCGTTTCGCGGACCGCTGCCCGATGGCGAGCGAGGTCTGCCGGACCACGGCTCCCGACCTGCTGGGCACACCGACGCACACGGCGGCCTGCCACCATCCGGCGGTCCTGCTGGTGAACACCGGCGAGGCGGAGAGCGAGGTCGTCACATGACCGCACGGGCGGAAGCGCTGGTGGAGCTCGACGACGTGCACGTCGTGCACAGGGCCCGCACCGGCGGGGTGTTCACCCGGGACAAGGTGTACGCCCTGACCGGCGCCGCCCTCACCATCGCGCCCGGCGAGACGGTCGGCGTGGTCGGCGAGTCCGGCTGCGGCAAGTCGACGCTGGCGAAGGTGCTGGTGGGCGTGCAGCCGCCGACGTCGGGGACGGTGTCCTTCCAGGGCCGCGACCTGTGGGCGATGCCGCCCGCCGAGCGCCGGAAGGCCATCGGCAGCCACACCGGCATGATCTTCCAGGACCCGTCGACCGCGCTGAACCGGCGGCTGACGGTACGGCAGATCCTGCGCGACCCGCTGGACGTGCACGGGCGCGGCACGGCCGCCGGGCGGGAGGAGCGGGTGCGGGAGCTGATGGCGTTGGTCGGTCTGCCGAAGGCGCTGGCCGACGGGCTGCCCGGCCAGCTCTCCGGCGGACAGCGCCAGCGCGTCGCCATCGCCCGCGCGCTCGCCCTCGACCCCGAGCTGGTGGTGGCCGACGAACCGACCAGCGCGCTGGACGTGTCGGTGCGCGCCCAGATCCTCAACCTGCTGCTGGACCTGAAGGAGCGGCTGGGCCTGGCGCTGGTGTTCGTCTCGCACGACATCCAGACGGTACGGCGGATGAGCGACCGGGTGATCACCATGTACCTCGGCCGGATCGTGGAGGTGGCCCCGGCCGACCGGGTGACCGACCGGGCCCGCCACCCGTACACCCGCGCCCTGTTCTCCGCGACCCCCGGCCTGCTCGACCCGATCGACCCGATCCCGCTGGTCGGGCCGGTCCCGTCGGCGACCCGCCCGCCGAGCGGCTGCCCGTTCCGCACGCGGTGCTGGAAGGCCGACGGGATGTGTGCCGACTTGATGCCTGAATTTTCCGTTTCGTCCACCCCTGTGCATCGGTTCCGCTGCCATCATCCGGTGGGAGAGGACCAGTCGACCCGTGAGCTCGTCGGCCAGGCTCAGGCACCAAAGGAGCCCGCATGACCTTCCCCTCCCCGCTGACCGGTGTCATCCCGCCCGTCTGCACGCCCCTGACACCGGAACGTGAGGTGGACGTCCGCTCGCTGCTCAGGCTCGTCGACCATCTGGTGGCCGGTGGTGTGCACGGGCTGTTCGTGCTCGGCTCGACCTCCGAGGCGGCCTACCTCACCGACCGGCAGCGCGCCCTCGTCGTCGAGACCGTCGCCGGTCACCTCGGCGGGCAGCTCCCGCTGATCGCCGGGGCGATCGACATGACGACCCCGCGCGTGCTGGACCACGTCACGGCCGTCACCGAGGCGGGCGCGGACGCCGTCGTCGTCACCGCGCCCTTCTACACCCGCACCCACCCGGCGGAGATCGCCCGCCACTACCGGCTCGTCGCCGCCGCCTCCCCGGTCCCCGTCCTGGCCTACGACATCCCGCCCGCCGTGCACACCAAGCTCCCGGCCGAGCTGGTCGTGGAGCTGGCCGCCGAGGGTGCGCTGGCCGGGCTGAAGGACTCCAGCGGGGATCTGGCGGGGTTCCGTCAGGTCATCACCGGCCTGCACGCACACGGCGTCCTGGGCTTCAGCGTGCTGACCGGCTCCGAAACGCTCGTGGACGCGGCCCTCGCGATGGGCGCGGACGGGGCGGTGCCCGGCCTGGCCAACGTCGACCCGCACGGCTACGTCCGGCTCGACCGGCTGTGCCGGGCCGGTGACTGGGACCGCGCCCGCGCCGAACAGGAGCGGCTGTGCGCCCTGTTCGGCCTGGTCGGCGTCGGCGCCCCCACCCGGATGGGCGGCAGCTCCTCGGCGCTGGGCGCCTTCAAGGCGGCGCTGCATCTGCGCGGGGTCATCGCCTGCCCGGCGACGGCGGAGCCGCAGGTGCCGCTGTCGCCGGACGAGGTGGAGAAGGTGGGCAAGTTCCTCGCGGCGGCGGGGCTGCACTGACGGCGGCTAGTAGTGCTTCGTCAGGTTCTGGATCTGCTTGTGGTGAGGGTTAGGCCGGCGTCTGGGCTTTTGGGTCGAGCCGCCGGAGCATGAGGAAAGCCTGGGCGGCGATGACGAGGGTGATGTGGTGATGCCAGCCGCGCCAGTGCGGCCTTCGAAGTGGTCCAGGCCCAGGTGGAGTCTTTCTGGAGCGGCTGCTTCTGATGCACCGATCTTTTGACCTTACTCAACGTTCACTTGTCGGCTACCTTTGCGCTGCAACTGAAGATCAGCTGTGGGTGGGGTGGTACGGATGTGGCTTCGAAGATGGGGCGCCAGCCGGGCGATGGGGGTGATGCTCGGCGTGGCGCTGGCCGCGAGCCTGTCCTCAGGGTCCAACCAAGCGCAGGCGCAACCCGCGCAGTTGCCTGCCCCTGGGGCTGAGTCGGAGACGCGGGCGTATTCCGAGAGCGAAGCCCTTGCGGCGGCGAAGCGCTCCGGTGAGCCTGTGGAGATCGCCTCGCTGCGAGGTGAAAGCCGTGATGTGTTCGCGACCCCGGACGGGAACCTGGAGGCGCGAGAGTATCTGCGGCCGATCCGCGCCCGGGTGGGGGTGATTGGAAGCCGGTCGACACGGAGCTGAAGAGAACGGCGGACGGAACGGTCGCCCCGAAGGTGACCACCGTGGACCTGGAGTTCTCCGGCGGCGGTGATGAGCCACTGGTGTCGATGACGAAGGCGGGGCGCGAGCTGGCGCTGTCCTGGCCCAATGAGTTGCCGTCGCCTGAGCTGGACGGTGCGACCGCCACGTACCGGGAGGTGCTTCCCGGTGTTGACCTGCGGATGGGCGCGCAGGAGGACGGCTTTACCCAGCTGCTGGTAGTGAAGTCGGCGGAGGCCGCCGAGAACCCTGAACTGGCCGAGCTGCGGCTGAAGCTGGCCGCTGAAAGCATGGACGTCAAGGAGACCGCGGCCGGCGGTCTCGAAGCGGTCGATGCCGGCGCCAACGGCGTTGTGTTCGAGGCGCCCAAGCCGTTGATGTGGGACTCCAGCACGGGCAACAGTGCGGCGACGGCCGGGCAGCTGTCGGCACGGGCCACAACGGTGTCCACGGACAGCGAGCCGGGTGCTGGTGAGTCCGGCAAACTGGCACCGGTCGGCGTCGACGTTCCCGCCGAACAGGACGAGCTGGTGCTGACGCCGGACGAGGAGGTCCTGAAGGGCAAGGACACCACATACCCGGTGTTCATCGATCCGCAGTGGTACTCGCCGCGCACCTCAGCGTGGACGATGGCGTCGAAGTACTGGGCGTCGTCTCCGCAGTGGAAGTTCAACGGCGACTCGGATGCGGGAATGGGCTACTGCAACTGGTCGTACTGCCAGCCGCATGACACCAAGCGGCTGTTCTACCGGATCCCAGTGTCGGCGTTCGCCGGCAAGACGATCTTGTCGGCGGAGTTCGTCGTCCGCAACACATGGTCCGCTTCGTGCTCGGCGCGCAGCGTGGAGCTGTGGCAGACGAAGGGCATCTCCACCTCCACGACTTGGAACTCTCAGGAGGCCTCCGGTTTCTGGGTCAAGCAGCTGGGGTCAAAGCCGTTTGCTTACGGCTACTCGGGCTGCAGCGCGGCCGATGCCGAATTCACTGTGAAGTCCGCAGTTCAGGCGGCCGCCGACAACGGGGACTCCACGATGACCTTCGGCCTGCGGGCGGCCAGCGAGAGCGACGGCTACGCGTGGAAGCGATTCTCGGACAAGGCATTCCTGCGGGTGAAGTACAACCGTCCGCCGTCCCAGATCAGGACGTCGCAGCTGACGATGGAGTACGGCGGTAGCTGCAAGAGCCCGTCGTCCCCAGCGCGCGTCCGGACGCTCGGCAAGCTCTACGCGAACAACGTCACCGACCCCGACGGAGACACCGTCGCGGTGCAGTTCCAGGCGAAGTGGGACGGCGGTTCATGGAGTCCCGCGCGGACCACCCTCAAGGCGTCGGGTTCGACGTTCTCGATTACCCTGCCCTCGACGATCCCACAGAACAAGACGGTTAACTGGTACGCCCGTGCCTATGACGGGGCGCAGTACTCCCCGTGGTCGTACGCTGGTGATCCGGCGGCGTGCTATTTCGTCTACGACACGAGTGTGCCCAAGGCGCCAACAGTCAGCTCCGGTGAGTACCCGGAATCGGATCCGGCGGATCCCAACGATCCGTGGTACGACGGAGTGGGCCAATACGGGACCTTCACCATCGATGGGGTCAACTCCGATGTGACGACGTACTGGTACGGCATCAACGGTGACCCGACCTCGAAGAACAAGATCACTACTTCGGGTGGGGCCGCCCGGATCGCCAATGTGCTGCCGGCCAAGCCGGGCGTCAACTCCTTCACCGCGCAGGCTTTCGACGCGGCGGGCAACGGCAGCGAGATCCGCACCTACCAGTATCGCGTGAAGGCCGGCCAGCCCGATCGCGCGACCTGGCAGCTGGACGAGGGCGCTGGGGCAAGCGAGGCGAGAGGCTCGACACCCCCGCGCAAACTGAATTTGCTGGGCGGCACGACCGCCGAGGTGGAAGGTGTCACGGGGACGGCGGTCAGGTTCAACGGCACGGACGGCTACGCCGACACCGACCTCTCCCCAGTCAATTCCATGCAAGGGTTTACCGTTTCCTCATGGGTCAAGTTCGACCAGCAGCCCGCTCGTTCGGCGGTAGTGGCCACCCAGCCGGGCAACATCATGGCTGGCTTCGAGCTCTACTACTCCCTGACCCACGGCTGGGTGTTCAACCAGCATTCCGCGGACACCGCTGATGCCAATTCGGTTATGGCCAAGGCTCCCACGCCCGCCCCGATCACCGTGGGCAAGTGGACACATGTGGCCGGCTCCTACGATGCGACCCTCGATCTGCTGCGACTGTATGTCGACGGACAGCTGGTCGGCGAGAAGAGCTGGTCCACACCGTGGAACGCCCGCCGCGGTCTGAGACTGGGTGCGGGCTCCTACAGCGGGGCCCCGGGTAATCATTTCCCCGGCGCCATCGATGAAGTACAGATCTTCAGCCGGTCGCTCGCCGACACCGAGATCGCCCGGCTGTATGCGAAGCAGACCGTCGGCGATCCGGGGCCCCCTGCGATCGCGGTGTTCCCCATGGACGAGCAGGCCGGCGCCACCGAGATCGCCGGTCACGGAGGAGTGATCCCGGCGACCTACCACGGAACGGTCACCACGGGCGAGCCGGGAATCGCAAAGAAGGCCACCCACTTCGACGGCGCTACCGGATACGGCAAGGTCGGCCAGACCAGCGCTCCCCACGTGAACACGTTCCGCAGCTTCACCGTCTCCGCCTGGGCCAAGCTCGACAGGTTGGCGACGGAGAGCGGCGTGGTCGTGCTGCAGGCCGGTAAGGAGCGGCCCGGGCTGGAACTGTACTACTCAGCCGCCACCCAGCAGTGGGCATTCGCCCAGTACACGGCGGACTCAGCCACCGCGGCCATCGTGCGCGCGCAGCAGCCCTCCGGTACGAAGGCGCGGGCCGGTGAGTGGGCGCATCTGGTCGGAGTGCACGACACACAGGACAACACGCTCACGCTGTACGTGAACGGAGTGAAGGCCGGGTCGGCCACGCAGACGAGCCCCTTCTACGCCGACCAGTCGATGTACATCGGCGCGGGAAGCTTCAGCGGAACGACGCAGTTCTTCTTCCCCGGCACGGTCGACGATGTGCGGATGCTGGACCGGCCGGTTTCCGCCGAAGAGGTCCAGCAGATGTTCCAACAGCGTCCGCTGGTCAAGGCTCGCTGGAAGTTCGAGGAGACCTCCGGTACCTCCCCGGTCGTCACCCCAGACGACGCCGGGACCGGGAACGACCTCACCCTGCTCGGTGGTGCGTCCAAATCCGACAACGCGTGGATCGACTCCGGCTCGATGGAGCTTAACGGCACGAGTGCGTACGCCACCGCCGGCAATGTGCCTGTCGATACCTCCGGAAGTTTCACGCTGACCGCATGGGCGCAGGCTGTCGCCATGCCCGCTGGTTCGGTGGCCCTGGCAAGCGCGGAAGGCAGCAACCAGAAGGCCTTCACAGTGCGCTTTGTGCCCGATGCCGCCGATCCGGAGAACAAACCAGGCCGCTGGCAGTTGACGGTCGCAGACAGGAATGCCACCGACGCCATCGTGGTAGAGGCCAACAACGGCGAGTTCTACGACGCCCGCCAGTGGAATCATCTCGCCCTCGTCTACGACGGCTTCGCCAAGACGGCCCGCCTCTACGTCAACGGTGGCCTCGCCGAAGTTGCCTGCACCGACCTCGACGATGATGGCACCGGCGATGACTCCTCCTGCACAGATCTTGTGCCATGGGCGGAGAACACCACGGCCTTCAAGGCCACCTCCTTGCAGGTGGGCCGCGAAGGCACTGGCAGCGCGGCCAAAAGCTACTTTCCCGGTCTGGTCGACGACGTATGGGTTTTCCAGGGTGCGCTGAGCGAAGCCCAGGTCGGCAAGCTGGCACGAACCTGGTTCGACCTGTCCACCGAGATCCCCGGCGACTGATCTGGCAGAGGGACGGGGCCCATAGGTGTGCTCGGGCCCCTCCCCTACCCGTATCCGTGACCGCTTGCGCTGTCATCTCACGCCTGGATTCCTATGCCTGGCGCCCGTCGATGAAGAATCGAGTCTATGTATGTATGGCATATCGCGCCCACCGCGCGTAGCCGCCCTGTGGCGCAGAGCCACACAGAGGCGCGGAACAAGGGCAGCCCTGGGACGCAGAGTCGCCCTGGGCACGTCCGTGGTCATGGTCGCCACGCTGCTTCAGGCGGCGACGTTCACGCCTCCCGCCGTCGCTGCGGGCAAGGGACGCCCAGGGGTGTCCGAGCCGGACAACCCGGTCGCGGGCACGTCCGTCACGAAGCTGAAGCCACGGAAGGTCCAGAAGGGTCCGCGGACACCCCAGGACGCCCCGAAGGCCAACTGGCCCAAGGCTGGTTCGGCCCTCGTCTCACTGAAGGAGCCTGCGGCGAAAGCGGGTTCGGCGGTCACGGCCAAGGGGTTGCCGATCTCGCTGAACACCCCCGCGAAGCGGGTGAAGTCGGCGACCGGCGGCACGATCGAGGCGAAGGTTCTCGGCCGTGAGGCCGCGAAGAAGGCCGGGGTCGACGGGGTGCTGTTCACCCTGAAGGCCAAGGACAAGGCGTCCTCTGGCACGGTCAGTGCCACCGTCGATTACTCCTCCTTCGCCGAGGCGTTCGGCGGCGCCTACGCCTCCCGGCTGACGCTGGTGGAGCTGTCGGCCTGTGCGCTGACGACGCCGAAGAGCCCAAAGTGCCGAAACAACAGGCCTCTGCCCACGGAGAACGACACCGAGGAGCAGACCCTCACCGCCCGATCGGTGTCGGTGAGCAGTAGCTCGCCCACTTTGCTGGCCGCGACCGCCGGGGACGCGGGCAAGACCGGCGACTACAAGGCGACCCCGCTGTCGCCGTCCTCCACCTGGAGCACCAACCTCAACACCGGTGACTTCGGCTGGTCGTACAACATTCCGGTGCCCGAGGTGCCCGGCGGGCTCACCCCGCAGGTGGGTCTGTCGTACTCCTCCGGCACGGTCGACGGCCGTACCGGCAACACCAACAACCAGTCCTCGTGGGTCGGCGACGGGTTCGAGCTGTCGCCGGGCTTCATCGAGCGGCGCTACAAGGCGTGCGCGGACGACGGGCAGACGGCTGCCGACGGGATCAACAAGCCCGGTGATCTGTGCTGGGGCTACGACAACGCCTACATCGCCTTCAACGGCAAAGGCGGCGAGCTCGTCCCGACCGGGGTGACCGATGAGTTCAAGCTCAAGCAGGACGACGGCACGCTCGTCAAGCGGCTGCGCAACACGGCGCTGGCCAACGGTGACAACGACGGTGAGTACTGGCGGGTGACCAGCCCCGACGGTACGCGCTACTACTTCGGTTACAACCGTCCGTCCGGGTGGTCCGAGGGCAAGGACGAGACGAACTCGTCGTGGACCGTGCCTGTCTTCGGTGACGACGCCGACGAGCCGTGCAATGCCAGCACCTTCGCGGCATCGTGGTGCCAGCAGACGTGGCGGTGGAACCTGGATGCCGTCGTTGATACGCACGGCAATCTGATGACGTACTACTACGGCAAGGAGACCAACTCCTACGGCCGTAACCTCAAGGCCGCAGACGACACCCCTTACGTGCGGGGCGGGTACCTGAAGCGGGCCGAGTACGGCCTGCGCGCCTTCTACGGTCAGGCGCTGGCCAAGGTGGAGTTCACCAGTTCCGAGCGCTGCATACCCAACGCGAGCACGACGTGTTCGTCGATCTCCACGGACTCGTTCTACTGGTACGACACTCCGTGGGACATGAACTGCACGGCGGGCACCGACTGTGACAACGGGCGGCTCTCGCCGACCTTCTGGACCCGCAAGCGGCTGACCGGCATCACCACCTCCGTCCTCAACAGTACGGCCTACAGCAAGGTCGACTCCTGGGCCCTGACCCACCGCTGGGGTCAGGCCGACGTCGACTACCAGCTGCTGTTGGACTCCATCCAGCACACCGGCCACACCGGCGCCACCCCCGTCACACTGCCGAAGACGACGCTGGCCTACACCCAGCTGGCCAACCGGCTGGATCAGACCGGCGACGGCTACGCCCCGTTCATCAAGGCGCGCCTGTCGACCGTGGCCGACGAGCACGGCGGGCAGATCGACGTCAACTACTCCGCTGCCGCTTGTAGCGCGGGCTCCCTGCCGACCCCCGAGACGAACACCACTCGCTGCTTCCCGCAGATGCTGGGCGGCTCGGACACCCAGGCGCCGGAGCAGCACTGGTTCAACAAGTACGTCGTCACATCCGTGACGGCCACGGACCGCACCGGTGGTGCGCCGGACGCGGTGACCGCGTACGAGTACCTGGGCGGGGCGGCCTGGCACTACGACGACGATGACGGTCTGACGAAGGAGAAGCACAAGACCTGGTCGCAGTGGCGCGGCTACGGTCACGTCCGCGTCAAGACCGGTGGCCAGGGCGGCGCCGCGTACATGAAGACGCAGCAGGACAGCTACTTCCTGCGCGGTATGCACAGTGACCGGCTGAACAAGGACGGCGGCACCAAGACCGTCAGCGTCACGCTGGACACCGGCGAGGGCGACCCCATCACCGACCATGAGTCGGCGGCCGGCTTCACCTACAGGACCGCCACGTACTCCGGTCCGGGCGGCAAGGTGCTGGCGAAGACTGTCCAGCGGCCCTGGCACCACCAGACCGCGAAGAAGGTCCGCTCCTGGGGCACGGTGACCGCGAACTTCACCGGCACCGGCGAGTCGCGGACATGGACGTCGCTGGACGACGGAGCGGGCAGCCAGTGGCGTACGACCTCGGCCTCCACGACGTACGACACCGTCGCGGGCCGCGTCACCCAGGTAGACGACAAGGGCGACACCTCCACCACCACCGACGACGTCTGCACCCGCACCAGCTACGCCACCAACACCACCGCCAACATCCTCACGCTGCCCTCGCGGGTGGAGACGGTGTCGGTGTCGTGTGCCACCACCCCGGACCGCACCAAGCACGTCGTCTCCGACGTACGCAGCGCCTATGACGGCGGTGCCTACGGTGCTGCGCCGACGAAGGGTGACGAGACCGCGACGGCCAAGCTGACCAAGCACAGCGGCACCACCGGCACCTACCTGGAGACCGGCACCACATTCGACGCCTACGGCCGCGCGCTGTCGACCACCGATATCACGGCGAACGTCACGGCCACCGAGACGACCGCGCCGGTGCGCACCGCGCGCAGCGACGGCCTGACCACCACCACCGCCTACACCCCGGCCACCGGCTTCCCGACGACGGTCACCACGGCCACCCCGCCGGCCAAGGCGGGAGACTCGGCCACCGCACAGACGACCACCACAACGCTGGAAACGCTGCGTGGCCTGCCCACACAGCAGAAGGACACCAACGGCAAGATCAAGACCTTCACCTACGACGCGCTGGGCCGCGCCGACCGGGTCTGGCTCGCCGACCGCAAGACCGGTCAGACACCGTCGTTCGAGTTCAACTACTTCATCGACGAGGGCAAGCCGGTCGCAGTCCGCACCCTCACCCTGGACAACGGCGGCGCCCA
Source organism: Streptomyces spinoverrucosus (assembly GCF_015712165.1). Lineage (NCBI taxonomy): Bacteria > Bacillati > Actinomycetota > Actinomycetes > Kitasatosporales > Streptomycetaceae > Streptomyces > Streptomyces spinoverrucosus. Next base: position 5,921,832 of record NZ_JADPZX010000001.1, on the reverse strand, counting down.
GGTCGCTTCGTACACGCTGTACGACGGCCTGCTGCGCGCCCGCCAGACCCAGGACATCGGCCCCGACGGCGGCCGGCTGATCGCGGACACGTTCTACGACGAACGCGGGCTGGCCACCAAAAAGTTTGCGCCCTACTACACAACCGGCGCCCCCAACCGCGAGTTGTTCAAGCCGGTCGATGCGCTGAGCGTGGAGACGCAGACGTGGCACACGTATGACGGCCTGAACCGCGAGACCTCCACGAAGAACATCGCCGGCAACGGCGACGGCGGCGCCGATCTCGGCACCACGACGACTGCGTACAGCGGCGATCGCACCACGGTCATCCCGCCCATCGGCGGCACCGCCACCACCACCCTGACCGACGTCCGCGGCCGTGTCGTGGAGCTGCGCCAGCACCACGAGCGCAGTGCGACCGCGCCCTACGACGCGACCAAGTACAAGTACACGCCGTCCGGCCAGCTGTCCCAGGTCACCGACCCGGCGGGCAACGACTGGTTCTACGACTACGACCTGCTCGGCAACCAGACCAAGTCCACCGATCCCGACCAGGGCATCACCTTCAAGACGTACGACGACCGCAGCCAGCTCAGCACCACCAAGGACTCCGAGAACCGGGTCCTGTACCGGGTCTACGACCAGCTCGGCCGTCAGACCGAGCTGCGTGACGCCGGCCACACCGGCAAGCTGCGCGCCAAGTGGACGTACGACACGATCACAGGCGCCAAGGGCCACTTGGCCTCCGCGACGCGGTACGACGCGGACGGCGACGAATACACCAGCAAAGTCACAATGTACGACCAGCTTTACCGTCCTGTGCGCACAGCAGTGACGATCCCGACGAGCGAAGGTGCTCTCGCCGGCACTTACCAAGGGGGGACAAGCTACAAGCCATCGGGCCTGGTCGCGGGTATGTCGTACTCGGCGGCAGGCGCCCTGCCCGGCGGCTCGTTCAGCTACACCTACGACTCCGCGCTGCGTCCGGTGTCGATCCTCGGTGACGGTTTCCAGGCCGACACCACCTACTCCAACACCGGCAAGCCGCTGCAGTACGCCTACGGCTCCACCGCGGCCGGCGCGAAGAAGGCCTGGGTGACCAACACCTACGAGTGGGGCACCCAGCGCCTGGCCACCACCCGAGTGGACCGACAGGACATCGCAGGCGTCGACCGGCACAGCACGTTCGGCTACGACCAGGTGGGCAGTATCCGGTCGATCGCCGACGTGTCGCGTCACGGTACCGACACCCAGTGCTTCACCTACGACTACCTGCGCCGGCTGACGGAGGCGTGGACCGAGGGCGACACCGCCTGCTCGGCCACTCCATCGGCGACCGCGGTCGGTGGCGTGGCCCCGTACTGGCACTCCTACACCTACGACAAAACGGGCAACCGCAAGACCGAGACCCTGCACGACCCGAGCGGCGACACCACGAAGAACACCACCCGCTCCTACGTCTATCCGCCGGCCGGCGGCCCGCAGCCGCACACGCTCACCGAGGTGAACCAGGAAGGCCCGAACGGCAGCACATCGAAGACCAGCTACCTCTACGACAACACCGGCAACACCACCGACCGCGTGATCAGCGGCACCACCCAGACGCTGGAGTGGGATGCCGAGGGGCATGTCACCAAGGTCACCCAGCCCGTAGAGGGCAAGCCGGCCGAGGTCACCGAGTACGTCTACGACGCCGAGGGCAACCGGCTCATCGCCCGCGGCCCCAACGAGACCACGCTGTACGTCGGGAACACCGAGGTCGTCCTGCCCAAGGGCGCCACCACGGCCAAGGCCACCCGGTACATCGACCTGGGCGGCGGCCATCAGGCCGTCCAGTCGAACGACGGCTCGATCACCATTACCGTCGCCGACCACGTCGGCACCGGCCAGCTGCAGGTCAAGACGGCCGACCTGTCGCTGTCTCAGCGCCGTACCCTGCCCTTCGGGGGTAGCCGCGGCACCGATACCGGCACCTGGACCGGCAGCAAGGGCTACGTCGGTGGCACCGACGACACCAGAACCACCGGCCTGACCCACCTCGGGGCCCGGGAATACGACGCCTCGATCGGGCGGTTCATCAGCCTGGATCCGATCATGGACCCGGCCAGCCCACAGCAGATCAACGGCTACGCCTACGCCGACAACACACCCGTCACCGGCTCGGATCCCACCGGCCTGTACTGCGACGGCTGCAGCGTCGACAACCCCGACAGCGTATGGGGACCAGGCAGCGGCCCAGGCTGTACGCACTACACCTGCTACGACGACAACGGAAAGCCGGCCTACACGGTCACCCCGTCCGCCGCGTCCAAGCCCAGCTCCAAGGCGAAGAACAGCCAGCCGACCGGAGAGCCCGCACCCGTCTTCCTGGCCGGCACGCAGGTGCCCACGCCGAAGCAGATGAACGCCCGCGCGGGTTACGAGAGCCTGCGCGGGAACTATCAGGCACAGGTGATGAAGTGGGCCGAGGGCCAGTGCCAGATGGACCCCAGCTCCGAAGTCTGCGCGGCAGCCCATGACTTGGGCTGGGTCCGACCCGGCGGACCTGGCGCGCTCTTGGAACTGCTCGGCATCCAAGACGCGATCGATTGCTCCAACGGCAGTGTCAGCGCCTGCTTGTGGACCGCAGCCGGCTTCATTCCCTTCGGGAAGATCGCAAAGGCGGCCAGTCTCCTTGGGAAGGGCAAGCACGCCGACGCGGCGGCCTTGGCCGTCTGTCCTGTGCGGCACAGCTTCGTAGCCGGCACGCTGGTCGCGATGGCCGACGGATCCTACAAACCGATCGAGCAGGTTGAGGTCGGGGACATGGTCCTTGCGACCGATCCGGAAACCGGCGAAACAGGAGCACGAGAAGTCGTCGCGACCATCATCAAGGACGACGACAAGCACTACACGCAGCTCACGATCAGCACACCCGACGGCGAATCCAGCATCACCGCCACCGACCACCACCCCTTCTGGAGCCCGAGCAGAAACGGCTGGGTCAACGCCGGTGATCTCACGGCGGGCGCGACCCTGCGCACAGCAGAGGGCAAGACCGCGCTCGTCGAGAACGTCGAGCCTCTGCGCAAGTCCGGGCGAACGTATGACCTGACCGTGGCGGGCTTGCACACGTACTATGTACTCGCTGGGCAGACGCCGGTTCTGGTTCATAACAGTGGAGGATGCCTTCCCGCTCTCCGGGACTGGAGCAGTCAGCGGTTCCAGTTCGGGAATCAGTCCTTCTTGCTGGACAAGAAGGGAATGGAGCACATCCTCACTCGTCATCACCCGAAGTATTGGGATGGCTCGGTGAAGAAAACGCAGTCCTTCTTTGATTCGAGCATGAGTGTCGATGACGTCCAAGGCGCTATTGGGCAGGTCATGCGACAGAACCGCGATACACTCGTTCAGCGAGGCAGTCAGGGAATGTATCAGATTCGCGGCAACGTCAACGGCGTCGATTACGTGCTCGGCATGAACAGAGGTCGAGTGGGCCAGTTCTATCCGGAATCTCCATAATCGAAGGGCCTGTGACGTGGTTGAGATTGAGACGTTCCTGAAGGATGTGGATGGTGGGTTTGTGCAGGTGGAAGCCTGCCGAACTCCACCGCCCGACCTTGACTACATTGAAGGTGCCATTCGGCTGTCCGTTGATGGATTGGAAATCATCGGCACTGAAGAGTGGGACTATGTCGACCAACTCTGGTGTTATATCGCCGAGATGGTGACGAAAGTGCAGTCGTCGGGTTACGCGGAGACGTATTTCCCGGATCAGCCGATCAAGCTCTCTTTTCAGGTCACCGGGTCTCGCGTCCTGGTGACCGCCAAGATTGGCGAAGAAGTTAAGAGGGCAAATGCTTCGTCGGCGGATCTCCTGGAAGCCGTCAAAGCGGCTGGAATGAGCTTCTTCAGGAAGATGTCCGAGCTCGCCCCGGACAATTTGTATTCCGAGGCGCAGCAGGAGCTGTCAGTTTGACCGAACCAGAGGCCCCGCCGGGAATGCTCAATCCGGCAGGGCCTCTGGGGCTCTTGACGGCAGTAGTTGACGGCAACGTCAGCGGACGGGAGCCGCCCAGAGCGGTGGTTCGTCGCCGTCGTCGGGCTTGCCGGTGATCTCGGCGGGGTTGCGGAGGGCGTGGCCGAGGAGGTCGATGGCGTCGCGTTGGAGTCGGAGCCGGACGTGGGCGTAGACGGTGGCGGTGACGCCGATGTGGGCGTGCCCCAACAGCTCCTTGATCACGATGAGTTCCACTTCTTGCTCCAGTAGGAGGGTGGCCGCCGAGTGGCGGAGGTCGTGGAACCGGATGCGGCGGAGTCTGGCCTGGCGGAGCAGGGTGTTGAAGTGCCGGGTGAGAGTGGACCCCTCGATCGGGGCGCCGTCGGGGCGAGTGAAGACGTAGCCGCTGTCCTCCCAGCCCGCCCCCGCCGCCTCACGTTCCTGGAATTGTCGGTCGCGGTGCTGTTCAAGGCGGCCCGCTGTCGAGGGCCGCGCGCGCTCCGGCCCTGCGGGGGCCGCCGCGCGCTCCTGTCTCCGCCCCGCTTGCCGTCGGCCCCGCCGGTCCGGGCGCGCAACAGCCGTACAGCGAACCACCCTGGGGCTCTGCCCCAGACCCCGGCCCTCCCTCCGAGGGGCAGTGGGGCCGAGTGCGGGTGCGGCTTCGTCGTGGTGAGTGGTCGCGGGTCGCGGGTGACGTCCCTCGTCGCCCGGTCACCGGAGGCGTACCAGGAACCCCCGGGGGCCGGCGAAGCTGCCCGACCGACGAGGGACCCCTCCCGCTCAGGCCCCGGTCCTGCCGGAGCCCGGCCCGCCGCGTGGTGGGGCACCTTTGTGGGCGGGTGTCTGCCGGATCGCCCCCGGTTGATGTGCCGGCCGGGCGTACCGTGGAGTGGGAGGTGGTGAGTTGATGACTACGGAGCTGGCTGACAACGTCCGCAAGTACCGGCGTCGCGCGGGGATGAGCCAGGAGGAACTCGCCCACGCCGCAGGCGTATCGCCGGGCACCGTGCGCAAGGCCGAGCAGGGCGGCACCATCCGCATGGAGACCCTACACACGCTTGCCCGAGCGCTGGGGGTGACCACGGCCGCGTTGATGGCCTCGGATGCACCGGAGCCCGTCGGGCAGGCCGAGGAGCCGAACCGGGTCAACCTGATCCAGCTCCGCGCCGCCCTCACCCCAGCCGTCGGGCTCGTGGACCAGGACGCCGAAGCCGTGGCCGAGGAACCGAACCTGCGCACCTTCCAGCGGATGCTGCAAGACGCACGGGTGTTGTACTTCTCCGACAGCTACAAGAGCGTCGCGGCTCAACTGCCGGGCCTGCTGCGTGATGCCGCACAGGCCGTCGCCTACTACGACAGCGGAGACGAGCACCGACAGGCCCTGCTGGCCCGCGCTGAGGCGCTGCGTCTGGCCGGCACCTACCTCACCCAGGTCCGGCAGTACGACATCGCGTACGCCGCTGTACGTGGCGCCATCATGGACGCCCGTCAGGCCGGAGACATGCTTGCGGCGGGCTCGGGCGTCGGCTGCATGTGCTGGCTGCTGGTGCGCCAGGGCCGGTTGGACGAGGCGGAACAGGTCGCCGCCCAGAGCATGGACGCGGTGGAGCCGAAGATCACCGGGGCCGAGCCGGACCACTACGCGGTGTGGGGCGGCCTGGCGATGGAGGCCGCCGCCGCAGCCGCGAGGAACAACCGTCCCGACGAGGCGAAGGAGTACCGTCAAGCCGCCCGGGTCGCGGCAACCGCGGTCGGTACGGCGCATCGCAACGTCTCCCGGCACTGGTCCGTCTTCGGGCCCGTCACCGTCGCGGTCAAGGCACTCGAAGACGACATGGTCGTCGGGACGCCCGCGCGGTGGTGCGCAAGGCAGGCGAGCAGGAGGAGTTGTCGCCCAAGGCATGGAAGCGCTTGGGCAGGCCCAGCACCAACGACGGGAACCGCTTCACCCTCGACGTGGCGCGCGCCCACACCCGAACCGGCGACTTGTCCGCCGCCATGGACGAGTTGACCCGCGCCAAGGAAGCCGCCCCGCAGTGGCTGCGGCACCAGAACGGGGCCGCCGAGACCATGCAGGAGATCCTGCACAAGCGCAAGCGCACCCTCACGACGGAGATGCGCGAAATGGCCGACTACTTGGGCGTTGTCGGGTAGCTGCCACGCAGCGTGGCAGTTCGTGAACCTAGAGTGGCGAACTGCCATGACTCCCACCTGGGGTGACGATCAGTCAGCGCTTACGGTCAGTGCGTCCAACGTCAGTGACCTAGGCCGGGGGTGCTCAGTGAGCCAGCCCAGGAGCGATGCCGACCGCATACGTCGCAGAGAGCTGTACGACGCCCCGTCGGGCAGGGGAGGTCCCCGCTTACTGCCGTGGACCAGCCCGGAGGGGAAACCCTGCTACCTGAGCAGCGACGGCCGGGGCTACCTCTCCACCCTCACCGACAGCATCGAGACGGTACAGCTCAGCATGGGCCAGGAACTGTTGGAGTACGCCCGCGACGCCACGGCACCCGGCGCGAAAACCCTGTCGGCGACCGAATACCGCTGGCTGGCCTGCCGGTTGACAGAAGCCCTGGCGGACACGCTCAGGGTCGCGGAATCACGCGGACAGCGCATCCCGGATCAGGAAGCAGCGACCGAAGATGCCTGACTCCCCGAACGCCGGCGCACCAGCATGCAACGCCTCTCGGGGGCGCTACCGCTTCCGCGAGTACCACGAGACCACCGTCACCGACTCCATGGCCCTGCCAGCGTTCGAGGCGGTCTGCGTCACAGGCGAAGAGCGCAACTGCGGCGCCACCTCAGGCACACTGCACACCCCGGACGAACTGACCCGTTGGATCGCCGGACACTGCGCCCAGAGCCAAGGCTTGATCAAGTTCCCTCGATTCCCGGGTTGTTGGTGATGCCCAGGAGTGGAAGTGCTCGTTCGGGTTGGTCGCGGATTGCGCGGGTGGTCTTGGCGATGTTGTCGGCTCCCAGGGTTCTGAGCAGGCCGATGGCAAGGTTGCGGAGGGTGGCCATGGCCCGGGGTGCGGTGCCGGTGTGGACGGTGGAGGCGTCCTCGGCGAAGGTCACGTCTCTCACGTGGTGCAGGGCTTCCACGGTCCAGTGGCCGCGGATCGCGGCGGCGAGCTCGGCGGGGCCGGCCTGGTGGGCGTCGAGGCTGGTGACGGCGTAGACCGTCTCGCGGGTTTCGCGTCGGCCGGTCTGCCTGCGGGGGCGGTGGACGCGGACGGCCAGACGGGCGTGAGGGAAGGCGATCCCGCCGAGTTCGTCCGCGATGCCGCAGGTCTTGACGGAGCGGGACTCGCGGCGGCCGTGTCCGGTGGAGGTCGTGGTGTGCTGGACCGGGATGTCCCGCCAGGGCAGGGCCGCGAGCTGGCGGTGTGCGGTCGGCTGGTTGGCTTTGATCACCGCGATGTAGTGGGCGTTCTTGGTCTCGACCAGCCAGGTGACGTTCGCCTGGACCGAGTGCAGCGCGTCAAAGGTGACAAGAGCTCCCTGAAGGTCCAGCGGCTCGAGCAGGGGCCGGAAGTGCGTGGTCTCGTTCGTCTTCGCTCCCACCTCCGCCTGGGCGAGGGTCACGGCCCGGTGGTGGGTGACCGCGGAGAGCAGATGCCGGCGGGTGGCGGTCAGGTGGGCCGATCCCTTCAGCGCCTTGCCGTCGACGGCGATCACGCGACGCGGTCCGGACCCGGCCCCGGCGGCGTCGTGCCGGCCGGTGAGGTAGGCGCCGACCGCCCGGTCCAAGGCGTCACCGTCGATAGCCTGGAGGACACGCCCGATCGTGGTCCGTGAGGGAGTCCGGCGCCACTGGAGCGGATGACGGCGCACGCCGACGGCCGCCAGCAGGGCGTCCGAGGCCCGCTCCGCCCACTCGGCGAGTTCGTCGACGCTCCTCGCTCCCGAAACGGCCGCACAGGCACATATGAGGAGGATGGCGGTCAGCGGGTACCAACGGCCCCGCCGCGCACGCGGGTCGGGCACCAGGTCCAGGTAGGGGCGCAGGTCGGCAACCCGGCCGCCGTCCAGCGGCCCCAGCTTCACCAGCACCGCGGGGAAAGGGGAGGATACAGCGGCAGGCACGGGCCACCTCATGATCGTTGAGCTTCGACACCCCAATGATCACGAAGCCCGTGCCTGCTCTGCTATGAGCTCGTAACAGGATCTTGCAGAGGTGCCTTGAAGGCCGTGCGCCGGGAACGGCGCCGCCGCCGGATCCTGCCCGTCATCTCCCGCAAGGGTGCCCCGGACATCAAGGGCCTGGGCAAGCTCCGCTACGTCGTCGAGCAGTCCTTCGCCCTGTTCCATCAGTTCAAACGCCTTGCCACCCGCTGGGAACGACGCCTCGAACTCCACGACACCTTCCTCTCGTTGGCCAGTAGCCTGATCCGCTGGCGGCGGCTCAAGAAGACCGGATCATGAACCTCGCACAGGCTTCTAGGAGTTTCGGCTCACGATTGAGTTGGCGTATGACGCGAGATCGTGGACCAAAACCTGCAGGCGCCGTCTTCTGAGCGTGCCCAGAAGCGGGAGGGCGTGCCGGTAGGTTGCCGACCAGGTGATATTGGTGCCGCCGTGGGGTGCTCGAGCCAGGTCCACAGACCCCCGATGAGACGCGAACAGCCCGGCGGCCTGTTCGTAGCTGAACCGCTGGTCGGGAACCAACTCGACAATGCGCTCGCGGCAGCACACACGTCCAAGGCGGGAACGGATGGTGCGGAGGTCATCTACACGTGCCGGTCGCTCGACCCCCGCGGGCAACTCCCACTGGACCTCGTAGTAGGAGGTCCACGACGGCCAGGATTCTGCATCCAGGAGTGCTGCGTAGACGAGAGCGGAAGGCGCCGATGAGTACGAGGTGGCAGTAACAGGGAGGGACGACACCCGGCAAGGCTAGACGCTGTCTCGCCATGATCGTGTTACGAGTTCTATGCGCCCCAACCGGTCACGGCCCGACGCACCCGCACCACTCCGGAACTTGACCAAGCCCTGGCCCAGAGCGGCCACGAGTTCTACGAGCAGACCGCCCGCGCTCTCGTCCGCGCCGAGCCTGGCGCGTGACAGTAAAGTCCCGCTGCACCGACACCAGGCAGCGACAGCGCAATCGCATGCCCCGAGCCGTTGACGGCAGTAGCGACGGCAACACCCACGGATTTCCCCGCACAACCACGGACACCAGTGGAACGCAAAATCCACGCTGACCAGCGAAGAAGCAGGTAGAGGGGTGCCGCGTAGCACACGTACTATGTGCTGGCTGGGGCCACGCCGGTCCTGGTTCACAATTCGAATGGCATTTGCGGAACCGCAGCCCTGGAGAACGGGGACTGGCAGCATATTCTGGACCGTCACCGGCCCGGTGGTGCGCTGATCGACGACGAGGCAGGCATCCTTATTGGTAAGGAGAAGAAGGTCCGTCAGACGCCAAAGCCGAACACTCAAGGGCGACCTGGCCAGATCTATGAATGGGACTTTGGTCCAGGTAACGTCGTCGGCAAGGCTGGTCCGGCAAATGGGGGCGGAGACTTGACTAGAATCCGTGTAATCGTGAATGACGGAAAAGTCGTGACCGCCTTCCCGTTCTAGGCGAGAGAGCTCCCTACAAGGAGAAATCATGATTCATCTTTCCTTCTCTCTCCCGGAGCCGGGATCGCCCTGGCGGAGAACCTGGGAGGGGGCGAAGCAGGGCGATCCTGCGGGCCTTGCAGAGATCGACCTTCGCTACAAGTACTTCGGCGTCAATGTCGAGATGATCGTAGGTGGCGTGGAGGCCATCTCGAAGAGAAGGTTTGTGACGCTCGTGGATCTGGCCCTTTCGCTCTCTCACGCGGAACGGCGTATCTCATCAGGAGAAGACGCGGCGTTCGGCTTCACTGAGAGCGAAGAGGTTATCCATCTGCGGCACGACGGAGATCTCATTGTCGTGACCTCATCGAAACGTGCCTGGCGGGTTAGCGTCGAGCGTGAAGAGCTGGCGAGTTCCTTCTCCAGATTTCTCCGTGAGGCGTATTCACATCTGACTTCAGAGATCCCTGGATTGGTTACTAATCCGGTAATTCGGCAAATGTTGCCGGAATAGTTCGTACCGTTCTCGGAATGAGTGCAGAGTGATACGCGGAGGCCCCGCCGGAGTGACTTCTGGCGGGGCCTCTGAGGCTTTTGACGGCAACGTTGCCGCTGAGGTTGAAAGGACGGGGTGACAGGCTATGGAGGCTCCAGCCCGAGTCCGGTCTCGGCGATGGAGCCGTCGAGAACTTCGGGGCGTCGTTGGATGGCGCGTAGGCGGTTCTTCACGAGCGGGGTGAGGTCGTCGATCGCGTGGGGTGCGAGGTTGGCCAGGGACTTCTTCAGGTGGGCCCAGACGGCTTCGACGGGGTTGAGGTCCGGCGCGTAGGGCGGGAGCTTGACGATGGTCAGCAGGTCGCTGCCGCGTTCGCGGAACTCCCGCAGGGCCTTGGCGTGGTGGGTGCCGGCGTTGTCCCAGACCACGATCAGCGGGGCACCGCCCAGCTGCCGACGGGCGGAGGTCAGCAGGTCCGCGAACTCGCGGGCCCGGAAACCCTTCTTCTCGCCGGTCCGGCCCCGCTACGTCTGGGTCCGGTAGATCAGCCTGGTCTCGCGGCCCGGTCTGACGCAGATCATCCCGGCCATCAGAACCCGGCCGGAGCCCTTGCCCGTCACTCTGACCAGCGGTGTCCGCCCGCGTCGCGACCAGGTCCGGCCCTTCCCGGGTTTCAGGTCCTGTCCGGCCTCGTCCTCAAAGACGATCCACGCACCCAGGAGCCGGGCCGTCCTCTTACCCGTGACCACTGCTCCGTGCGCCACAGCCCTACGGCCTGTTCGCCCCGTTCGACGGCCCGGTGCGCGGGGACTTGTGGGGACCAGCCCAGCCGGTGCAGCAGATACGACACCCCACGCGGGGTGTACCGGTAGCCGAACAGCCGGCGGATCAGCTCCGCGACCCTCGTCAGGGTCCACCGCTGGTCCTCGACCCAGCCGTGTACCGCCGGGCCGGCCTCCAGCTCGGCCTGCAACCGCTCGGCCTGGACTGGACATCGTCCAGCCGGCACGGAAAGCCGCCGGGCCCCCTTGGACACCAGGGCCGACTTGCCGCCGTCTCGCCAGACGGCGTGCCAGGCGTACGCCGACTTCCGCGACACCCGTAACCTGCGCGCCACCTCCGGCGGCTGCACCCCCTGCTCGAACATCTCCGCGGCCTCGAAACTCACCGCCTCACGCTTCGCCCGCCCCACAGCGGTCAGACCGCCGCCATCCGCATACCTCATGACGAGGATGTAGCACCGCCAACGCCCGCCGTCACCCCGTCCTTTCAATCTCAGCGGCAACGCTGACGGCAACGTCAGCGGACGACGGCTGCGATGGGTGGGTCGTCAGGGTCGTCGTCGGTCGGGCCGAGGGCGTTGCCGAGGGTGTCGATGGCTTGGCGTTGGAGTCGGAGTCGCACGTGGGCATAGACGCCGGCGGTGACACCGATGTGAGCGTGGCCCAACAGCTCCTTGATCACGACGAGGTCGACGCCCTGTTCCAGGAGCAGGGTCGCTGTCGAGTGCCGGAGATCGTGAGTGCGCCGTGAGGCGCAGTGCTTCGAGTGGGGGGAGACCTTCACCGCTGTTCCCGTCGCAGCGGGACGGTGGAGCTGAGGGCAGCCTGAGCCGGATGGTGCCGGGGAGGGTGGGAGCAGCCCTGACAACGCCGGGACGTGCCAGTACCGCCAGATGGTGCGGGTTCGGCTAGCGGGACGGAGAGGAGTACGCGAGGAACCGGCGTGTGACACCCCCGATGCGGCGGAGGCCGGCCTTGCGGAGGAGAGTGTTGAAGGTGCGGGTGAGATTGGTCGGGTCGATCGCTCTGCCCTGCACTGTGGTGAACACGTGCGCGTCGTGCTGCCACGTACTGCCTGCGGTCGCACGTTCGCGCTGCTGCTGTTCGTGGTGGAGTTTCAGGGACTGGTGTCGACGGTCAAGTAATTCCCCAGTTGCAGCGCCACCGTCCCCAGACGGGTGTTCGGGCTGAGTGGGTGGGCGGGGGCCGGGCCGCCCGCCTGGAAATTGTCCGGGACGCAGCGGCCGGTCAAGGACGCCTTCGGCGCCGCTAGCGCGGTGAGCTGCGCTCATCCTTGACAGTCCGCTGCGTCCCTCAAGATCAGGCTGGCTGTCGGGCGGCCCGGCGAAGAGCGGCGTCCTCATGGGGATCGGGGAGCAGCGTCGGGATCCCCATGGGGATCCTTTGGTGTCTCGGCTGGGGAATTACGTGACGTTCCACAGGGACTGGACGCAGAGGGTGGGGAGGGCGATGCGGCGCTCGGAGGCCCGGGTCTTGGTGGGCAACGTGGTGAGTCCGCCCGCCGCCGTCCACCAGGACGGCTGGTTTCCGGCAGGTGTGCGGCGAGGGTGAAGCTGCTGGAAGACGAGGGTGCGAGCAGGGGGTGTGCTCCTAGACTGGCCGGGTGACCGAAGCATTCGACTACGAGGACATGCACTACCTGGTGGACCGGCTCACGCCGACGCAGGTACGTCGCTTGCGCCTGCTCGTGACCCAGGACGAGGAATTGTCGCAGGCCGCCGCCGCGGCGCTACCTCCGCGTCCCGATGAGGAGCGGCCGGTCTCGGCTGGGCTGCTGGCGTTGATCGGTGCGGTCAACGGGCCGGAGGATCTGGCCGAGCGGCATGACGACTACATCCGGGAGCGGATGCGCGAGCGGTTCGGCGACCAGACGTGAACGCGATCGTCTTCGACACCGGCCCGCTCGCCGCAGCCCTGAACGCCGGTGACCGGCGCCATGCGGAGTGCGCTTCTCTTCTGGTCTCGTTGACTGGCCGCCGTCTGCTGCCCAGCCCGGTACTGACCGAGGTGTGCTGGCTGCTGGAGCGCTGGCCCAAGCTGGAAGCCGCCTTCCTCACCGAAGTCGCCCGGGGTGCCTTCGAACTGGTCCACCTCGCCCCTGCTGACCTGGAGCGTATGGGCGAGTTGGTCCTGCAGTACGCCGACTTCCCTCTCGGCGGAGTCGACGCCTCGGTGATCGCCGTGGCCGAACGCTTCGGAGTGGAACGCGTCGCGACCCTTGACCGCCGCCACTTCAGCGTCGTCCGCCCCAAGCACGCCCCGGCACTCACCCTCCTGCCCTGACGGTACGCCGACGGCACCGGACCCGATAGCAGCGCACAACCGCGGATGTCGACGTACCAGGAAACCTCGCCTGATCTGCGAAAACGCAGGTAGGGAGGGGTAGGCCGGCACACGTACTGAACCAGAAGGTTCAGGCTGACCTGGACAGCCTGTTCCAGCAACTGTCAGGCGGAAATATGAATCCGGGCCTCGGAAGCAAGGCGCTGGCAGGAACTGATGTCACCTATGCGCGAGGATGGAACGGCGTTCGCCTATTCTTCCGGAACGTGGACGGAGGGGTTCAGATCGTTGGAAATCCGATAAGGCGAACGAGTCCAAGGTGATTGCGAGGCTGAATCAGCTCTATGGCCAGTGACCCTCTCTACGCGTAGAGAACCAGCATTTCAGCGCACTCTTCATTCTGAGCGCAGAGGAAACAAGGAAACCGTTGAGAATGTCGACGCAGAACTCAGCCTCCCTGATGGGACGCGGTGGAGCGCCACGTTCATGACGCTACGGGCTATCGAACAGGTGATGAATCGATGGAAGGAGACTGGAGAATGTGCCAGCGGTGCGTACTTCCAGTGTTCCGACCTTGTGATCATTCCGGAGGGTGGGTCTGGCGGCGATGCTGGATTCCTTCAAGGGGATTATCGATTCGGGTGTACCTGAAGGGGTTTTGCAACTCCTGAGTGACGACCGAAACGTCGTAGATGCTCCTGCGGAGCGAATCAGGATGCCCCTTTCTCGGGTGACGGAGAGAGGGGCATCCTGGCTTTTGACGGCAACGGTGACGGCAACGTCAGCGGACGACGGCTGCGGCGGGTGGGTCGCCGGGGGTGTCGGTCGGGTTGAGGGCGTTGCCGAGGGTGTCGATGGCCTGGCGCTGGAGGCGGAGGCGTACGTGGGCGTAGACGCCGGCTGTGACGCCGAAGTGGGCGTGTCCGAGGAGTTCCTTGATGACGACGAGGCCGATGCCCTGTTCCAGGAGCAGGGTGGCGGTCGAGTGTCGGAGATCGTGGAAGCGGATCGTCCGAAGGCCGGCGCTGTGTGTCCGTCCAGCCCGCTCCAGCCGCCTGGCGCTCCTCCCGCTGCCGTTTCTGGTGGATCTTGAGCGAACTGATGCATTCGGTGGGGAGGGCGATGCGGCGTTCGGAGGCGAGGGTCTTGGTGTGCAGGACGGTCAGGCCCTGGCTGCGGGTGCGCTGGAGGGAGCGGTGGATGGTGGCGGTGCCATCAGATCACCAGATCCGCCGTTGGTCAGGTCACGTCGGCGAGCCGGATCCGCCGGAACTCGATCCTCTCGTACGTCCCCGTCACCCCCGTCTCGTAGAGCACCCCGAGCGTGTCCGTGCCGACCTGCACCAGGTCGGAGTAGGCCGCCGGCTGCCGGGACAGCGTCAGCGCCTTGGTGAAGGTCGCCCCGGCGTCCCTGCTGCGCCACACCGCCATGGCCTCGCGGGCGGTGGGCACGGAGGGGCCGGAGAAGAGCAACGGGGCGTCGGGGTCACCGGGTTGCAGGGCACTCGCCTGGACGATGGGCACGTCGTTCAGGGTGGGCTGGACGGCGTAGGGGCGGGCGAGGGTCCGGCCGCCGTCGGTGGAGCGGCTGTCGAGGCGGTGGCCGGGGCTGGTGCCGTGCTGGTCGCGGGCGGAGAAGTAGAGCGTGCCGTCGGGGAGTTCGGCGGCGGTGCTCTCGTTGGCGTTGTCCAGGCCGTCGTAGGAGTCGTCCACGAAGCCCAGCCGCCAGGTGGCGCCGCCGTCGTCGCTGTAGAAGGCGTGGGCGCCGTAGTACTTGGTTTCCTGCCCGGTGTCGGTGGATCCGGCGGGCGGGGCGGCGGAGTGGTTGGCGGGGACCAGCAGACGGCCGGCGTACGGGCCGTGGCTGAGGGCGAGGGCGTGGCCGGGGCCGGTGGCGTACCAGCGCCAGCCGGTCCGCTTCACGCCCCGCGTGATCTCCCGCGGCCGGGTGAAGGTGCGCCCGTCGTCCGTGCTGCGCTGCACGAACACCCGGCGGCTCTGCGCCGGCGTCGCCTCGCCCCGCATGATCTGCGCCTCCGTCACGGCGCCGCTGTTGTAGGTGCTGAGCAGCACGACGGCGCCGGTGCGCGGGTCGAGAACGGGTGCCGGGTTGCCGCGGGTGTCCCCCGCCCCGGCGGCCACGACCGTGAGCGGGCCCCAGGTGCAGCCGCCGTCGGTGGAGCGGCGCGCGACCACGTCGATGTCGCCGGAGTCGCCCGCGCCGCCGCGCCGGCCCTCGGCGAAGGCGAGGACCGCGCCGGTGCCGGTCGTGACGGCGGCCGGGATGCGGTAGGTGGTGTAACCGCCCTGCCCGGCGGTGTACGGCACGGAGGAGGTGCAGCGGGCGGCGGACGCGGGTGGGCCGGAGGTGAGCGGGCCGAGCACCAGTGGGGCGAGGGTGGCGGCGGCGGTCAGGAAGGCGCGTGTGGGACGTCTCATCGGGCGGTCCCCTCAGGGTCGGTGACTGTGTGTCAGTCATCGATGACTGACTGTCAGTCACATCGTCCCCGGAGTCACCAGCCCGCTCTCGTACGCCACGATCACCAGTTGCGCCCGGTCCCGTGCCCCCAGCTTGCCCATGATGCGGCTGACGTGGGTCTTCGCGGTGAGCGGGCTGAGCCCGAGCGACTCCGCGATCTCGGTGTTGTTCAGGCCTCGCGCGACCAGCGTGAGCACCTCGCGCTCACGCTCGGACAGGCATTCGGGTCCGGCCGCCGCGGGGGCCGAGGGGCTGCGCAGCAGACGCGCGATCAGCCGGGCCGTGGGGCCGGGTGACAGCAGCGCCTCACCGGCGGCCACCGTGCGGATGGCGTCGAGGAGTTCGGCCGGACGGGTGTCCTTCACCAGGAACCCGGAGGCACCCGCGCGCAGCGCCTCGACGATGTTCTCGTCGGTGTCGTAGGTGGTCAGGACGAGTACCTTCACCCCGGCCAGGTCCTCGTCGGCGGCGATCAGCCGGGTGGCCTCGATGCCGTCCAGGTCGGGCATGCGGATGTCCATCACGACCAGGTCGGCGCGGGCGCTGCGGGCCAGTTCCACCGCCTCCCGTCCGGTGCCCGCCTGGCCGACGACCTCCATGTCCCGGGCCGACTCGACGAGCATCGCGAACGCGGCCCGTACGAGGGTCTGGTCGTCGGCGAGCAGTACACGGATGGCGCTCATCGGGCTCCTTCGCTTCCCAGTGGCAGTACGGCCCTCACCTCGTAGCCGCCCGCGCGGCCCGGCCCGGCGTCCAGCGTGCCGCCCACGCTGCGCGCCCGTTCCCGCATGCCGACGAGCCCGAAGCCGGGCGTGCCGGCGCCGGCGCCGGTCCCGTCGTCGGTGACGTCGACGCGGAGGGCGCCCTCACCCTCGTACACCCGCACGCGGACGGTGACGTCGGCGCGTCCGCCGTGCCGTACGGCGTTGGTGAGCGCCTCCTGCACGATCCGGTAGGCGGCCGCCCCGACGGCGGGCGGCACCTCGTCGGCCCGCACCGTCAGCTCCACGTTCGCCCCGGCGCCGCGCGCGGTGTCCGCGAGGTCCTTCAGGCCGTGCAGGTCGGGCAGTGGGCCGCGGGCCTCGGCCGGGGTGTGCTCGCGCAGCACCTCCAGGGTGGTGCGCAGTTCGCCGCGCGCCGTGCGGCAGGTCTCGGCGATGTCGTCGAGGGCCTCGGCGACGGCGGCGCGGTCGAGGCGTTCGGGGTCGGCGGTCAGGACGTGCGCGGCGACGGAGGTCTGCACGCCGATCAGGGTGATGCTGTGCGCGAGCAGGTCGTGCAGGTCGCGCGCGATGCGCAGCCGCTCCTCGGCGACCCGGCGGCGGGCCTCCTCCTCACGGGTGCGTTCGGCGCGTTCGGCGCGTTCGACGATGGCGGCGACGTACTGGCGGTAGTAGCGGACGTCGACGCCGAAGAAGAGGACGGCGATGACCCAGCCGGAGATGCGCAGCAGTTCGAGGCCCTGGTGGGCGTTGACAGTGAGCATCACGCTCACCGAGATGCCGAGGACGGCGGCTCCGGCGAGGAGCGTGCGCATGGGGCGGCCGGTGACGGCGACCGAGTAGAGGATGACGTACGTGGCGGGGGCGGGAGCGATGTGGTTGTAGTCGAGGGTGTGGTACGGCCCGACCAGCACCACGACCACGGCCAGCATGAGCAGCGGCCGGCGCCGCCGCCACAGCAGCGGGACCGAGATGGCGAGCAGCAGCACCCAGGCGAGCGCGTCGAGCCGCCGGCCGTCGTCGGTGAACAGGGCGATGACCGTGGCGAGGACGGCGGTGGCCACCGCGAGCAGGGCGTCGTTGCGCAGGGCGTGCGGGGCGGTGAGCGGGTCGCGGTTGACGACCGCCATGATCCGCTCGCCGAGGCCCGGCCGGTGGGGTGGGTGCACGGAGCTCATCTTCCGGGAGGAGGGCGCCCCTCCGGCAGGGAGGGGCGCCCCAGGGCTCATACGGGTTCCGGCTGGCGTTCGGGCCGTACGGGTTCCTCCGGTGCCTTGGACAACCGCCCGGGCCACCACACCGTCCGCCCCAGCGCCACGCTCGCGCTGGTCACCAGGTAGGTGCGGACGAGGAAGGTGTCCAGCAGCACCCCGACGGCGATGACGAAGCCCAGTTCGACGAGTGCCACCAGCCCCATGTTCACCAGCACCGCGAAGGTCGCGGCGAGCACCAGACCGGCGGAGGCGATCACGCCGCCGGTGGTGCGCAGCGCGGTGAGCGCGGCGGTGCCGGGTTCGGCGCCGCGTGTGGCCTCCTCGCGCATCCGGTGCATGAGGAAGATGCCGTAGTCGACGCCGAGGGCGACCAGGAACACGAAGGACAGCAGCCCCAGTCCCGGATCGGTGCCCTGGAAGCCGAACAGCGGCTCGAACACCAGCCCGCCGATGCCGAGCGTGGCGCCCCACACGGCGACCACGGCGGCCACCAGGATCAGCGGCGCGACCAGCGAGCGCAGCAGGACGACGAGGATGAGCAGCACGGAGACCAGCACGATCGGCACGACGACCGCGGTGTCCCGGGCGTTGGTCTCCTCCAGGTCGAGCTGCTGGGCGCTGGGCCCGCCGACGTAGGAGCCGTCGAGCCGGTCGCGCAGCTCCTCGATGGTCCGGGTCTCCCCCGGCGTCTGGGGGGCGTCCTCGGCGATGACGACGACCTCCGTCCAGCCGTCTCCGGTACGTCCCCGCTGCGCGCTGTCGACGCCCTCGGTGGCACGGACGGCGGCGAGAGTGGCGTCGGCGCGGTCGGCCGGGGTGAGCACGGTGATGGGCTGGCTGGACCGCTCCGGGTAGGCCTCGGCGAGCGTCCGCAGGGCGGCGACCGAGTCCGGCCGGTCGACGAAGGAGTCCTCCTGCTTGAGCGTGCCGGGCAGATTGAAGGCGCCCAGCGCGAGCGCGCCGAGCAGCACGGCGCCACCGGCCAGCACGGTCACCGGGCGCCGCCCGGCCGAGCCGCCCATCGCGGCGAACAGCGACCGGCGCACCTTGGGCGTGGAGCCGTACGCCGGGACCAGCGGCCAGAAGACGCGGCGGCCCAGCAGGACGAGGATCGCGGGCAGCAGGGTCAGCATCGCGGCCAGCGCGCAGAGCACGCCGACCGTGCCGAGCGGTCCCATCCCGCGGTTGGAGTTGAGGTCGGCGGCGAGCAGGCACAGCAGCCCGGCGGCGACCGTCCCGGAGGAGGCGAGCACGGCGGGCCCGCAGCCGCGCAGCGCGGTCCGCATGGCGTCGTACGGCCGCTCGATCCGGCGCAGTTCCTCGCGGTAGCGGGAGATGATCAGCAGGGCGTAGTCGGTGCCGGCGCCGAAGACGAGGATCGTCATGATGCCGGTGCTCTGCCCGGACACCTGTGTGCCGAAGGCCTCGTGCAGCCCGTAGGAGACGGCCATCGACAGATAGTCGGCGAGCCCGGCGACGGCGAGCGGTACGAGCCACAGCAACGGGCTGCGGTAGATGAGGATCAGCAGGACGGCGACGACGGCGACGGTGGTGTAGAGCAGCGGCCCGCCGAGCTGGTTGTACACCTTGCTCGCATCCGTCGTCATGGCGCCGGGCCCGCCCACCTCGACGGTCAACCCGCCCTGGCTGTGGGCGACTTCACGGACGTCGTCGACGAAGGCGTCGCGCTTCTTCTCGTCGTCGCCGGGTTCGTTGGTGGCGACGGGATACATGAGGGTGGTCCCGTCCTTCGACGGCACGCCCTGCGGCTCGGCGGTCAGCTCGTGCTCCCCGGCGATCCGCGCGACCTGCTCGCCCGCCGTCGCCCGGTCGGCGGCGGTGAGCCCGGCGTCCCGGTGGTAGACGAGCACCAGTTCCGTGGTCTCGCCGCCCGGCAGCCTGTCCTGGATCTCGGCGACCTGCGTGGAGTCGGCACTCGCCGGCAGATAGTCGGTGACGCGGTCGCGCTGTACGTCCCCCAGCTTCGCCGCGAACGGTGAGGCGATCGCCAGCACGCCGACCCACAGCGCGAGCAGCAGCCACGGCACGGCGCGCCGTCGCGTTCGTATCGTTTCCCCGGCCCCCATGGAACGGGCCCTCCCTCCGGAACGGATGACTGGATGCGGCTTCCAGACTTCCGGTGGCAGGGCGTGGAAACGTCGCGCGCGAGGGCGAGTTCGGCGGTACGGCCGGGGGTGACCTGACGGCCGTATTACTCCCCGGGGAGTATCAGGACGGCGTCCGGGCGGCGGCCGCCAGCAGGCGGGTCACCTCGTCCGAGGTGATGGTGAGGGCGGCGCCGACGGTGGCGAGGACCTCGCGTTCGGCGGCGGTGTAGGGGCCGTCGGCGAGGGCGATGCGGGCGCCCTGGAGGAGGATCGACTCACGGCCCGCCGGGGCGAGGTGCGGGGCGAGTGGGTCGAGGGCCTCGTGCAGCTCTATGGCCAGACCCGGGCCGCAGGGTGTGCCGATCACCCGGCCGGTGTCCGCGGCCAGCGCCTCGACCAGGGCGTTGAGCTGCTCCTCCGTGCAGTCCTCGAAGCCGGCCGCGCGGACCGTGCCGGCGGCCGCGCTGAGCGACGGGCGGGTGCGGGTGCCGCCCGCGGCCAGCACCGCGAGGGCGACGGTGTGCACGGCGTCGCGGAGCATCGCGGAGAAACGGGTGGTGGTGGGGTGGTCCAGGACGTCGGTGCCGAAGTGCCGGCGACAGGCCGCGCACTCCACGACCGGGCCGGTGTCACCGCGCGGCAGCACGGGCACGCCGAGCAGGGTGAAGCGGCGGCGCCCGGTCAACCGCTGGTAGTTGCGGTCACCCCCGCAGCCCGGGCAGAAGAACTCGCCGTCGCCGACGGCCGTCCACGCGGTACGGGTGCCCAGAACGCGCGAACGCCTGGCGGCACGGCCGTTTCGTCCCCGGACTGGCAGCACGTCGCACCTCCGTAACCCCACGGCAACATCGCCGCGCTGGCGTGATGTTAGCCACATCCGTGAGGCGGAGTCAGTACCCCGGACGAGACCTCTCCGTGACCTGGCCGGTAAACGACGGGGCCCCGCCCGCCGCAAAACGGCGGACGGGACCCGAAACGCCCGGTCAGAGGGGTCAGCGTGCCGCCCGGTTGACGGCCGAGACGACTGCCTTCAGTGACGCACGTGTCGTGTTCGCATCGATGCCGATCCCCCAGAGGACCTTGTCGTCGATCGCGCATTCGATGTACGAGGCGGCCTGCGCGGAGGCGCCCTCGCTCATCGTGTGCTCCTGGTAGTCCAGCAGCCGGATGTCGATCCCGATGCCCTGCAGGGCGTGGAAGAACGCGGAGATCGGGCCGTTGCCGGTACCGACCAGCGTCACCTCGGTGCCGTCCACCTCGGCCTGGGCGGTCAGCGTGTCCACGCCGTCCTTGTCGGTGGTGGACTGGCCGTTCTTCAGCTGGATCCGGCCCCAGGGGTTGTCCGGGTTCGGCAGGTACTCGTCCTCGAAGATCGCCCAGATGTCCTTCGGCGTGACCTCGCCGCCCTCGGCGTCCGTCTTCGCCTGGATGATCTTGGAGAACTCGATCTGCATCCGGCGCGGCAGGTCCAGCTTGTGCTCGTTCTTCAGCACGTACGCCACGCCGCCCTTGCCGGACTGCGAGTTCACGCGGATGACCGCCTCGTAGGACCGGCCGACGTCCTTCGGGTCGATCGGCAGGTACGGCACCGCCCACTCGATGTCGTCGACGGTGACGCCCTTGGCCTTGGCCTCGGCCTCCATGGCGTCGAAGCCCTTCTTGATGGCGTCCTGGTGGGAGCCGGAGAAGGACGTGTAGACCAGGTCGCCCACGTACGGGTGGCGCGGGTGGACCTCCATCTGGTTGCAGTACTCCCACGTACGACGGATCTCGTCGATGTCGGAGAAGTCGATCTGCGGGTCGACACCCTGCGAGAACAGGTTCATGCCCAGCGTGACCAGGTCGACGTTGCCGGTCCGCTCGCCCTGCCCGAACAGACACCCCTCGACGCGGTCGGCACCGGCCATCACCGCCAGCTCGGCGGCCGCCACGGCCGTACCCCGGTCGTTGTGCGGGTGCACGGACAGACACACGTACTCGCGCCGCGAGAGATTCCGCCCCATCCACTCGAACCGGTCCGCGTGCGTGGACGGCGTCGACCGCTCCACGGTCGCCGGCAGGTTCAGGATGATCTCGCGGCCCGGCCCCGGCTGCCACACATCCATGACGCCCTCGCAGACCTCCAGCGCGAAGTCCAGCTCGGTGTCGGTGAAGATCTCCGGGCTGTACTGGTAGCCGAACTCGGTCTCCGGACCCAGCAGCTTCTCGGCGTACTCCATCACGAGCCGCGTCCCGTCGACGGCGATCTGCTTGATGTCGTCCTTGGAGCCACGGAAGACGACCCGGCGGAAGACCGGCGCGGTGGCGTTGTACAGGTGCACGGTGGCGCGGCGGGCGCCCTTCAGCGACTCGACGGTCCGCTCGATCAGGTCCTCACGGGCCTGGGTGAGGACGGAGATCGTCACGTCCTCGGGGATGGCGTTCTCGTCCTCGATGATCGACCGTACGAAGTCGAAGTCGGTCTGACCGGAGGCCGGGAAGCCGACCTCGATCTCCTTGTAGCCCATCTTCACCAGCAGGTCGAACATCGCCCGCTTGCGCACCGGTGACATGGGGTCGATCAGGGCCTGGTTGCCGTCGCGCAGGTCGGTGGAGAGCCAGCGGGGGGCGACGGTGATTCGGTTCTGCGGCCAGGTGCGGTCCGGGATGTCGACCTGCTCGTAGCGGCCGTACTTGTGGATCGGCATGGAACTGGGCTGCTGGCGATGTGCCATGGTGGCGTGGGCTCCTCGAGAAATCCGGTGAGATCCGGTGTCCGGAAGGACGGCCGACGACGCAACGCCGAGCTCCGCGGGGAGGGGGTCGGCCTCGACTACAGGCCCTCGCCGCGGCAGCTAAGGAGAAGCAGCCCGAAACGCATGATGCCCAGCATGCTAGCCGAGCCCTTCAGAAACAGGCGGTCCCGTATCAGTATGCGGGACCGCGCGCCGCCAAGGGGCGCGGGGAACTGCGCGAGAACCACCCACGATCCCGCAGCCAATAACACAGCGCAACCACCCACCACCCCCCTCATCCCCACATTTCACCAATCAAGGTTGCAGAGGGTGACACTGACCTAACTCGGTGCAATGGTGCGGTCATGACCGCGACCTTCTGCACGATCGTCCCGCCCCACGTCCTCGACAAGCTCGCCCAGTCCGAGGACCCAGCCCTCTCCGGTCCCGCCCGCCAGACCCTCCAGCGTGACGCCTACGAACGCACCCACCGCCGCCTCACCACGGTCCTCGGCGCCCCCACCATCACCCCGCCCGCCGAAGCCGCCGGAGGCACACCGCACCGCACGATCCACGACGCCCAGCACAGGACCAGCCTGCCCGGCAAGAAGGTCCGCGGCGAGGGCGACGAACCCGGCAAGGACGCCACGGTCAACCGCGCCTACGCGGGCCTCGGCGCCACCTTCGACCTGTTCCTCAAGGCCTACGGCCGCGACTCGATCGACGGAGGCGGCCTCCCGCTCGTCGCGACCGTGCACTACGACGAGCGGTACAACAACGCCTTCTGGAACGGCGAGCAGATGGTCTTCGGCGACGGGGACGGCGAGATCTTCCTCGACTTCACCATCCCCATCGACGTCATCGGCCACGAGCTCGCCCACGGCGTCACCCAGTACACCGCGAACCTGACCTACTTCGGCCAGCCCGGCGCCCTCAACGAACACGTCTCCGACGTGTTCGGCGCGCTGATCAAGCAGTACACGCTGGGCCAGACCGCCGCCGAGGCCGACTGGCTGATCGGCGCCGGTCTGCTCGCCCCGCGCGTGAGCGGAGTGGCCCTGCGGTCCATGAAGGCCCCCGGCACGGCGTACGACGACGATGTGCTCGGCAAGGACCCGCAGCCCGCCACGATGGACGAGTACGTGCGCACCGGCCGCGACAACGGGGGCGTCCACATCAACTCGGGCATCCCCAACAACGCCTTCTACCTCGCCGCCACCGCCCTCGGCGGGCACGCCTGGGAGCGCGCCGGGCAGATCTGGTACGACGTGCTGACCGGCGGCGAGCTGAAGGAGGACGCCATGTTCGCCGAGTTCGCCACGCTGACCGTCTCCGCCGCGAAGGCACGGTTCGGAGACGGCAGCGACGAGCTGCGGGCGGTGGCGAAGGCCTGGGAGCAGGTGGGGGTGCGGACGCTGTAGCGGCCCTGTAGACAGGAACCCATGCGTATTCAGGTGCGGCGCACGGGCGGATTCGCGGGCATCGAGCGGCACGCCGAGGTGGACACCTCGGGGCGGCCCGACGCGCACGAGTGGCACGCCCTGGCCGAGAAGGCGCTCGCGGCGGGCCGGGGCACGCCACCCGTCGGGGTTCCGGACGGCTTCGGCTACCGGATCACCGTCGACGGCAGAACGGTGTACTGCGCCGACCCCCGGCTGACGGAGGAACAGCGCAGGCTGATCTCCAGGGTGCTGAAGGAGGGAGCGTAACTCCCGGTTCACGCCAGGGCGTTGACTTCCGTTACCGGCGGTACCGATGATCCGCGCATGGCGACTGAAGCGAGCACGGCGACGAACCCCCTGCCCCAGTTCCCGGCCGGCTTCCTGTGGGGCGTCTCGACGTCCGCGCACCAGATCGAGGGCGCGGCGGACGAGCGCGAAACGTCCGTGTGGGACGCCTTCACGGCCGAGCCGGGACGGGTGAAGGACGGCTCCACCGCGACGGTGGCCTGCGACCACTACCACCGCTACCGCGAGGACGTGGCGCTCCTGGCCGACCTGGGAGTGGACGCGTACCGCTTCTCGATCTCCTGGCCGCGTGTGCGCTCGCCCAAGGGGCTCGACTTCTACGACCGTCTGGTGGACGAGCTGTGCGCGGCGGGCGTGCGGCCGGTCCCGACGCTCTTCCACTGGGACCTGCCGGTGGGCCTCGACTGGCTGGAGCGGGACACGGCGTCACGGTTCGCGGAGTACGTGGCGGTGGTCGCGGAGCGGCTCGGCGACCGCGTCGGCAAGTGGATCACCCTCAACGAGCCCGCCGAACACACCCTCCTCGGCCACGCGCTCGGCGTGCACGCGCCGGGCCGGCAGCTGCTGTTCGACGCGCTGCCCGTCGCCCACCATCAGCTGCTGGCGCACGGACTGGCGGTACGGGCCCTGCGCGCGGCCGGCGCGACGGACATCGGGATCGCCAACTCGCACGGGCCGACCTGGCCGGCGTCGCGGGACAGCGCCGATGTGGAGGCGGCGGACTTCTACGACGTCCTGCTGAACCGGCTGTTCGCGGACCCACTGCTGCTGGGTGAGTACCCCTCGGGGATCGGCGAGTTGATGCCGGGGGATGTGGCGTCCGACCTGAAGGTGATCGCCGAGCCGGTCGACTGGTACGGGATCAACTACTACGCGCCGACGCGGGTGGGGGCGCCGGAGGGCACGGAGATCGACTTCGGCGGGGTCCGGATGCCGGCCGAACTGCCCTTCTCGGTGCGGGAGATCGAGGGCGTGCCGGTGACCGACTTCGGCTGGCCGGTGGTGCCGGAGGGGCTGACCGAGCTGCTGACCGGCTTCCGGGACCGGTACGGCGAACGGCTGCCGCCGGTGGTGATCACCGAGAACGGGTGCTCGTACGAAGGGCTCGACGACCAGGAGCGCATCGCCTACCTGGACGGCCATGTGCGCGCGCTGCACGCGGCGTTGGTGGCGGGGGTGGACGTGCGCGGGTACTTCGTGTGGTCGTTGCTGGACAACTTCGAGTGGGCCGAGGGGTACGCGCGGCGGTTCGGGCTGGTGCATGTGGACTACGAGACGCTCCAGCGGACGCCGAAGGCCTCGTACCGCTGGTTCCGGGACGTGCTGCGGGCGCAGAGCTGAAGGTCGCCGCGACCTCGGGGGTGCCGGACCGGGTGCCGCGACTGCGACGCGGTGCGGCGGCCGGGGCGAACCCAGTCGTCAGAAGCCGAGCTTGCGCAGTTGCTTCGGGTCCCGCTGCCAGTCCTTCGCCACCTTCACGTGCAGGTCCAGGAAGACCGGAGTGCCGAGCAGCGCCTCGATCTGGCGGCGGGACTTGATGCCGACCTCCTTCAGGCGCTTGCCCTTGGGGCCGATGATGATGCCCTTCTGGCTGGGGCGTTCGATGTAGACGTTGGCGTGGATGTCGAGGAGCGGCTTGTCGGCGGGGCGGTCCTCGCGCGGGAGCATCTCCTCGACGACGACGGCGATGGAGTGCGGCAACTCGTCGCGTACGCCCTCCAGCGCGGCCTCCCGGATCAGCTCCGCGATCATGACCTGCTCGGGCTCGTCCGTCAGGTCACCCTCGGGGTAGAGGGCCGGGCCCTGCGGGAGCAGCGGGACGAGGAGGTCCGCCAGCAGGCTCACCTGCTTGTCCCCCACCGCCGACACCGGCACGATCTCCGCCCACTCGATGCCCAGCTCCTTGCCGAGCTGGTCGATCGCGATCAGCTGCTCGGCGAGCGTCTTGCTGTCGACCAGGTCGGTCTTGGTGACGATCGCGACCTTCGGCGTCTTCCGGATCCCGGCGAGTTCCTTGGCGATGAACCGGTCACCGGGGCCGATCTTCTCGTTCGCCGGCAGACAGAAGCCGATCACGTCGACCTCGGCCCAGGTCGTGCGCACCACGTCGTTCAGCCGCTCGCCGAGCAGCGTGCGCGGCTTGTGCAGGCCGGGGGTGTCCACCAGGATCAGCTGGGCGTCGGGCCGGTGCACGATGCCCCGGACCGTGTGCCGGGTGGTCTGCGGCTGGTTCGCGGTGATCGCGACCTTCTGCCCGACCAGTGCGTTCGTAAGGGTGGACTTGCCCGCGTTGGGGCGGCCCACGAAGCAGGCGAAGCCGGCCCGGTGCGCGCTTTCGGCCGACTGCTCGGATGACGGGGTACGAACGCTCATGGCGCCCATTCTCCCTGATCGCCGAAGCCCCGCCGTACAGTGCGGCCCCGCGCCCTCCCGGGCCGGGGCCGCGACCGTCCGAGAACTCAGTCGAACACGAACGGGCCCGGTGACTGCGGCCCGGTCGCCGTGCAGGTGATGGTGATGCCGAAGACGGTCATCCGCAGCGAGCCGCCGAAGGCCTCCAGGCTGTCGCCGGAGGCCACGGTGCCGCTGAGCGGGCCGACGGTGACGGGATCGCCGGCGGCCATCGCCGGGTTCTCGGTGCCGCTGAAGACGGTGGTGCCGCCGCTCCCCTTCACCAGGGTGAGCGTGGACGCGATCGAGTCGGCCCCGAGACCGATGGGGGCGGTGATCTCGGAGGAGGTGAGGGTCATGGTGGCCGCCGTGCCGTTCTGGGTGGCGGTGAGGGTGGCCTGGCCGCCGCCGAAGCTGCCGCAGTCGGCGGTGAGGGTCGCCGACTCCGGTGTGACGGCCACGGCCGCGGGCGCGAGGAGGACGCCGGTGACCGCGAGGGCCCCGACGGTCAGTGCCGCACCGGTCGCAATGCGCTTGCCTCTCATGGGGATGGGGCTCCCTTCCCGTGTGGGGAATGCCATGTGGGGGATGGACGGGAGACCGAGGGACCGCCCGGTCCGGCAGCGGGGTGCGGGCGTGCTGCGCGGGCTTGTTATCTGACGGTCCGTCGGAACTTACGGTCCTATTGATGCGCGAGTGGCAGACGACGGCAAGGGGTATTTCCGGCCTTCAACGACCGGCTCGCTTCGGCCGAAGCGGGGTCTGGGGGCCGAAGCGGGGGCCTGGGGGCGGCAGCCCCCAGCACTACCTCAGCCCGCGGAAACGGTCAGCCGCACAACCCCGTCGGTCCCGGCCACCAGCACCGGCGTCTCCGGCCCCCCAAGGTCCCGTACGGCCGCCCGGTCCTCCGCGGACGCGGAGTCCGCCTCCGTGACGACCGCCGCCGCCTCCAGCGACTTCGCCCCCGACGCCACCGCCATGGCCACCGCCGTCCGCAGCGCGCTGAGCTTCAGCGAGTCCAGGTCGACGGTCCCGGCGACATACGTACGCCCCGTCTCGTCCCGTACGGCAGCCCCCTCGGGGACACCGTTGCGGGCCCGGGCCGAGCGGGCCAGGGTGACGATCTTGCGGTCCTCGGGGTCAAGCGCGTTGGTGTCGGTCATGCCCCGAGCATACGTAGCCCGGCGGCCCGCTTCAGGGGCGGTCCAGGCGGAGCCGTTCGGCGCGCGGCAGGCCGGCCACCACCAGGTCGTAGGAGTCCTCGATCAGCTCCCGGACCAGGCGGTCGGGGAGCGAGCCGTCCACTGTGACGGTGTTCCAGTGCCGCTTGTTCATGTGCCAGCCGGGGACGATCAGGCCGGAGTGGTCGGCGCGCAGACGGACCGCGTCCTCCGGGTCGCACTTGAGGTTCACCGTGAGCGGGCGGGCGTCCATGATGGACAGGGCGAACATCTTGCCCAGCACCTTGAACACCGACGCCTCCGGGCCGAACGGGAAGTCCTCCACGGCCGCGTTGAAGGACAGACAGAAGGCGCGCAGCTCCTGGGGCGTCACTCCGGCTTCGTCTCCTCCTGCGGCGGATCCATCGCGGCCACCGGCTCCACCAGCACGGTCACGATCTTGTTCCGGCGCCCGGCGGCGGCCTCGGCGGTCAGCCGCAGTTCGCGGCTGTCGGGCAGCTCGACCACGGACGACGCCCCGGCGATGGGCACCCGGCCCAGCGCCTTGGCCAGCAGCCCGCCGACCGTCTCCACGTCCTCGTCGTCGTACGCCTCCAGCCCGTACAGGTCGCCGAGGTCGCCGATGTCGAGGCGGGCGGTGACCCGGTAGCGGTCGTCACCGAGGGGCTCCACGGGCGGCAGCTCGCGGTCGTACTCGTCGGTGATCTCGCCGACGATCTCCTCGAGGATGTCCTCGATGGTGACGATCCCGGCGGTGCCGCCGTACTCGTCGATGACGACGGCGACGTGGTTGCGCTCCTTCTGCATCTCGCGCAGCAGGTCACCGGCGTTCTTGGTGTCCGGCACGAAGAAGGCGGGGCGCATGGCCGTGGACACCAGCTCCGTCTCGGCGTCCCGGCTGATGTGCGTCTTGCGGACCAGGTCCTTCAGATACACGATCCCGACGATGTCGTCCTCGCTCTCGCCGGTGACCGGAATCCGCGAGAAACCGGACCGGAGCGCGAGGGTCAGGGCCTGGCGGATGGTCTTGTAGCGCTCGATGGCGACGAGGTCGGTGCGCGGGACCATCACCTCCCGTACGAGGGTGTCGCCCAGCTCGAAGACGGAGTGCACCATGCGGCGCTCCTCGTCCTCGATGAGGGACTCCTTCTCGGCGAGGTCGACCAGCGCGCGCAGCTCCGCCTCGGAGGCGAAGGGGCCGCGCCGGAAGCCCTTGCCGGGGGTGAGGGCGTTGCCGATGAGGATCAGCAGGGACGGGATCGGGCCCATGATCCGGGCGAGCGGGACCAGGACGTACGCCGCCGCGGTGGCCGTGTTCATCGGGTGCTGGCGGCCGATGGTGCGCGGGGAGACTCCGACGGCGACGTACGAGACGAGGACCATGACCGCGATGGCGATCAGCAGGGCCTCGGTGGTGCTGTCGAACTCGTTCAGGCAGGCGTATGTGATCAGCGCGGCGGCGGCCATCTCGCAGGCGACGCGGACGAGCAGCGCCACGTTGAGGTAGCGGGTGGGGTCGGCGGCGACCTGGGCGAGCTTGGCGCTGCCGCGCCGGCCGGAGCGTACGGCCTCCTCGGCGCGGAAGCTGGAGACGCGGGCGAGGCCCGCCTCCGCGCAGGCGGCGAGCCAGGCGACGACGACCAGGGCGACGGCGCCGGTGACCAGCGGGATGCTCATGACACGGTGGGGGCCGGGGAGGGGCCGGTGAGGCCCTTCTCGGCACGCCAGCCGTCCACGATGGCGGCCTGGAGGCCGAACATCTCGGCCTTCTCGTCGGGTTCCTCGTGGTCGTACCCGAGCAGGTGCAGCACTCCGTGGACGGTGAGCAGCTGGAGCTCCTCGTCCATGGAGTGCTGCGTCGGGGCCTCGGCCCCCTGCTTGGCGGCGACCTCCGGGCACAGCACGATGTCGCCGAGCAGGCCGTGCGGCGGCTCGTCCTCGTCCTTCGCCGGCGGGCGCAGCTCGTCCATCGGGAACGACATCACGTCGGTCGGACCCGGCAGGTCCATCCACTGGATGTGCAGCTGCTCCATGGCGTCGGCGTCCACCACGATCACCGAGAGCTCGGAGAGCGGGTGGATGCGCATCCGTGCGAGCGCGTAGCGGGCGATGTCGAGGATCGCCTGCTCGTCGACCTCGGTTCCGGACTCGTTGTTGACGTCGATCGACATGGTCGTGCTGGTCTACTTCCCCTTGGAGCCCTTGGCGCCGGTCTTGCCACGGCCCTTGTGCGTGCCGTTCTCCGTGCCGTGCTTGTCGTCGTACTTCTCGTACGCGTCGACAATACGGCCCACCAACTTGTGCCGGACGACATCGTGGGACGACAGCAGGGAGAAGTGGACGTCCTCGACGCCCTCCAGGATCTCCCGCACCTGCCGCAGTCCGGACTTGGTGCCGTTCGGCAGGTCGACCTGGGTCACATCACCCGTGATCACGATCTTCGAGTCGAAGCCGAGGCGGGTGAGGAACATCTTCATCTGCTCGGGGCTCGTGTTCTGGGCCTCGTCCAGGATGATGAAGGCGTCATTGAGAGTCCGACCACGCATATACGCGAGCGGCGCGACCTCGATCGTCCCGGCCGCCATCAACCGCGGAATCGAGTCCGGGTCGATCATGTCGTGCAGCGCGTCGTAGAGCGGGCGCAGGTAGGGGTCGATCTTCTCGTAGAGCGTGCCCGGCAGGAAGCCGAGGCGCTCGCCGGCCTCGACGGCCGGGCGGGTCAGGATGATGCGGTTGACCTGCTTGGACTGCAGGGCCTGCACCGCCTTGGCCATGGCCAGGTACGTCTTGCCGGTACCGGCGGGGCCGATGCCGAAGACGATCGTGTGCTTGTCGATCGCGTCGACGTACCGCTTCTGGTTGAGGGTCTTGGGGCGGATCGTGCGGCCGCGCGAGGACAGGATGTTCTGGGTGAGCACCTGCGCCGGGGTCTCCTCCGGGCCCTCGCCGTTCTCAGTCGCCCGGAGCATGGCGATCGAGCGTTCCACTGCGTCCTCCGTCATCGGCTGCCCGGTGCGGAGCACCAGCATCATCTCGTCGAACAGGCGCTGGACGAGGGCCACTTCCGCCGCGGGCCCGACCGCGCTGATCTCATTGCCCCGGACGTGGATGTCGGCCGCCGGGAAGGCCTTCTCGATCACGCGCAGAAGGGAGTCGCCGGACCCCAGGACGGTGACCATGGGGTGCTGGGCGGGGACGGTGAACTGTGCTCTCGCCTGCCCCTGCGCGGGGGTGTGAGCTGTGGGTGTCTGAGTCATGGGCCGGCGCTTAAGGCCTGCACGTCCTCCTCGATACGACTCGCCTGCCACAAGGGCGGCCTGGCGATTTCCAGAGTACGCCGGGGGACTGACATCGCCGTAGGCCTTTTCGATGCGCAGTACGGCACACGGGCCCCGGGGCAACGGGGGACAACGGGGGGACAACGGGGTCAGACGGACCGGCCGAAGCCGATCGTCGGGACCGCGCGGCGCAGCGGCCAGGGGCGGGACGTGGCGGGGATGAGGTCTTCCAGGAAGGCGTACCGGCGCAGGGCCGCCGGGTCCTGGTCGTCGAACGACTGGACCCTGCGCCACCAGGCCCCGATCTCGGACCAGCCGGGGGCCGAGAGGGAGCCGCCGAACTCCTGGACGGACAGGGCGGCCGTGAGGCCGGCGAAGGCCAGGCGGTCGGCGAGGGGCCAGCCGGCCAGGGTGCCGGTGACGAAGCCTGCGACGAAGACGTCTCCCGCGCCGGTGGGGTCCAGGGCCTCGACGGCGATCGCCGGGACCTCGGCGCTCTCGCCGGTGCGGCGGTCCACGGCGTACGCGCCGTCCGCACCCAGGGTGACCACGGCGAGCGGTACGTGTTCGGCGAGGGCGTGCGCGGCGGCGCGGGGGCAGGTGGCGCCGGTGTAGCGCATCGCCTCCTCGGCGTTGGGCAGGAACGCCTCGCAGTGTTCGAGGTCGGCGAGGCCGGCCAGGTCCCAGGCCCCGGTGTCGTCCCAGCCGACGTCGGCGAAGATGCGGGTGCCCTTGCTCGCGGCCTGCGCGATCCAGGGGGCGCGCTCGCCGGGGACGAGCGAGGCGACGGCGGCACGCGCGCGTGGGGGGCAGTCGGGGGCGGGCTCCTCGGGGGGCGGCTCGTGGCCGTGGGAGATCATGGTGCGCTCGCCCTCGTACGCCATCGAGACGGTGACCGGGGAGTGCCAGCCGGGCACCGTGCGCGACGGGGTGAGGTCGATGCCCTCGCCCTGCTCCAGGGCGTCCCAGCAGTAGTCGCCGTAGTGGTCGTCGCCGAAGGCCGCCGCGAGGGACGTCTTCAGGCCGAGGCGGGACAGCGCGGTCGCCATGTTGGCGACGCCGCCGGGGCTCGACCCCATCCCGCGCGCCCAGGACTCGGTCCCGCGCACCGGGGCGGAGTCGAGCCCGGTGAAGACGATGTCGAGGAAGACGGTGCCGGTGAGATAGACGTCCCAGGGCGGCTCGCCCTGCCCGCGCAGGGCGGCCAGGGGGTCGACGTGGGCGTGGCAGTACCGACCCTGGCGGATGGTCGGCACCGCCGTCGCGGTGGGCTGCGGCCCCTCTCCGGTGGACGCGGTCACAGTGCGCTCCCTGACGTGGTACTGGTCTGGCCAGTGTGCACCACGTCACTGACAGCGGTTGTCCGGTCACGGGAGAAGGACCTCTACGAGGTCGCCGCAGATGGAGGCCCGCACGGTCACGAGGAGCCACGCCCCGTCACGCGCGCGGTCCGCCGCGTCACGCCGTCGCCGGACCCGGCCGCCCGGCGCCCGGCGGCCCCGAAGCGGACCGTGCCGCGCCCGGTGCCGACTTGGGGGTGGCCGTGGCGGCGGCTGCCCGTGCCGGTGCCTCCCCGCCCCGCACCCGGTCGTTCCGTCCGCCGCCGCGCACCAGCAGGACGCTCACCGCCGCCAGGAAGCCGACCACCGTCAGGCCGACCAGGCCGCCCTTGGTGGAGCCGGTCGCGTCCTCGATGAGGCCGAAGGCGGTCGGGGCGACGAAGCCGCCGAGGTTGCCGATGGAGTTGATCAGGGCGATGCCGGGGGCGGCGGCCCGGGCGTCCAGGTAGCTCTGGGGGATGGTCCAGAAGATCGGGGACGCGGGTTTGAAGCCCACCGCGGCCAGGCACAGCGCGCCCAGCCCCACCCACGGCGACACGAACACCGCCAGCAGCGTGCCGCAACCGCCCAGCACCAGCAGCGTCATCAGGATCGGCCGCCGCTTGCCGATCCGGTCGGAGATCCGCCCGCTGACGTACACGGCGACGATCGCGCACAGCCACGGCACCGACGTCAGCAGCCCCACCTGGAAGTCGCTCAGTCCGCCGATGTCGGCCACGATCGACGGCAGCCAGAAGGTCACCGCGTACAACGCCACGTTGATAGCGAAGTAGATCCACAGGAAGAGCAGCATCTGGGGATCGGCGAGCAGCCTCCAGCGGGAGATGTGCGCACCCCCGGTGGCCCGTGCCTCCTGCTCCGCGTCGATGACGGCGACGAGGCCGGACTTCTCCTCCTGCGTCAGCCAACTCGCCGTCTCGATGCCGGAGTCGAGGAACCGGTAGACGACGAAGCCCAGGACGACGGAGAAGATGCCCTCGATGAAGAACATCCACTGCCAGCCGGCGTGCCCCCAGATGCCGTGCATCTCCATCAGCGCGCCGGAGACCGGGCCGACGATGACCGTCGCCGTGCCGGACCCCATCAGAAAGATGGACGTGGCGCGGCCGCGGTGGGAGTCGGGCAGCCAGCGGGAGAAGTAGTAGATGACGGCCGGGAAGAAGCCCGCCTCCGCCACGCCGAGCAGAAAGCGCAGTGCGTAGAACATCTCCACGCTGTTGACGAACGCCATCGCGGTCGCCACGACACCCCAGCTGATCATGATCCGGGTGAGCCAGACCTTGGCGCCGTAGCGCTCCATCAGCATGTTGGAGGGGACTTCGAAGAGGGCGTAGGCGATGAAGAAGATCCCGGCGCCGAGGCCGAACGCGGCGGCCGACAGCCCGACGTCGGCGCGGAGTTCGTCCTGGGCGAAGCCGAGGTTGACGCGGTCCATGTAGTTCGCGACGAACATCACGAAGAAGAGCGGGACCACGCGGCGGAAGATCTTGCGGATGGCGGACTGGACGGCGGGCGGGTGCACTCCAGGGGCTTCGGGTACTGCTGCGGACACGAGC
The DNA here is from genome assembly GCF_015712165.1 of Streptomyces spinoverrucosus. NCBI lineage: Bacteria > Bacillati > Actinomycetota > Actinomycetes > Kitasatosporales > Streptomycetaceae > Streptomyces > Streptomyces spinoverrucosus. Next base: position 5,887,974 of record NZ_JADPZX010000001.1, on the reverse strand, counting down.
GGCTCCGATCGTGGGCAGGGGAAGGGGAGTTACCGGCGGTCGAGGGTGTTACCAGCGGGGCATCGCCGGAGTGACCCACTCCGGATCGGCGATCCGCATCGCGGCCGCGTCGTCGCGGTCGCGCAGTGTGCCGTCGTCGTCCAGCCAGCGCCGGTGCAGCAGGGCGAGCCGGTCGCGGTCGAGTTCGACGCCCAGGCCGGGGGCGTCCGGGACCCGCACGGACCCGTTCTCGAAGACCAGCCGCTCGGTGAGCACGTCCTCGGACTGCCAGGGGTAGTGGGAGTCGCAGGCGTGATGGAGGTCGGGGACGGTGGACGCCACGTGGGTCATGGCGGCCAGCGAGATCCCCAGGTGGGTGTTGGAGTGCATGGACACCCCGACGCCGAAGGTGCGGCAGACGGCGGCGAGTTGCTGGGTGTTGCGCAGTCCGCCCCAGTAGTGGTGGTCGGACAGGACCACCTGGACGGCGCCCCGCGTGAACGCCTCCTTGATCTCGGCGAACGTCGTCACGCACATGTTGGTGGCGAGCGGTACGCCGGTCCGCGCGGCGACCTCGGCCATGGCGGGCGTGCCGAGCGCCGGGTCCTCCAGGTACTCCAGGACGTCACGGAGTTCCTCGGCCACCTTGACCGACGTCTCCACGGACCAGGCACCGTTGGGGTCGAGCCGCAGCGGATGTCCGGGAAAGGCCTCCGCGAGCGCCCGTACGGCCGCGATCTCCTCGTCGGGCGGGAACACCCCGCCCTTGAGCTTGAAGGACGAGAACCCGTACCGCTCCTTGAACTTCCGCGCCTGCTCCACGACTCCGGCCGGGTCGAGGGCGGCACCCCAGTCGTCCTGCTCGGCGGCCACGCCTTCCGGATGCTCGGCCCACTTGTAGAAGAGATACGCGCTGTACTCGACCGCGTCCCGCACCTTGCCCCCGAGCAGCGCGTGCACGGGCAGCCCGAGCGCCTTGCCCAGCGCGTCCAGACAGGCCACCTCGAAGCCGGAGACGACGGACAGCCGCAGCTTGTCCGCGGTCTGCACGCCGCGCAACCCGCCGACGTCCACGGCCTCGGAGACCCGTGAGGCGTCCACGGCCACCTCGTCGGCGAGGACGAACAGCCCGTTGAGATCGCTGACTTGCCGTCCCTTCAGTTTCTCCGCGAAGGGCCGTGCCAGCTCCAGGTACTTGGCGTCCCCGTACGTCTCCCCGACGCCGGTCACGCCGTCCGCCGTCACCACCTCCACGATCAGCCGGGGCGTGTACGGCTGGTGGACGCCCTGCGTGTTCAGCAGCGGCGGGTCGGCGACCAGGATCGGGGTCAGGTGGACGCTCGCGATCGTGAGGTTCACAGGGCGGCTCCTACGAGGTCGAGTCCGGTGGCGAGCAGGGTCCTGAGGTCGGCGAGGTCGGCCGACGAGGGTTCGGTGAGCGGGGCGCGGACCGGGCCGACCGGCCGGCCACGCAGCCGGGCCGCCGCCTTGACCAGCGACACGGCGTATCCGGGCGTCCGGTCGCGCAGTTCGACGAACGGCACGTAGAAGTCCCGCAGCAGCTTCTCCACCACCCCCTCGTCGCCGTCGCGCAGGGCGGTGAAGAAGGCGTTCGCGATCTCGGGGGCGAAGGCGTGCACGGCGGAGGAGTAGGCGGGGACGCCGACGGCGGCGTAGGCGCGGGCCTGGATCTCGGCGGTGGCGGCCCCGTTGAAGAACAGGAAGTCCTCGGGGGAGGCGAGGGTGAGGCGCTGGAGCCGGTCGAGGTCGCTGTGCCCGTCCTTGAGGCCGATGACGCCGGGGATCCGCGCGATCCGGCGGAACGCCTCGGTGCCGTAGGCGACCTGGCCGCGCTGGTAGGCGATGAGCGGCAGCGGGGTGCGGGCGGCGAGCTGCTCCAGCTGGGCGACCAGGCCGTCCTGCGGTACGGCGACGAGATAGTGCGGCAGCACGAGCAGCGCGTCGGCGCCGGCGTCCTCGGCGATCCGGGCGAACCGTACGGCCTGCGCCCAGCCGTAGCCGACCCCGGCCACGACCGGCACGCGTCCCGCCGCCTCGTGCACAGTGGCCGTGACGACCTGCCGGTACTCGTCCTCGTCCAGCGAGAAGAACTCGCCGGTGCCGCAGGCGGGGAAGACCGCGCCGGGCCCGGTGGCGAGCTGCGCGGCGAGATACGCGCGGAAGCCGTCGAGGTCGAGGGAGCCGTCGTCGTGGAAGACGGTGAGCGGGAAGGACAGCACGCCGCCCGCCATCCCCTCCCGCAGCCGCGCCGCCACGCCGGTGTCGAGACCCACGCCCATCATCTCCCTATGTAGACGCCATCCACGTATGAAGACGGAGATTAGATAGGCGAACGGCGGCCGTCAATGGTTCGCGCACACCGCGACGCATCGCAGGGCGGCGCCCCTGCTTACGATCAGGACATGTCGGAGACAGGCGGCGTCCGCGAGGTGAAATCGGCGGCGCGTACGGTCGAGTTGCTGGAGCTGCTGGCCGCGCGCGGCGACCGTCCGGCGCGGCTTCAGGAGCTGGCGGACGAGCTCGGCGTGCCCCGCAGTTCGATGTACGCGCTGCTGCAGACCCTCGCCGCCCGCGGCTGGGTCCGTACCGACGTCACCGGCTCCCTGTACGGCATCGGCATCCGTGCCCTGCTCACCGGCACCAGCTACCTCGACTCCGACCCACGCGTCCGCGTCGTACGCCCCTACCTCGACGAGGCGTCGGAGGCGCTCGGCGAGACCATCCATATGGGTCGGCTGGACGGCCGGGACGTGGCGTATCTGGCGACCCGTGAGTCGCACGAGTACCTGCGGACCATCAGCCGGGTCGGGCGCAGGCTGCCCGCCCATGTGGGCGCCCTGGGCAAGGCGTTGCTCGCCGAACGCCCCGACACCGACCTGCCCGACGGCCCGTACGAGGCGCTCACCCCCCACACCCACACCACCCGTGCGTCCCTCGCCGCCGACCTCGCCGAGGTCCGGTCGCGCGGCTACTCGGTGGACCGCGAGGAGGGCGTGCTCGGCATCGTCGGCTTCGGCTTGGCGCTGCGCTACGACGACCCGGCCCAGGACGCGATCAGCTGCTCGGTGCCGGTGGCCCGGCTGACGCCGGGCCGGGAGGAGCGGATCGTCGCGGTGATGCGGGAGATCAGGGCGAAGATCGAGGCGACGGCGCCGGCGACCGGCGGGGCCGCGCACTGGCGTTAGCCGGCCGGAAGGCGAGTGGAAGGCGCTCATTTACCCGGCTTGGCCGACCCCAAACAGAAGGTGACCCAGATCACCCATCCCGGCCTCCCGTCGCCCTCCCCCCGCTTGATACAAATTGCCCGCGCGTTCCTGTCCGTCGACGGTCGTCGCCCAATCCCCCTTTTCTGTGCCGTCCTTTCGCATGCCCTGGGAACGCCCGTGTTCGCCCCCCGCACCATCCCCTGGCCCCTCGTCGCCCTTTTCACGGCCGGGTACCTCGCCCCGTACCTCCTCCCGACCGTCGTCGGCAGGCTGGACTCCGGACTTCCTGTCTCCGCCACCCAGGCGGGCGCCATCGGCAGTGCGCTGCTGCTGAGTTCGGCGGCGGCCGGGTTCCTGCTGGCGTCCCGCGTCGACCGGGTCGGCCCGCGCACCCTGGCCCGCGTCGGCCTCGCCCTCGCCGTGCTCGGTTACGGCGGCGCCACCCTCACCACCACCGTCCCCGCGGTCGTCGCCGGCGCGATGGTCGGCGGGTTCGGATCCGGTACGGCCACGGCGGTCGCCGCCACCGGGATCGCCGCACAGCGCGACCCGCACCGCGTCACCACGGTCGGCCTGCTCGGCGTCTCCGCCCTCGCCGGGGCGCTCTATCTGACGATCCCGCACCTCGGCCCCGGCCACGGCATCCCGCTGGCCGCGATCGCCCTCACCGCGCTCGCCGTCTGGCCGCTGACCGCCCGTCTCCCGGTCCGTACGGCCGCCCGCCACGTCCGCCGGGAGTCCAGCCCTCTCCCCCACCCCCGCGCAGGCCTGATCCTGGCCGCCACCCTGCTGTGCTGGTCCCTCGCCCAGAACTCGCTCTGGGGCGTCAGCGGCCGCATCGGCCTCACCCAGGCCCACTTGTCCGAGGCCACGGTCGGCGTGGTCTTCGCGGTGGCGCTCGGGGCGGGGCTGCTGGGGGTCGTCGGGGCGGGCGCGCTGGGCCCACGGCTCGGCCGGGCCCTACCCGTCGGGGCGGGCACGGTGCTCATCGCCGCGTGCATCGCGCTGAGCGCCTCCGCGACCGACCTGACGACCTTCGCGACCGGCGAGATCGCGTGGAATCTGCTCTACCCGATCGTCCTGTCGTACGTCATCGGCCTCGCCGCCTCCCTCGACCCGCGCGGCCGATGGGCGGTACTCGTCGGTTCCGCGTCCTCGCTGGGCACGGCGGCGGGCCCGCTGACCGGCAGCCTGCTGTCGGCGCGGGCCGGTTTCCCGGCGATGGGCGTGGTGCTGGCCGTCGGGCTGCTGGTGATCGCCGTGCCGATGACGGCGGTGGCACTCGGCGCGGGCAGACGCTCGCTTCCGATGGTGGAGATCCCGGTGGAGACACCTGCCTACGACAAGGCGACGGCCGCGTAAGCGCCCCACGAGCACTTAGAACTCGTACGCCTCCACCTCCGCGAGATACCGCGCCCGCCGCTCCTCGTCGTGCTCCAGGAACGACGCGACGAAGGAGTTGCGGGCAAGCTCCCTCAACGCGTCCTCGGTCAGTCCCAGCGCCGAGCGCACCGCGTCGAAGTTGTCACCCACGTACCCGCCGAAGTACGCCGGGTCGTCGGAGTTGACCGTGCACAGCAGCCCCGCGTCGAGCATCGCGGGCAGCGGATGGCCTGCGAGGACGTCGACGGCACGCAGCCGGACGTTGGACAGCGGGCACAGCGTCAGCGGGATCCGCTCCCGCACCAGCCGCTCCACCAGCGCCGGATCCTCCATGCAGCGCAGCCCGTGGTCGACGCGCTCGACGCCGAGCACGTCGAGGGCCTCGGTGACGTACTCCGGCGGCCCCTCCTCCCCGGCATGCGCCACCCGCCGCAGCCCGAGGGCGGCGGCGGCCTCGTACACCTCACGGAACTTCACCGGCGGATGCCCGACCTCGGCGGAGTCCAGCCCGACCCCGGTGATCCGGTCCAGATACGGCTTCGCCGCGTCCAGCGTCGCCATCGCCGACTCGGCGGACTCGTCCCGCAGGAAGCACATGATCAGCTGGGTGGAGATCCCGTGCGCGCGCTCGCTGTGCTCCAGCGCCCGCCACAGGCCCTCGACCACCGTGCCCATGCCGACCCCGCGGGCGATGTGCGCCTGCGGGTCGAAGAAGATCTCCGCGTGCCGCACGCCCTGCGCGGCGGCCCGGGCGAGGTAGGCGTTCGCGAGGTCCGCGAAGTCCTGCTCGGTGCGCAGCACGGCCATGAGCTCGTAGTACAGGTTCAGGAAGGACTGAAGGTCCTCGAACTGGTACGCCTTGCGCAGCTCGTCGGTGTCCGCGTAGGGCAGCCGCACGCCGTTGCGTGCGGCGAGCTCGAAAGCGAGCTCCGGCTCCAGGGTGCCTTCGATGTGCAGGTGCAGTTCGGCTTTCGGGAGGGGCATCAGATCATCGTACGGGCGTTTCACCGACGCTTCGGAAGCGGCACTCTCAGTAGGTCGTGCGCCACGCTCAGCTCCCCCTCGAACCCGGCGGCCCGCGCCTGCCGCTCGAAACCGTCCGGCTCCGAGTAGCGCTGGCTGAAGTGGGTGAGCACGAGATGCCGTACGCCGCTCTCCCGGGCCACCCGTGCGGCCTGACCGGCCGTCAGGTGGCCGTGTTCCACGGCGAGTTCCTCGTCCTCGTCGAGGAACGTCGACTCGATGACGAGCATGTCGCAGCCCTCGGCGAGCGCGTACACGCCGTCGCACAACCGGGTGTCCATCACGAACGCGAACCGCTGCCCGCGCCGCACCTCGCTGACCTCTTCGAGGGTCACCCCGCCGAGCGCGCCCTCGCGCTGGATCCGGCCCACGTCGGGCCCCTTGACGCCGTGCGCGGCGAGCCGCTCGGGCAGCATGCGACGCCCGTCGGGCTCGACGAGGCGATAGCCGTAGGACTCGACGGGGTGGGAGAGCTTGTGGGCCTGAAGCGTGTATGCCTGCGACGAGGCGAGCTCCCCGTCGCGGTCCACCGGCGCCTCGACGAGCTGCACGGTCTCGCGGTAGGCGGTGGCGTACCGGAGTCGGTTGAAGAAGCGCTGCCCGGAGCGGGGGTAGTGCGCGGTGATCGGGTGGGGCACCTGGTCGAGGTTGATGCGCTGGATGACTCCGGCCAGGCCCAGCGAGTGGTCCCCGTGGAAGTGCGTGACGCAGATCCGGTCGATGTCGTGGGCGGCGACCCCGGCGCGCAGCATCTGGCGCTGGGTGCCCTCGCCGGGGTCGAACAGGATGCCCTGGCCGTCCCAGCGCAGCAGGTAGCCGTTGTGGTTGCGGTGCCGGGTCGGGACCTGGCTGGCGGTGCCTAGGACCACCAATTCACGTACGGACACGGCGACTTACCCGGGCGGCCATTCCAGGCCGCGGCCGCCCAGGACGTGGGCGTGCGTGTGCCAGACGGTCTGGCCGGCGCCGGGGCCCTTGTTGAAGACGACGCGGTAGCTCTCCAGCTTGTCCTCGTCGGCGACCGCCTGGGTCTCGCGCAGCACGTCCGCGGCGATCTGAGGCACGGCTGCGGCGAGCGCGGCGGGGTCGGGGTAGTGCACCTTGGGGATGACCAGGACGTGGGTGGGTGCCTGGGGGTTGATGTCCCGGAAGGCGACGGTCGTATCCGTCTCGCGGACGATCGTCGCCGGGATCTGGCCCGCGACGATCTTGCAGAACAGGCAGTCGTCCTGCGGCTCCCCTGCCATGGTCCCTCCGGGGGTTGAACGGGTGATCGGGTGTGGGGGCATCGTATCGTCGCCGGGTGCGGGCCGTCGGGGGCTGGTCGCGCCCACGCGGCGGAGCCGCATATCGACACAGCCCCGCGCCCCTTTACGTCGGCAAGCTGGGCGGTGCTTTCGCGGGACCGGAGTCCAGTGCCTCCAGCGCGAGCCTTATCGCCTCGTCGAGCTGTACGTCCCGGCCCGCCGTGTAGTCCTGCGGACGCTGTACGACCTCCACGTCCGGGTCCACGCCGTGGTTCTCGACGCCCCAGCCGTAGCCCTCCAGCCAGAAGGCGTACTTGGGCTGGGTGATCAGTGTGCCGTCGATCAGCCGGTAGCGGCTGTCGATGCCGATCACGCCGCCCCACGTCCGCACCCCGACCACCGGGCCGAGCCCGAGCGCCTTGATCGCAGCGTTGACGATGTCGCCGTCCGAGCCGGAGAACTCGTTGGCGACGGCGACGACCGGCCCGCGCGGCGCGTCCTGCGGGTAGCTGTACGGCCGCATCCCGCGCGGAACCGCCCAGCCGACGATCCGCCGGGCCAGCTTCTCCACCACCAGCTGGGAGGTGTGCCCGCCCCGGTTCTCCCGGACGTCGACGACGAGCCCCTCCCGGCCCACCTCCACCCGCAGGTCCCGGTGGATCTGCGCCCAGCCCGGCGCCTGCATGTCGGGGACGTGGAGGTAGCCGAGTCGCCCGCCGGACCGCTCGTGCACGTACGCCCGTCGGTCCGCGACCCACGCGTGGTAGCGCAGCGGTTCCTCGTCGGCGATCGGGACGACGACCGCGTGCCGCACATCGCCACCGCCCGACGGCGAGATGGTCAGCTCGACGGCCTTGTCCGCCGTACCGACGAGCAGCGGTCCCGGGCCGGTCACCGGGTCCACCGCCCGCCCGGCCACCGCCACGATCGCGTCCCCGGGACGCACCGCGACGCCGGGGGCGGCGAGGGGTGAGCGGGCGTCCGGGTCGGAGGTCTCCGAGGGCAGGATGCGGTCGATGCGCCAGCTGCCGTCCGGGTGCCGGGAGATGTCGGCGCCGAGCAGGCCCTGTTGGGCACCGCCTCCGTGTCCGCCGCGCGGGATGACGTAGGCGTGCGAGGTGCCCAGTTCGCCCTGCACCTCCCACAGGAGGTCCACCAGGTCGTCGTGGGTGGCGACCCGCTCCAGGACGGGCCGGTAGCGGTCGAGGACGCCGTCCCAGTCGACGCCGTTCATGTCGGGCCGCCAGAAGTGGTCGCGCATGATGCGCCCGGTCTCGTCGTACATCTGCCGCCACTCGGCCGCCGGGTCGACCGTCTGGCGGACGCGGGTGAGGTCGACGGTGACGTTCGTGTCGCTGTCGTCGTCGTTCGAGGCTCGGCGGTCGCTCGGTACGACCTTCAGGCGGTCGCTCGTCCAGAGCAGCACCCGCTTCCCGTCGCCGCTGACCTCGAAGTGGTCGGCGTCGGCCGCGAGGTGCTCCAGGCGCTGCTGGGCGAGGTCGTAGCGCTCCAGCTCGGTCTTGGGGTCGGGGTCGTCCGGGGTGGCCCGGGAGGAGCCGAGGACGCCCTCCACCGGGTGCCGCAGCCACAGCACGCCGTCCTTCGCGGCACGCAGGTTGGAGTAGCGCCCGGCCTCCACCGGGAACGGCACGATCCGGTCGGCGAGCCCTTCGAGGTCGATGCGCGTGGTCGGCGTGCCCTCGCTGTCGGGCGTCTCGTCCTTGTCCGGCGTCTCGAAGGGACGGCCGTGCCGCTGCGGGCCGAACGGGGACGGCGTGGTCGCGGCGAGGGTGATGAGGTGCGGGCGGTCGCCGACGACGAAGGCCAGGTCGAAGACGTGCTCGTCGTAGACCGGGTCGAAGGAGCGGTTGGACAGGAACGCCAGGTGCTTGCCGTCGGCGGTGAAGGCGGGGGCGTAGTCCTGGAAGCGCAGCGGGGTCGCCTCGGTGACCGACAGGTCGGTGGTGTTGGCGAGCTTCAGCTGGCACAGCGGGCGCGGCCCGGGGTGGGACCAGGCGAGCCAGGCGGAGTCGGGCGAGAAGACCAGCCCGCGCACGTCGCCGTTCTCACTGCGGTCGACCTCACGCACCTCGCCGGTCTCCCGCTCGACGAGCAGCAGCCGTCCGTCGTGCGAGGCGACGGCGGCCCGGCTGCCGTCGGGGGCCATGGCGAGCCCGAGGACCCGGCCGAGGCGGCCGGCGGCCAGCCGGCGCGGGATCGAGCCGGGTGTCAGGCCGGTGGCGGGCGCGAACTCCAGGGCGTCCTCGCCCTCGGCGTCCGTCACCCACACCACCCACTCCTCGCCTTCGGCGCGGAAGGTGCGGGGCAGCCGGGCCCGGACGCCGGGTTCGGCGGCGAGCGCGCGGGCGGGGCCGGAGCGGTGGGTGACCCAGTGCACGCCGCCGCGTACGGCGACCGCGCTGCCGCGCGCGGTGTGGTCGGGGGACGCCGACCCGAACCAGCGGGCGGCGTTCACCGGGTACGGCTGCCGGTCGGTGCGCTGCCCGCCGAGCCGGATGTCGAGGCGGCGCGGCTCCGCCCCGTCGAGGTCGTCCAGCAGCCACAGTTCGCCGACGGAGGAGTACACGACGCGGGTGCCGTCGCTCGCCGCGTGCCGGGCGTAGAAACCGTCGATCGGGGTGTGCCGGCGCAGGTCGGAGCCGTCGGCGTGGGAGGAGTACAGCGCGCCGGTGCCCTCGTGGTCGGACAGGAAGGCGATCCGGTCGCCGACCCAGGTCGGGTACTCGATGTTCCCGTCGAGCTCCTCGTGCAGCCGCACGAACTCGCCGTTCCCGTCGCGGTCGATCCACAGCTTGCCCGCCGTACCGCCCCGGTACCGCTTCCAGGAGGCGGCCTCGCGGCCCATCGGCGCGGACAGCAGCACGGTGTGCGGGCCGTACGCGATGCCGCCGACGGGGCCGTACGGCAGCCTGGTCGGCGGTCCGCCGTCGAGGGGGACGGCGTGCGCCCAGGTGCGGCGGAGGGTGGCCTGGCCGTGGGTGGTGAGAGCGAGGACCTGTCCGTCGGGGGTCCAGCCGCGCACGCGGGTGACCCAACTGCCCCAGTACGTCAGGCGTTTGGCGGGACCGCCGTCGACGGGCGCGATGTGCACCTCGGGTGCGCCGTCGCGGGTGGAGGTCCAGGCGACGGTGGTGCCGTCGGGCGAGATGCGCGGCTGGGTCACCGGCACGTTGTCGGCGCTGACCCGCCAGGCGCGCCCGCCGTCGAGGGGCGCGAGCCAGACGTCGTCCTCGGCGGTGAAGGCCACCAACTCGCCCTGGACGTGCGGAAACCGGAGATACGCGGGCACTGCGGACTGTGTCACCAGGTCACCCTACGCAGGCCGGGCTCCCGAGCACAGGGGTTTGGATCACCTGCCACACCTGCTACTTACCTTCTGGCCAGCACGTGGGGGCGCTCCGGCAGTAGACGGTCTTGGTGACGGTCACTGTCGTGGTGGGGCCGCCGCCGGGCGGGTTGTTGACGGGCGGGGCGGAGGTGGCGTCGCAGTCGCCGAGTCCGCTGACCCGGAACCACTCCTTGCCGTCGATCTCGGCGGTGAGGTCGCCGCGCACGCAGGCGCCGTCGACCGCGCGGGTCACCTTGCCGGTGACGGTGATGTCCTGGCCGTCGGTGGTCTGCCCCTCGCAGTCGACGTCCGCGACGGTGTTCACGCTCGCGGACGGTGTCGACCCGCTCCGCTCGCCGAAGTCGGCGGTGCAGCTGAGCCACTGCACCTCGGCCTTCTGCCGCTCCAGCTCCCGGGTCACCAGCTCGTCGGTCGTGTAGGCGACGGTCACGGAGCTCATCGCCCCCGGCTCGCAGGCGACCAGCCCGCCCAGGCAGGCGACCAGGACCGCCGCCACACCGGCCGTCCGCTGCCGGCGAGGACGGCCCCAAATCCACCGCAATGCCCCCATGGACGGCAGCCTGCCACTGTCCCGGCCGTCGCGGTAGGGCGCATACGGCCACTCGGTACCCTCACACGTCACCCAACCGCCGTTCTCCGGAGGAACGTTGCCACCCCGTGTCCGCGTCCGCAGGAACCTCCCGCTGCCGGCCCCGCGCGTACCCGACGGCGGCGCCGACGAGGCCGGGCCGGTGACCGACCCGGCCACCGCGCCCCCGGTCCCGCCGCGCCGCCGCCGGGTGCGGATGCTCGTCGACGTGGTCGACCATCCCGACGAAGTCGCCTACGCCACGGGCCTGTTCGAGGAGCGGGGCTGGTCCGTGCGGCCCGCCGAGGCCGAGGAGCGGGCGCGGGCCGGGGAGGCGCGGCGGGCCGCGCTGGCCGTGGAGGTGCGGCTGCACGGGGCGCGGTTCGGGGCGGTGCGCACGGCGGTGGCGGAGGTCGAACGGCTGCTCCAGCAGGCCGAGTTGGGCGCGTGGGTGCGGGACGCGGCGCTGGTGGAGCACGAACGCCCGCCCAGGACGACGTACCAGATGCACCGCGCCCCCACCACCGGTGGCCGGGTGGGTCGGATGTGGACCTGGCTGGGCGGCCTGGACGAGCAGCGGGCGGTGACGGTGGCGGCGGGACCGGACTCGCGGGAGGCGGCGGAGGCGGAGTTCGCGGCCCGCCCGCTGGGTGGCCGGGAATTCAGCCCCGACCGGCACGGCCTGCGCGTCCCCGGCCACTCGGACGCGAACCCGCCGCGCGACGAGACGCCGGAGGCGCGGCGGGTGCGGCTGGCCTGGCTGACGGCGGGCTCGGCGGGCCTGGTGCTCGCGATCGTCTGCGGGATGTACGTCGTGCGGGCCGAGGGCGCGTGGAAGCTGCTGCCGGCGCTGCTGAGCACGGCGGGCGCGCTGCCGCTGGGCCGGATGGCCAAGGAGACGCGGGACCGGGGCAGGCCCGCACAGTGGGCGGCGGGCGTGGCGGGGACCAGCGCGCTGGCCGGGTTCGGGGCGCTGGTCGGGCAGGACGTCACGCCGGGCGATCTGTGGGCGGGGGTGCTGGTGCTGGGGGCGGCCGCGTTCGCCGGTACCGGGGTGGTCCTCGCGGTGCGCCGGACGTTCTTCACCCGGCACGCGGCGTGGCTGGTGCCGCTGTCGGTGCCGGTGGTGTGGTCGGTGGTCGGCCGGCTGGGCGGCCAGATGCACGACGCCTACCTCGACCGCTTCGGCATCCGCGCGGCCACCGTGCCCACGCCGGCGCTCGGCAGGTACCTGGCCGCCGCCGAGCCGATGGGGCTGGCACTGGGCAGCGTGCTGTTCTCCGTGGCGATCCTGGGCTGGCTGCGTCATTTCCACCTGGGCCGCGACGGCAGCTACCGCCTCTTCGCCGTCGTCATCGCGACCCTGCTGGCGGTGACCTACGCCCTGACGGCCGTCGCCCTGGGCGCCGACCGCGCGACCGGCGCGGCGGACCGGGCGGCGGTCCGGACGGCGACCCTGGGCACGAGTCCACCCGACTACTTCGGCCTGCACGGCCACCTGGTCTGCGTCCGCCCCGTGGACCCCACCAAGCCCGTCCCCGTCGAGAACGGCCCCCTCCCCACGGCCCACCCGGTCCTCTCCTTCGGCTCCACCACCGACTGGATCTGGCTCTGGGACCCGTCGCGCGACGGCAAGTCCCCGGCGGAGTCCTTCGCGGTCCGCCGCGAGGACGTCCAACTCCTCCCCACCAAAAACCCCGCACCGAAGAGGTGCCCTGCGTCCTAGCGTTGGTGGTGCGCATGAGGGGCGGCAGGGGGACGGGCCGTGCGGGGACGGGCCGTGCGGGCGTCCTTCCGCGTGGGATCAGGACCAGCGGCCGGTGCGGCCCAGCAGGAGTGCTGCCGCCGCCGTGCCGGCCGTGGACGTGCGCAGCACGGTGGGGCCGAGGCGGTAGGCGCGGGCGCCGGCGTTCGTGAACAGGGTCAGTTCCTCCGGGGAGACGCCGCCTTCGGGGCCGACGACCAGCATGATCTCGCCCTCGGTGGGGAGTTCGGCGGTCGCCAGCGGCTCGTCGCCGCTCTCGTGCAGTACGGCGGCGAAGTCGGCCCCGGCGAGCAGCGCGGCGACCTGCTTGCTCGTCGCCGCGTCCGCGACCTCGGGGAAGCGCACGCGCCGGGACTGCTTGCCGGCCTCGCGGGCGGTGGCCCGCCACTTGGCAAGGGCCTTGGTGCCGCGTTCGCCCTTCCACTGCGTGATGCAGCGGGCCGCCGCCCACGGCACGATCGCGTCGACCCCGACCTCGGTCATGGTCTCCACGGCCACCTCGCCCCGGTCACCCTTGGGCAGCGCCTGGACGACCGTGACGCGCGGCTGTCGCACCGGCTCCTCGGTCACCGAGTCCATGTGGACGATCAGCCGGTCCTTGCCCTCGGTGTCCACGACCACGCACTCCGCCCAGCGCCCGGCCCCGTCGGTGAGGACCACGTCCTCCCCCGGCCGCAGCCGCTTCACGGACACCGCGTGCCGCCCCTCGGGCCCGTCGAGGACGTACCGCCCGCCGTCGCCCGCGTCGAAGTGCTCGACGACGAACACCGGCGCGGTCATCCGGCACCCCCGGAGGACAACGCTGTCCTGGCCGCGTCCAGCTCGGCCGCCAGCACCTCCACCAGCTGCCCGGCGGGCAGCTCACGCGCCATCCGGTGCCCCTGCCCCGCCCAGAGCGCCATGCCCTGCGCGTCACCCGCCTTCGCGGCGGCCTTGCGGACCGGGGAGGTGAGGTGGTGGATCTCGGGGTAGGCGGCGGGGGCGTACGGGCCGTGCTCGCGCATGAACCGGTTGACCAGGCCACGGGCCGGGCGGCCGGAGAAGGCGCGGGTCAGTTCCGTACGGACGAAGAGCGGGTTGGTCAGCGCCTGCTTGTGGACGGCGTGGGCGCCGGACTCGGGCGTGGCGAGGAACGCCGTGCCGAGCTGCGCCGCGCTCGCGCCGGCCGCGAGGACTGCGGCGATCTGGCTGCCGCGCATGATGCCGCCGGCGGCGACGAGCGGCAGACCGACCGCCTCACGGATCTGGCCCAGCAGCGAGAGCAGCCCAATGGCCGAGCGGTCGTTCTCGGGGATGTCCTGGTGAGTGCCCTGGTGGCCGCCGGCCTCGGCGCCCTGCACGATCACGCCGTCCGCGCCCGCCCGCTCCACGGCCCGGGCCTCGTCGGGGGTGGTGGCGGTGACCAGGGTGAGGGTTCCGACCCGGCGGAGGGCGTCGAGGACGTCACGGGAGGGGACGCCGAAGTGGAACGAGACCACCGGCACCGGGTTGTCGAGCAGCACCGCGAGCTTGGCGTCGTAGCCGTCGTCGCGGCCGCTGTCGGGGTCGCCGAGCTCGGTCTCGTACCAGGCGGCCTCGCCGGCCAGCTGGTGGGCGTAGACGTCGACGGCGGCGGGCTCGGCGTAGTCGGGCTGCGGCATGAACAGGTTCACGCCGAAGGGGCGGCCGGTCAGCCCCCGCAACTGCTTGATCTCCTGGTACATACCGTCGGCCGTCTTGTAACCGGCCGCGAGGAATCCGAGCCCGCCGGCCTCGGCCACGGCCGCGGCGAGCTGCGGCACGGAGACGCCGCCCGCCATGGGGGCCTGCACGATCGGAAGCGGAAAGAGATCGGTCAGTGCGGAGGACATGACGGCATGTTGTCACGTCCTCCGAACAAGTCCGAATCCGGCCTGACCCCGGTCATATGCCTGAGGCACCCCAAGGTCCCGTGAAGGGCTAGCGCCCGTTGAACGCGTCCTTCAACCGCGAGAACAACCCCTGCTGCCCCGGCTGGAACTGCCCCTGAGGCCGTTCCTCGCCGCGCAGCTTGGCCAGTTCCCTCAGCAGGCGCTCCTGCTCCACGTCCAGCTTGGTCGGCGTCTGCACCTCGACGTGCACGATGAGGTCGCCGCGGCCGCCGCCGCGCAGGTGTGTGACGCCCCGGCCGTGCAGGGGGATCGACTGGCCGGACTGGGTGCCCGGGCGGATGTCGACCTCCTCCAGGCCGTCCAGGGTCTCCAGCGGCACCTTCGTACCGAGGGCCGCCGCCGTCATCGGGATCGTGACCGTGCAGTGCAGGTCGTCGCCGCGCCGCTGGAAGGTCGGGTGCGGCAGCTCGTGGATCTCGACGTAGAGGTCACCGGCCGGACCGCCACCGGGCCCGACCTCGCCCTCACCGGCGAGCTGGATGCGCGTGCCGTTGTCGACACCGGCCGGGATCTTGACCGTCAGGGTGCGCCGCGACCGGACCCGGCCGTCGCCCGCGCACTCCGGGCACGGGTTCGGTACGACCGTCCCGAAGCCCTGGCACTGCGGGCAGGGCCGCGAGGTCATGACCTGGCCCAGGAAGGACCGCGTGACCTGCGAGACCTCACCACGGCCCCGGCACATGTCACACGTCTGCGCCGAGGTCCCCGGCGCCGCGCCCTCGCCGCTGCAGGTCGAGCAGACGATGGCCGTGTCGACCTGGATGTCCTTCGTCGTGCCGAAGGCCGCCTCGTCGAGCTCGACCTCGATCCGGATCATCGCGTCCTGGCCCCGGCGCGTGCGCGAGCGCGGCCCGCGCTGCGACGCCGTACCGAAGAACGCGTCCATGATGTCCGAGAAGTTCCCGAAGCCACCCGCGCCGAAGCCGCCCGCACCGGCGCCGGCCCCGGCCTGCGACAGCGGGTCGCCGCCGAGGTCGTAGACCTGCTTCTTCTGCGGGTCCGAGAGCACCTCGTAAGCGGCGTTGATCTCCTTGAACCGCTCCTGGGTCTTCGGATCGGGGTTGACGTCCGGGTGCAGCTCGCGCGCGAGCCGCCGGAAGGCCTTCTTGATCTCTTCCTGCGACGCGTCGCGACGCACGCCGAGAACGGCGTAGTAGTCCGTGGCCACTTACGACTCCGCCAGGATCTGTCCGACGTACCGTGCCACTGCGCGTACCGCTCCCATCGTTCCCGGGTAATCCATGCGGGTCGGTCCGACCACGCCGAGCTTGGCAACCGCCTCGCCGCCCGAACCGTAGCCCACCGACACCACCGACGTGGAGTTGAGTCCCTCATGGGCGTTCTCGTGCCCGATGCGCACGGTCATGCCCGAATCCTTCGCCTCGCCAAGCAACTTGAGAAGCACCACCTGCTCCTCCAGCGCCTCCAGCACCGGCCGGATGGTGAGGGGGAAGTCATGTCCGAAGCGGGTGAGATTGGCCGTACCGCCGATCACCAGCCGCTCCTCCGTCTCTTCGACGAGCGTCTCCAGGAGGGTGGAGAGCACCGTCTGGACCGTACCGCGGTCCTCGGCCTCGAAGGCCTCCGGCAGATCCTGCACCAACTGCGGCACGTCCGTGAAGCGGCGGCCCGCGACCCGGCTGTTCAGCCGCGCCCGCAGATCCGCCAGCGACGACTCGCCGAACGGCGCCGGGCAGTCGACCATCCGCTGCTCGACCCGCCCGGTGTCCGTGATCAGCACCAGCATCACGCGCGCGGGTGCCAGCGACAGCAGTTCCACGTGCCGCACGGTGGACCGGGTCAGCGAGGGGTACTGCACGACGGCGACCTGCCGCGTGAGCTGCGCGAGCAGCCGTACGGTCCGGGTCACCACGTCGTCCAGGTCGACGGCGCCGTCGAGGAAGTTCTGGATCGCGCGGCGCTCCGGCGCGGTCAGCGGCTTGACCTCGGCCAGCTTGTCGACGAACAGCCGGTAGCCCTTGTCCGTCGGGATGCGCCCGGCGCTGGTGTGCGGCTGGGCGATGTACCCCTCGTCCTCCAGGGCCGCCATGTCGTTGCGCACGGTGGCCGGGGAGACGCCGAGGCTGTGCCGCTCGGTGAGCGCCTTGGAACCGACCGGCTCCTCGGTACCGACGTAGTCCTGGACGATCGCGCGCAGTACCTGCAGCCTTCGTTCACTGAGCATCCGCGCACACCTCCAGTACGTCGTCCCCTTGGCGCTCCCCCTGGCACTCGACGCCCGCGAGTGCCAGCCTTACCGGCCCAGTGTACGGCCGTCGGGTACGCCCCGGGCAAGGCCGGTCCTGCGAGGTCGTGCGGTCGGGAGCGTAGGGCTAGCGTCGCCGTATGAACGTGACTTGGGAAGAGGTGGGCTGGGAGCGGCTCGCGCGCGGGGTCGGGCGGTGCCGGCTGCCCGGCTGGGACTGCACGGTGGGGCTGGTGATCGGGCAGGGCGCGGCGCTGCTGATCGACGCGGGGTCGAGCCTCGCGGAGGGGGCGGCGCTGCGGGCGCGGGCGGAGGCGCTCGCCGGTCATCGTGTGACCCATCTCGCGCTCACCCACCCCCACTTCGACCACGTCCTCGGCGCGGCCGCGTTCGCCGGGGCGGAGGTCTTCGGCGCGGTCGGCATCGACACCGTGCTCGGTGGCCGGCGCGGCCGTGAGGAGATCCGCGCGGACGCCGTCCACCACGGCCTCGACGCGGCGGCGGCCCAGGAGGCGGCCGACACCCTGGTCCCGCCCCGCCACCATGTCTGCGGCGAGTGGACCCTCGACCTGGGCCCCGGCCGCCAGGTCCTGCTGGCGAACGTGGGCCCGGGCCACACGGCGTACGACCTCGCGGTCCTCGTGCCGGGGGAGCCGGAGGTGGTCTTCTGCGGCGACCTGGTCGAGGAGTCCGGCGAACCGCAGGCGGGCCCGGACGCGGTGCCGTCGCACTGGCCGGACGCGCTGGACCGGTTGGTGGACTTCGGCGGCGAGGACGCGCTGTACGTGCCCGGTCACGGTGCGGTGGTGGACGCGGCGTTCGTACGGCGCCAGCGCGACGCCCTCGCCACCCGTTTCGGCGTGTCGCACGGATGACGTAAGGCACCGTCCATATCGTCATGCGAATGCGCCAGTACTCCGCCGACCTGACCCCGCCGTGGAAGAAGCCCCAGCCCGTCCCGGAGGTCCCCGCGGAGGCCGGTCTGGTGGTGGAGGAGCCCGGCACCGGTTTCTGCGGCGCGGTGATCCGCTGCGAGGCGGGAACGGTGACCCTGGAGGACCGCTTCGGCAAGCACCGGGTCTTCCCGCTGGAGCCACGCGGCTTTCTGCTGGAGGGCAAGGTGGTGACCCTCGTACGGCCGTCCGCTTCGGCTCCGGTACGCCCCGCCCGCACCGCCTCCGGCTCGATCGCCGTACCCGGCGCACGCGCGCGCGTGGCCCGCGCCGGCCGCATCTACGTCGAGGGCCGGCACGACGCCGAGCTCGTCGAGAAGGTGTGGGGCGACGACCTGCGCATCGAGGGCGTGGTGGTGGAGTACCTGGAGGGCGTGGACGACCTGCCGTCGATCGTGGCCGATTTCGCACCGGGCCCGGACGCGCGGCTGGGCGTCCTGGTGGACCATCTGGTGCCGGGCACGAAGGAGTGGCGCATCGCGGAGGCGGTGACGAGCGAGCACGCGCTGGTGGTGGGGCACCCGTACATCGACATCTGGCAGGCGGTGAAGCCGTCGGCGCTGGGGATCGCGGGGTGGCCGTCGGTGCCGCGCGGTCAGGACTGGAAGACGGGGGTGTGCCGGGCGCTGGGGTGGCCGTCGGAGAACACCGGGGCGGTGTGGCAGGCGATTCTGGGCCGGGTGGGGTCTTACAAGGACCTGGAGCCGGAGTTGTTGGGGAGGGTGGAGGAGCTGATCGACTTCGTTACGGGTAGCGGTGGGGCCTGACGTCGGGGAAGGTTCCGAACTCGCTGGTGTCCAATTCGAGTCCCAGAGCCTCCAACGGGATGGGATCGCCGAATTTGATGATCTCCTGGCTGAGGTAGTCGGCGTCCTCACCCTGGCCCGCGGGCTTCGTCAGCAGGACGCAGTGCGCCATGATCGGGTCGAGGATGAGGTACACGGGGATCTTGCCCGCCGCGTAGATCGAGCGCTTGACCACATAGTCCTGGTGAACGCTGCTCTTGGAAACGACTTCGACCACCGCTGTGACCAGCTGGGACGGCAGGAGACGGCCCGAGGCAGGCAGTACGTCCGGCGCCGCGACAACCAGATCCGGGATGGGCATACTCTCCTCGCCGGCGATGCCGACGTCCTGGGTCTGGATGGGATACCAGCGGTCCATAGGCATCTGCCGCAGCGTGTGGAGCACGATCAGGTTGTGCACCAGATCTGGGCTGGCCATCATCACGATTACCCCCCGGAGGAGCTCAGCCTTGACGCCCTCGGGAGGCTCGAACTTGTCGAGGTAGTTGGCCAATCCACGTTCGTCCACAGCGGTCATCTCCGTGGCCTCCGCATCCGCCGCGTCCTTTTGGCGGCAGCCTACGAATCAGGTTAGGGACCGAACCGGCGTTCCGCATCGATTCACCCGCCGGAGTGATCAGTCCACCAGGTCCCTGACCACCGCATCCGCCAGCAGCCGGCCCCGCAGCGTCAGCACCGCGCGCCCCTGCTCGTACGGACCGGCCTCCAGCAGCCCGTCGGACAGCGCACGCACCGCCGCCGCGAGCCCCTGCTCACGCAGCAACCCGAGCGGCACCCCCTCCCGCAGCCGCAGCTCCAGCAGGATCCGCTCCACCCGGCGGTCCTCGCCGGACAGCAGCTCGCGGCCGGCGCCCGGAGAGCGGCCCTCCGCCAAAGCAGCGGCGTACGCGCCAGGGTGCTTGACGTTCCACCACCGCACGCCCCCCACGTGGCTGTGCGCGCCCGGTCCCGCTCCCCACCAGTCGGCCCCGCGCCAGTACAGCTCGTTGTGCAGACAGCGGGCCGCCTCCGAGGTGGCCCAGTTGGACACCTCGTACCACTCGAAACCGGCCCCGGACAGCCGCTCCTCCGCGATCAGGTACCGGTCGGCGTGCACGTCGTCGTCCGTCATCGGGACCTCGCCCCGGCGGATACGACGGGCCAGCTGGGTGCCCTCCTCGACGATCAGGGCGTAGGCGCTGATGTGATCCGGCCCCGCCCCCAGCGCCGCGTCCAGGGACGCCCGCCAGTCGTCGTCCGACTCGCCCGGGGTGCCGTAGATCAGATCCAGGTTCACGTGCTCGAAGCCCGCCGCCCGGGCCTCCGCGACGCACGCCTCGGGGCGGCCGGGAGTGTGGGTGCGGTCCAGGACCTTCAGCACGTGCTGCTTCGCGCTCTGCATTCCGAACGACACCCGGTTGAAGCCACCCTCGCGCAGGGCCGCGAGATACGCCGGATCGACCGACTCGGGATTCGCCTCCGTCGTGACCTCGGCGTCCGCCGCCAGCCCGAACTCCTCCCGGATCGCGCCCAGCATCCGTACGAGGTCACCCGCGGCCAGCAGCGTCGGCGTACCGCCCCCGACGAAGACCGTCCGGACCTCACGCGGATCGTCGCCGAGCACCTTGCGGGCCAGCCGGATCTCGTCGATCAGCGTGTCGGCGTAGTTGTCGCGCGAGGCGAGGACCCCGCCGGTGCCACGCAGCTCGGTCGCCGTGTAGGTGTTGAAGTCGCAGTAGCCGCAGCGGGTCGCGCAGTACGGGACGTGCAGATAGAACCCGAGGGGTCGGTCCGCCGCCCCGGCGAGCGCGGCCGGGGGCAGCGCGCCGTCGTGGGGGACGGGCTCGCCGTCGGGAAGTACGGAAGGCATGTCCCCCATTGTCCCGTACGCGGCGGGTCACTCGGCCTGCAGCACCAGCAGCGCGAGATCGTCCTCCGGCGGGCGCCCGCCGAACTCGTGCACCAGCCGCCTGATCCGCTCGGCGATCAGCTCGGCGCTCATCCCCGCGCACCCCGCCAGCGCCGCCGCCAGTCCGTCCCCGTCGTCGAACTGGCGTGAGCCGCTGCGCCGCTCGGTCACCCCGTCCGTGACGCACAGCAGGGTGTCACCGGGCCGCAGCTCGAAGCTCTCACTCGTGTACGTCTCGTCCTCGACGACCCCGAGCAGGGTCTGCGGCCGCGCGGCCGTCCGCACGTCGCCGTCGGGTCCGAGGAGCAGCGGCAGCGGATGCCCGGCGGAGGCGACGGTGCAGCGGACGCCGCCGTCGAAGGGGGCGAGCTCGCCGTAGAGGAGGGAGAGGAAGCGGGTCTGCGGGCCGTCTCCCGGGCCGACGGGGCCGACCAGGGCGCGGGCGGCCGCGTCGGCGGCCTCCGTGGCGTCGTCGAGGAGGAGCTGGTTGAGGCGGTCGAGGACGTCGGCGACGCGGTAGCCCTCGCGGGCGAGCAGCCGCAGCCAGGGGCGGGCCAGCCCGATGACGACGGCGGCCTCGGGGCCCTTGCCCTGGACGTCACCGACGGCGAAGCACCAGCGCCCGTCGCCGGCCGGGAAGAGGTCGTAGAAGTCGCCGCTGGGTCCGCCCTTGTCGCAGGGCTCGTACACGAGGGCGCTGCGCACGCCGGGGATCTGTGCGACGGCCCCGGGCAGCAGGCCGCGCTGGAGCACGGCGCTGATCGTGGCCTGCCGGGCGTACTGCCGGGCCGCCCCGATGGCCAGCGCCACCCGGCGGCTCAGGTCCTCGACGAGCCCGGTGATCTCGTCCGGGAAGCCCTCGACCCCGGCCCGCCCGATGACGAGCGTGCCGAGCGGGCGCCCACCGGCGACGAGCCGGTACGACAGGGCCGTACCGCCACCTGCGCCCTCGGCCGCGGGGCCCGCGCGATCCACCTCCAGCGACTCGTCCCCGGGCCACGGATAGGGCACCGGCCCCGAGGACGTCACCCCCTCCTCGCCGCGCGGCGGCTCCTTCTCCAGGCAGCGTCGCAGCTCCTCGATCCGCTCCTCGCTCGCGTGCCACACCCGCGCCAGCCGCGCCCCGCCCGCCCCACCGCCGTCGCCCCACCCGGCCCGGCCGCCCAGGGCCTCGTCCTCCAGCCATACGGCACACCAGTCGGCCAGCCGGGGCACGATCAGCTGGCCGGTGAGCGCGGCGACCAGGTCCTCGTCGAGCTGCCCGGCGAGCAGGTCGGAGGCCTCGGCGAGGAAGGACAGCGCGCCCCGGCCGAGCCAGTCCCGGTCGCGCTCGGCCCGGTGGACGTGCCCCCGGTCGAGCGCGGTCGAGGGTGGGGGAGGCTCGGGCGCGAGCAGTTCGGCGCCGAAGAAGGCCGTGCGCTCGGGGTCGTGGCCGTCGGCGTCCGGACACACCTCGGCGGGCACCCGCGCCCACACCGTCTTGGCGCCCCGGCGATAGGTCACGCCCCAGGCCTCGGAGAGCGCGGCGACCAGGCGCAGCCCGCGTCCGTACTCCGGTGTCTCGAACCCGGCGTCGCTCTCCCCGTCCCGGGGCGGCCGCGAGGGATGGTGGTCGCAGACCTCCACGACGACGGCACCTGTCTCCGCCTCCAGCCGGCAGACCAGCTCGACGTCGGTACCGGCGTGCACGACCGCGTTGGTGACCAGCTCGCTCAGGACGACCATGGCGTCATGGGCCAGCCGATCGGTGAGCCGCTCGGCGCCCGGCAGTCCGCTGCCCGCCCACTCCTGGAACGCCGCGCGCAACAGTCCACGGGCCGCCCCCGGCGCGAGAGGACTCCCGTTGAGCGCCGTGCGCACCTGTGCGCCGGGGCGCACGGAGACAAGGGATACGGACTCCCGTTGCGCCGGAACGGCCCCCATCTACAGCTCCCCGAGCGGCTCGGACGAAGACGATTACGCCTCGATCAATGCCGACAGGGTGACAGACCGCC
Source organism: Streptomyces spinoverrucosus (assembly GCF_015712165.1). Taxonomy (NCBI): domain Bacteria; kingdom Bacillati; phylum Actinomycetota; class Actinomycetes; order Kitasatosporales; family Streptomycetaceae; genus Streptomyces; species Streptomyces spinoverrucosus. The sequence goes on along the minus strand of NZ_JADPZX010000001.1, from coordinate 5,865,655 downwards.
CGCACGCATAAGCACGGAGTCACTAAAGTGGCCACATTCGACCGGAATCGGTCACCTAACAAACACAGGGCGCGTGAACTGACCTCAGGGGCGCGGGGAACTGCGCGACCAGCCCACCACAACGAGCCGGCCGCGCACGAACCCTCAGACACCGCTACGCCTCGCGCGCCCCCGCATACATCTCATCCAGCAGATGCTGATACTCCCGCTCCACCACAGGCCGCTTCAGCTTCAGACTCGGCGTGATCTCCCCGTGCTCCACATCCAGGTCCCGAGGCAGCAACCGGAACTTCTTGATCGTCTGCCACCGCTGGAGCCCGGCGTTCAGCTGCTGCACATACCCCTCGACCATCCCGACGGTCGCCGGCGCGGCCACCACCTCGGCGTAGGACTTCCCCTCCAGCCCGTTCTCCTTCGCCCACTGCATGATCGACACCTCGTCGAGCGCGATGAGCGCGGTGCAGAAGTTCCGGTCGGCCCCGTGCACCAGGATGTTCGACACGTAGGGGCACACCGACTTGAACGACCCCTCGATCTCGGTCGGCGCCACGTACTTCCCGCCCGAGGTCTTGAACAGGTCCTTCTTCCGGTCGGTGATCCGCAGATACCCGTCGGGCGACAGCTCCCCGATGTCCCCGGTGTGGAACCAGCCGTCCGGCTCCAGCACCTCCGCGGTCTTCTCGGGCAGCCCGTGGTACCCCTCCATGATCCCGGGCCCGCGCAGCAGGATCTCGCCGTCCTCCGCGATCCGCACCTCGGTGCCGGGCAGCGGCTTGCCGACCGTGCCGGTCCGGTACGCCTCACCGGGGTTGACGAAGGACGCCGCCGAGGACTCGGTCAGTCCGTAGCCCTCCAGGATGTGGATGCCGGCGCCGGCGAAGAAGTACCCGATCTCGGGCGCCAGCGCCACCGACCCGGACACGCAGGCTCGCAGCCGCCCGCCGAAGGCCTCCCGCAGCTTGGAGTACACGAGCGCGTCGGCCACCTTGTGCTTCGAGGCCAGTCCGAACGGCGCCGAAGCGGTCCCGGTGCGGCGGAAGTTGTCCTGCGTGACCTTGGCGTACTCGCGCGCGACACCCGCCGCCCACTGGAAGATCTTGTACTTGGCGGGGCCACCGGCACGGGCCTTCGCGGCGACGCCGTTGTAGACCTTCTCGAAGATCCGCGGCACGGCAGCCATGTACGTCGGCTGCACCACCGGCAGATTCTCGATGATCTTGTCGACCCGCCCGTCGACGGCGGTGATGTGCCCGACCTCGATGTGCCCGGAGGTCAGCACCTTGCCGAAGACGTGCGCGAGCGGCAGCCACAGGTACTGCACGTCGTCCGGGCCGAGCAGCCCGGTCGCGGCGATCGCCTTGGCCATGTACGACCAGTTGTCGTGCGGCAGCCGGACACCCTTGGGCCGGCCGGTCGTGCCGGAGGTGTAGATCAGGGTGGCCAGCTGGTCCTTGGTGATCGCGCCGACCCGCTCCTTGACGAGGGTGGGGTCCTTCTCCAGCCGGGCCGCGCCCCGAGCCTCCAGCTCGGCGAGGCTGAGCACCCAGTCGCCGGTCTCCACGCCCTCCGCGTCGATGACCACGACATGCGTGAGGTCGGGCAGCTCGGCGCGCTTCTCCTGCGCCTTGGCCAGCTGCTCGGCGTTCTCCGCGATCAGGACGCGGCTGCCGGAGTCGGCGAGGATGTACGCCGACTCGTCGGCGTTGGTCTGCGGATAGATCGTGGTGGTGGCGGCGCCCGCGCACATGATGCCGAGGTCGGCGAGGATCCACTCGATCCGGGTGGCCGAGGCCAGCGCGACCCGCTGCTCCGGCTGGACCCCCAGCTCGATCAGCCCGGCCGCGATCGCGTACACCCGCTCGGCGGCCTGCGCCCAGCTCAGCGACTTCCAGTCGTCCGGGCCCTGCCCGGAGGCCGACGGGACCGGATAGCGGTAGGCCTCGGCGTCAGGGGTGGCCGAAACGCGCTCCAGGAAGAGGCCGGCGACGGACGGCGGACGGTTCTCGATCAAGGTCTGTGTGTCGCTCACGACATCCTCCGGGGCCCGCGACGGTGCGGCTGGCTCAGGGCGTCTAGCGCCTTCAGTGCGGCAGTTTTCACTCGCGTGCCGTTGTTTAACTCGCGAGTAACTATCGAGCAGGGATCAGGGTAGAGGCCGACCGGCCACTACGTAAGCCTTCGGACTTTGTCACTTCCTCCAGAAGAACGGCCGCACACATGCAACAGGGGCCCGCCGTCCTGGACGGCGGGCCCCTGTTGCGCACGATTTGCGAGGTAACTCCTCGTAACCCGCGGTTACTTCTTGCCCTTGCTCGGCCCCGCGCTGTCATCGCTGGACAGCACGGCGATGAAGGCCTCCTGCGGAACCTCCACGGAACCCACCATCTTCATCCGCTTCTTGCCTTCCTTCTGCTTCTCCAGCAGCTTGCGCTTACGGGAGATGTCACCGCCGTAGCACTTGGCGAGGACGTCCTTGCGGATGGCGCGGATGGTCTCGCGGGCGATCACCCGGGAGCCGATGGCGGCCTGCACCGGCACCTCGAAGTTCTGCCGCGGGATCAGCTCCTTGAGCTTGGCGACGAGCCGCACGCCGTAGGCGTACGCCTGGTCCTTGTGCGTGATCGCCGAGAAGGCGTCCACCTTGTCGCCGTGCAGCAGGATGTCGACCTTGACCAGGGAGCTGGACTGCTCGCCGGTGGGCTCGTAGTCGAGCGAGGCGTAGCCGCGCGTCTTCGACTTCAGCTGGTCGAAGAAGTCGAAGACGATCTCGGCCAGCGGCAGCGTGTAGCGGATCTCGACGCGGTCCTCGGAGAGGTAGTCCATGCCGAGCAGGGTGCCGCGCCGGGTCTGGCACAGCTCCATGATCGCGCCGATGAACTCGGTGGGGGCGAGGATCGTCGCCCGGACCACCGGCTCGTAGACCTCCGCGAGCTTGCCCTCGGGGAACTCGCTCGGGTTGGTGACCGTGTGCTCCATGCCGTCCTCCATGATTACGCGGTAGACCACGTTGGGGGCGGTGGCGATCAGGTCGAGGCCGAACTCGCGCTCCAGTCGCTCACGGACCACGTCGAGGTGGAGCAGGCCGAGGAAGCCGACGCGGAAGCCGAAGCCGAGGGCGGCGGAGGTCTCCGGCTCGTAGACCAGCGCCGCGTCGTTGAGCTGGAGCTTGTCGAGGGCCTCGCGCAGCTCGGGGTAGTCGGAGCCGTCCAGCGGATACAGCCCGGAGAAGACCATGGGCTTGGGGTCCTTGTAGCCGCCGAGCGCCTCCGTGGCCCCCTTGTGCTGCTGGGTGATGGTGTCACCCACCTTGGACTGCCGGACGTCCTTCACACCGGTGATGAGGTAGCCCACCTCACCGACGCCGAGCCCGTCGGCGGGCAGCATCTCCGGCGAGTTGGTGCCGATCTCCAGCAGCTCGTGCGTGGCACCGGTCGACATCATCCGGATCCGCTCACGCTTGTTGAGCTGGCCGTCCACGACTCGGACATACGTCACGACACCGCGGTAGGAGTCGTAGACGGAGTCGAAGATCATGGCGCGCGCGGGGGCGTCGGCGACGCCGACCGGCGCCGGGATCTCGGCGACCACCTTGTCGAGCAGGGCCTCCACCCCGAGCCCCGTCTTCGCGGACACCTTGAGCACGTCGTCCGGCTCGCACCCGACGAGGTTCGCCAGCTCCTCGGCGAACTTCTCCGGCTGCGCGGCCGGCAGGTCGATCTTGTTGAGCACCGGGATGATGGTGAGGTCGTTCTCCATCGCCAGGTACAGGTTGGCGAGGGTCTGGGCCTCGATGCCCTGGGCGGCGTCGACGAGGAGGATGGTCCCCTCGCAGGCGGCGAGCGACCGCGAGACCTCGTAGGTGAAGTCGACGTGCCCCGGGGTGTCGATCATGTTGAGGATGTGCGTGTTGCCCGGGTCATGGGTGGGAGCCCAGGGCAGGCGCACGGCCTGGGACTTGATCGTGATGCCACGCTCGCGCTCGATGTCCATCCGGTCGAGGTACTGAGCACGCATCTGCCGCTGCTCGACCACACCGGTCAGCTGGAGCATCCGGTCGGCGAGCGTGGACTTGCCGTGGTCGATGTGCGCGATGATGCAGAAATTGCGGATCAGAGCCGGGGCGGTACGGCTCGGCTCGGGCACATGGTTAGGGGTCGCGGGCACGCAGGGTCCTGTCTCTTGAGGCGCCTTATGCCTCGGGTCGGATCGTCACGTAGCCTCCATGGTCCCACGGGCGGCGACCGGGGACCGGTTTGGGCCACCTGGAGCGCCGCTGGTAGCCTGGGTCGCTGCGTCTCATGCCCTCTCAGCGCGAGGCGCGCCTTCAAGAAATCACCTGGTACGGGTCCCGGAGTCCCTCTGGTCCCGTGCCTGAACCTGAAAAGGCTCATTCGTGGCGAACATCAAGTCCCAGATCAAGCGGATCAAGACCAACGAGAAGGCTCGGCTGCGCAACAAGGCCGTCAAGTCCTCCCTGAAGACCGCGATCCGCAAGGCCCGCGAGGCCGCTGCCGCGGGTGACGTCGAGAAGGCCACCGAGTACCAGCGCGCTGCCGCGCGTCAGCTCGACAAGGCCGTCTCCAAGGGCGTCATCCACAAGAACCAGGCCGCCAACAAGAAGTCGGCGCTGGCTGCGAAGGTCACGTCCCTCAAGGGCTGAACCCCTTATCTGGTCTGAGCGGATCCGGCTCACCGGATCCAGCCGCCGGAAGGACCCAGAGCGGGCCCTCTCTCATCCGCTCCCGACCGGCACCCCGGATTCGCACGCGGCCTGCGTTCGCCACGCGGGTGCGGATCCAACAGCTTGAACCGAGGCTCCGGCGCCCCGCTCTTCCCCAGGGCGGGCGCCGGGGCCTTCGGCATGCCGCTCACTCCTCACGACCAGAACTCGTTGGCCCGGCGTCACGACCAGAACTCGTTGGCCCGGTCGATGTCCTCGACGCACTCGTCGAGGTCGGAGATCTTCTCGCCGACGATCCGGAAGACGATGCAGCCCTTGTCGTCGATGCGCCTGCCCTGCCGCTCGGCCCTGAGCCGGTGCACGGCGACCGCGTGCCCCCGACCGTCGACCAGGACGCTGCCCAGCGCGACCTGCAGGGTCCCACCGGTCTCCTCGTGGAGCCGCCGGTACATGTCGATGATCGCGTCCTGTCCCTTGAAGTCCCCCGCGAGCGGATGACTACCGGGCACGTGATGCGCGCAGTCCGACGTCATCAGCCCTCGCAGGGCATCCATGTCACCCCGCGCGAAGGCCGCGTAGCCCTTGCGGACGAGAGCCGCGTGCGGATGTTCAGCCATGCCGAATCGCCACCTTTCGTGATGCGGGCGATCTGGGCTGATACCGACGATTCTCCTCTCGGGAGGTCACGGGCACACCTCGACGCGGGGAGAGTGCCCGCAGCCCGTCCGGGCCGACCTCCGCTATCCGCGCCCCCGCGACCGAGCCGCCCGTGCGATGGTCACGACCGCCTTCTCCAGGGCGTACTCCGGGTCGTCCCCTCCGCCCTTCACCCCGGCGTCGGCCTCGGCGACCGCCCGCAGCGCCACCGCCACCCCCTCCGGCGTCCACCCCCGCATCTGCTGCCGCACCCGGTCGATCTTCCACGGCGGCATGCCCAGCTCCCGCGCCAGATCAGCCGGACGCCCACCCCGCGCGGCGGACAGCTTCCCGATCGCCCGCACCCCCTGCGCCAACGCACTGGTGATCAGCACCGGCGCCACCCCGGTCGCCAGCGACCACCGCAGTGCCTCCAGCGCCTCCGCCGCCCGCCCCTCGACCGCCCGGTCGGCGACCGTGAAGCTCGACGCCTCGGCCCGCCCGGTGTAGTACCGCCCGACGACCGCCTCGTCGATGGTGCTCTCGACGTCCGCGCACAGCTGGGACACGGCGGACGCCAGCTCCCGCAGATCGCTGCCGATGGCGTCGCAGAGCGCCTGGCAGGCCTCCGGTGTGGCGGACCGCCCCAGCGTGCGGAACTCCCCCCGGACGAACGCCAGCCGGTCCGCCGGCTTGGTCATCTTCGGGCACGCCACCTCGCGCGCCCCCGCCTTGCGCGCGGCGTCCAGCAGCCCCTTGCCCTTGGCACCGCCCGCGTGCAGCAGCACGAGCGTGATCTCCTCGGCGGGCGCCCCCAGATACGCCTTCACGTCCTTGATCGTGTCGGCCGACAGATCCTGCGCATTGCGGACGACCACGACCTTGCGCTCCGCGAACAGCGACGGGCTGGTCAACTCCGCGAGCGTGCCCGGCTGCAGCTGGTCCGGCGTCATGTCACGCACGTCCGTGTCGGCGTCGGCGGCCCTGGCGGCGGCCACCACCTCCTGGACGGCACGGTCGAGCAGGAGGTCCTCCTGGCCCACGGCGAGCGTCACCGGGGCGAGAGGGTCGTCTTGAGCAGTCTTCCTGGCCATCCCGGACAGCATCCCACGCGCCACTGACAACGCCGCCCGTCAGTCTCCGGCCCCCGTCAAAGGCAGGGGACACGTCGGGCCTACGGATCCTCCCGCCACCCCTCCCACTCCGCCACGAACTCGTCCAGCTCCCCCGCGTCCAGCCGTCCGTCCTCGTCCCGCAGCACGACCAGCCACTGCGCGTCCTCGGCGTCGTCCTCACCGGCCAGCGCGTCCCGCACCAGCCGCGGCTCCTCCCGCAGCCCGAACCGCTCCCCCAGCGCCTCCGCCACCTCCTGAGCGGCATCGCGGTCGGGCAGCACCAGCACATGTCTCACATCACTCACGGCAGCCATTTTCCGCCACCGCCCCAGCCCACGAACCAGCAGGTCAGCCCACCCAGCTCCAGCTCGCGATAGCAGGTCAGTCCACCCACCCCGCGAACCCAGCAGGTCAGCCGCCCGCGCGCCCGGCAGGTCAGCCCACCCCGTCCGCGGAAGCGGGTCAGTCCACCCCACCCCGCGAACCCAGCAGGTCAGCCGCCCGCGCCCCCGGCAGGTCAGCCCACCCCGTCCGCGGAAGCGGGTCAGTCCACCCCACCCCGCGAACCCAGCAGGTCAGCCGCCCGCGCCCCCGGCAGGTCAGCCCACCCCGTCCGCGGAAGCGGGTCAGTCCACCCCACCCAGCGATCCCGGCAGGTCAGTCCACCCAGCCCGCCGGGGGCAGGTCCACCCAGCTCCCGAACCCAGCAAGTCACCCCACCCCAGCCCGCGAACCCGGCAGGTCAGTCCACCCCACCCCGCGAACCCGGCAGGTCAGTCCTTCCCACCCCCAGCCCCCCGCACCACCGGCACCCGGTCCAGCTCGATCCCGAACCGCTCCCGGTAGACCTCCAGTACCTCCTCGTCCGTGCCCAGCTCCCGCTCGTCCCGCGTCCCGTCCGCGCCCGTCGTCTTCAGTCGTCGCCCGCTGAGCGTGATCCGGCCGCCGTCCTCCGTGATCCGGGAGCACACCAGCGACTGCCCGAAGTGCGACTCCGGCGAGGTACTGTGCCACCAGGCCCCGGTCACGAAGTCCGCGAGCACCCGAGGCCTCTGCTCCAACCGGTACGCGGGCCTGCCGTCCCTGATCACATCCAGGTCGGGAGCCCCGGCCGCGGGCGCGCCCCGCATGCCCGCCGCGTCCGGCCCCGCCTCGGCGATCCGGAACACGCCCCCGGGATCCACCTGTTCGCGCCGCTCCTCGAAGGCCAGCGGAAAGTGGCTGAAGGCACCGAAGCCGACATCGGCGAGCCACTCCCCCGCATCCACCGTCCGCACCCGCAACGCCATGTGGTCGTAAGGGATCCCGGGCCGCCCGCCCTCCCCGTACACCCGCGCCGCCAGCAGCGAGACGTCGTATCCCAGCGCGACGAGCAGCGCGCCGAAGGCCCCGTTCAGTTCGTAGCAGAACCCGCCGCGCCGCGCGCCCACCACCTTGTCCAGCAGCCGTTTCTCCTCCAGCACGATCGCCTCGCCGAGGTGGATCGACAGGTTCTCGAAGGGGATCGACCGCAGATGGTGCAGTTGCAGTTCACGCAGGACGTCGATGGTGGGCCACGCCGGGTGCGGGACTCCCAGGCGGCGGAGGTAGGCGTCAACCTGTGCGGCATTCATGCCTTCAGTCTCGCGCCACGCGCAAGCCCGCGCCCGCACCGACGACAGCCAGCGCCCCGTCCACGTCCGTCCGCAGCACTCTCGCGCCCCCGTTCCGCAGCGCCGCGACCGTACTGGGAGCCGGATGCCCGTACGGGTTGTCCGCGCCGCAGGAGATCAGCGCCAGTCGCGGCGCGGCCCGGCGTATCAGCTCCGGATCTTGGTACGCGGAGCCGTGGTGGGCCACCTTGAGCACGTCCACGCCGCCCACCAGCGCGGCCGCCGGTGTCCGCAACAGCGCCTGCTGGGCCGGGGGTTCGAGGTCCCCGAGCAGCAGCATCCGCAGGCCCGCCGACCGTACGAGCATCGCGACGCTGGCGTCGTTCGGGCCCTCCGGCTCCGGCGCCGGTCGTGGCGGTGGCCACAGCACCTGCCAGGACAGGTCCCCGGTACGCCGCTGCTCCCCGGCCAGGGCTCGCGTGACCGGAATCCCCCGGGCGGCCGCCTCTCTGTGGACGAACTCCGCCTGGTCCTGCGGTTCTTCGAACCCGGTCGTCTCGATCGCCCCCACCGCACGCCCCCGCAGTACGCCGGGCAGCCCGGCCACATGGTCGGCGTGGAAGTGGGTGAGGACCACCAGCGGGACGCGGGTGATGCCGAGGTCGCTCAGGCACCGGTCGACCAGCCTCGGGTCGGGTCCGGCGTCCACGACGACCCCGGCGCCCGCGCCCGCCGCGAGCACGGTGGCGTCGCCCTGTCCCACGTCGCACATCGCCAGCCGCCACCCCGGCGGCGGCCAGCCCGTGACGACTCTGGCCAGCGGCGGCGGCTGCACCACCGCCAGCACCAGCAGCAGCCCGCAGGCCCCGCACAGCCACGGGTGCCCCAGCAGCCGCCGGCCGGCGATCACGACGGCCACCGTGACGAGGGCGAGCAGTGCCGCCCCGCCCCAGCCACCCGGCCAGTCCACCCCGGCTCCGGGCAGCGCCGCCCCGGTGCGGGCGACCTGGGCGATCCACCCGGTCGGCCAACTCGCGCACCACGCCAGCCCCTTGGCCAACGGCATCGCCACCGGCGCCACCGCGAGCGCCGCGAAACCCAGCACGGTGGCCGGCGCGACCGCGAACTCCACGAGCAGATTGCACGGCACCGCCACCAGACTCACCCGCGCCGACAACACCGCCACCACCGGCGCACACAGCGCCTGCGCCGCCCCCGCCGCGGCCAGCGCCTCCGCCGGCCGCGGCGGCACCCGGCGTCTGCGCAACGCGCTGCTCCAACGGGGCGCGACGGTGAGCAGCGCGCCCGTGGCCAGGACCGAGAGCAGGAAGCCGTAACTGCGGGCCAGCCACGGGTCGTAGAGCACCAGCAGCAACACCGCCGTCGCCAGCGCCGGAATCAGCGACTTGCGGCGCCCGGTCGCGAGGGCCAGCAGCGCGACGGCTCCGCAGGCCGCGGCCCGCAGGACGCTCGGGTCCGGTCTGCACACGATCACGAACGCCAGCGTGAGCGCTCCGCCGAGCACCGCCGTCGTCCGCAACGAGATGCCGAGCCGGGGTGCCAGGCCACGGCGCTCACTGCGCTGCGCCAGGCCGGGCGGTCCCAGCAGCAGGGCGAGGATGATCGTGAGGTTGCTCCCGGACACGGCGAGCGTATGGGCGAGGTCGGTCTCCTTGAAGGCCTCGTCCAGTTCCGGCGTGATCCGTGAGGTGTCGCCGACGACCAGTCCCGGCAACAGTGCCCGCGCGTCCGCCGGCAGCCCGTCGGTGGCCTCCCGCAGGCCGGCCCGTAACCGTCCCGCGAACCGCTGTGGCCCCGACGGCTCCCCCACCACCTCCGGCCCCGCCCGATCCCGCACCCGCAGCACGGCCGCGATCCGGTCCCCGCCCACCATGGCGGGCGCCAGCCGCCCGGTCACTCTGACCCGGGTGGAGGGCAGCAACCCGAGCCACTCCCGCCGCCCGGCCACCCCCGCGTCGACGATCACCAGCACGGGCGTCCGCGTCACGGCCCTCGCCCCGGACGTCTCCTCGACGCTGCGCACCTCGCCCTTCGCCAGCACGGACACCGGCGCCAGATGGTTCCCGGTGACCCGTGGGCGCGTGAGCCGGGGATCGGCGGTGACCTCCACCTCGGCGGTCACCGTGGCGAACCGCTCCGCCAGCCCCGGCACCGGTCCCCGGCGCAGATCGGCCCCGTGCAGCCCGGCCGAGGCGGCGGCGGCCGCGACGCAGAGCAGCACGGCGGCGACCGCGGCACGCGACCCGGCACCCGCTGTCGCCCGAACAGCACCGAGCAGCAGCCCGCATCCCACGACCAGGCAGACCACGACCACACCGGTCAGCAAACCGGGAGAGGCGTCCAGCGCGAGCGCCGCCGTCGCCCAGGCGGCCAGGGCGGGAGGTACGAGCCGTAGGTCCGTCGGCCCCTCCTGCCTGGGATGGGCGGCTCCGAGGCGGCTCCCGGAAGTCACGTGCACGGCCCGCCGCGCGCCCGAGGGCGAGACGTCCTGGGAGGGCCTCATGGCCGTACGAGATTCCGCAGGTCGGCGAACCGTCGTTCACCGATGCCGTTGACCTCCCGCAGCTCGTCCACCGAGCGGAACCCGCCCTGCTGCGTGCGGTAGTCGATGATGTGCTGCGCCAGCACGGGACCGACGCCCGGGAGGGTGTCGAGCTGCTCGACCGTGGCGGTGTTGAGCGAGACGGGGGCTGCGGGAGCGCCGCCCGCCCCGCCGGTCGCGGCTCCCCCGGCCGGAGCCGGGACGGCGGCGGGCGCGGGGCCCCCGACGACCACCTGTTCACCGTCCACCAGGAACCTGGCCCGGTTCAGACCGTCGATGTTCGTGCCCGGCCGCACCCCACCCGCCGCCTTCAGCGCGTCGGCGACCCGCGATCCGGCCGGGAGACGGTGAATGCCGGGCTCGCGCACCTTGCCACTGACGTCCACCACGATCTCCGCGACCGGCGTGCCGTTGGCTGCACCGGGAGGGCCGGTGGCCACGCCCGGCGCGGCGGACGCTTCGCCCTCCTGCTCCTCGAACGGCGCCGCCGCCCTGACCACCTCGGGTGCCTGCACGGACTGCGTCCGCCCGGCCCAGAAGTGCTGTACGGCGAACCCCGCCACGACGACGACCAGCACGGTGAGCGCCACGACGCTCCGCCGTTCAAGGCCGCACCGCGCCTGCAACCAGACCGGCAGCCGCTCCCGCAGAGCCAGCCCGGCACGCCCCTGCCGACTGCCCGCACCCTCAGGTGCGACCCCCGGCTCTTCCCCACCGGTGTCACCCGGTGGCCCCGCCCCCGACTCCCGCCACTCCTGCGCGCGTTCACCGAAGAGCACCTCCGCACGGCGCCGGAGCTCATCTGCCGACGCGTGCCGGTGCCGGGTCCGGCCGAGGGCCGCAGGGCCGCGGTGGCGGTGACGGTGTGCGGTGCGGCCGTCGGAGGCAGGTCCACGGCCCGGTCCACTCGTTACGGATGCTGCGCGTGTGCGTGATCGAAGTGCCATGCGACGAGGATGCGGCAGCCCACCACCCTCGCGATGATCTTGCTCAATTCCCGGGGACTACCGCCCAGTTGTGGAAAACTCCGTCACCCACACGGGTGAAAGCGCGCAGGCCAAAAGCCACGGCACCTCCACGCATGCCACGGCACCTCAACGACGAGGCCCTCACCGCACCGAAACCACAACCCCCAACAACCCAGGCCCGGTATGCGCCCCGATCACCGCCCCCACCTCACTCACATGCAGGTCCGCCAGCCCCGGCACCCGCCCCCGCACCCGCTCCGCCAGCGCCGACGCCCGTTCCGCCGCGGCCAGATGGTGCACCGCGATGTCCACCGGCGCGCCCCCCGCCCGCTCGGCCACGATCTCCTCCAGCCGGGCGATCGCCTTCGACGCCGTCCGCACCTTCTCCAGGAGTTCGATACGGCCACCGTCCAGCTGCAACAACGGCTTCACGGCGAGAGCGGATCCGAGGAACGCCTGCGCGGTGCCGATCCGTCCGCCGCGCCGCAGGTAGTCGAGCGTGTCGACATAGAAGTAGGCCGATGTGCCGGAGGCGCGTTTCTCGGCGGCTGTGACCGCCTCGTCCACCGTGCCGCCCGACTGCGCCACCTCGGCCGCGGCGAGCGCGCAGAATCCGAGCGCCATCGCGATCATCCCGGTGTCCACCACCCGTACCGGCACCGGCGCTTCGCGCGCCGCGAGGACCGCCGCGTCGTACGTGCCGGACAACTCCGCCGACAGGTGCAGGGAGACGATGCCGGTGGCGCCGGATTCGGCGACCTTGCGGTAGGTCTCGGCGAACAGCTGGGGGCTGGGGCGCGAGGTGGTGACGGGGCGTCGCTTCTGCAGCGCCTGGGCCAGCGAACGGGTCGAGATCTCGGTGCCCTCTTCCAGCGCGCGGTCGCCGAGGACCACGGTCAGGGGTACCGCTGTGATGCCATGGCGCTCCATCGTCCGGGGCGGCAGGTAGGCCGTTGAATCGGTGACGATAGCGACATGGCGGGACATGAGCTGGAGGTTACCTGCCGTAGCGCCCGGGCGGCAGCCCGGGCCTCTCACCTGCGCGGAACTTGCGCAAGGACGCCACGCGGAACCCGCGCACACCGGACGGACACACGCACACCGCGCGACAGCCGGGCCGACGCCGCATGCTCAGGTCGTGCTCTCGGGGCGGGGCTTCTTCTGCCAGGGGTACGTCGGGCGCGGCCCCGGTGGGGTGATGGCGGGCCGCGTCGGCTCCTCGGCCGTGCGGGACTGCGGGGTGTCCGGCCAGGTCTGCTGCGCGTTGGGAGCGTCGGTGGGCGGGGCCTCGGGCCACGGTGGCGGCGTCGCGGCGGAGTCCGGCGTCGTCCAGTGCCGCAGCGCCCCGGTCTCCACGTCGATCTGGGCGCTCAGCGCGTCCAGGTCGTCGTCCGCGAAACGGCCGGCCCGATCGCGGGCCGCCCAGCGCAGCGACTCCGCCGAGTGTGTGATGCGCTCGGTGCGGTCGCGCAGCTCGGGCAGCCGCTCGGCGAGCGTCGCCCGGTCGGGCTCCGACTCCAGACGCCTGAGCTCGGCGTCCAGTTCGTGACCGTGCGCGCTGAGCCGCTGGAACAGGCCGAGCGCCTCCTTCAGGGACTCGTCCTCGGTCACGCCCGCGTGCAGCGTGTCCTGCGTGGCGCGCATCGAGGTGCGCAGCTTCAGCCGGAGCTGGGCGATCTCCCCGACGGGGCCGGGCTGGGCGAAGGACTTGGCCCGCAGGGTGTGGTCCTCGACCGTGCGGCGGGCCTGCGTGATCGTGCGGTCCACGCCCCGCTTGGCGGCGCCGACCACCTTGACCGTGGCATAGGCGCCCAGCGCCAGGAAGAGCACGAAGAGCAGGGCGAACACCATGATCACTGCTTCCACGACGCTCCTCCTCCGAACCGGCCGCGGCACACCGCGCGCCGCTCTTCAACGGTAAACGCAACGGGCAGGCCCGGAGTTCCAGGAGAACCCCGAACCTGCCCGCAGAACACCCCGAACCGACCCGTAGGGGACGACCCCGAGGCGGCAGCAACCGCTCCCCGGACCGCTACGCCGGAACGATGTTCACCAGCTTCGGCGCCCGAACGATCACCTTCCGAATCCCGGCCCCACCCAGCGCCGCGACCACCTTCTCGTCGGCCAGCGCCACCTTCTCCAGCTCCTCCTCGGAGATCGCCGGCGACACCTCCAGCCGCGCCTTGACCTTGCCCTTGACCTGCACCACACAGGTCACGGTCTCGTCCACGACGTACGCCGGGTCGGCGACGGGGAAGTCCTGGTGGACCACGGAGTCCGTGTGCCCCAGCTTCCGCCACAGCTCCTCGGCAATGTGTGGCGCCAGCGGCGCGACCATCAGCACCAGCCCCTCGGCGACCGGCCGCGGCACCGCCCCGCCCGCCTTGGTCAGGTGGTTGTTCAGCTCGGTGACCTTGGCGATCGCGGTGTTGAACCGCATGCCCTCCAGGTCACCCCGCACGCCGTCGATCGCCTTGTGCAGCGCCCGCAGCGTCTCCTCGTCGATGTCGGCGGGCGCCACGTCGACGACCGTCACCTCACCGGTGGCCTCGTCGACGATGTTGCGCCACAGCCGCTGCAGCAGCCGGAACTGGCCGACCACCGCGCGCGTGTCCCACGGCCGCGACACGTCCAGCGGACCCATCGCCATCTCGTACAGCCGCAGCGTGTCGGCGCCGTACTCGGCGGAGATCTCGTCCGGAGTGACCGCGTTCTTCAGGGACTTGCCCATCTTGCCCAGCAGCCGGGTGACCTGCTCGCCCTGGTAGTAGTACGCGCCGTCGCGCTCCTCCACCTCGGCGGCCGGCACCGCGATGCCGCGGCTGTCCCGGTAGACGTAGGCCTGGATCATGCCCTGGTTGAACAGCTTGTGGAACGGCTCGGCGGACGAGACGTGCCCCAGGTCGTACAGCACCTTCGACCAGAAGCGCGCGTACAGCAGGTGCAGTACGGCGTGCTCGGCACCGCCCACGTACAGGTCCACGCCGCCGTGCGGCCGGCCCTCGCGCGGGCCCATCCAGTACTGCTCGATGTCCGGGTCGACCAGGACCTCGTCGTTGTGCGGGTCCAGGTAGCGCAGCTCGTACCAGCACGAACCCGCCCAGTTGGGCATGGTGTTGGTCTCGCGGCGGTACTTCTTCGGGCCGTCACCCAGGTCCAGGGTGACGTTGACCCAGTCCTCGTTGCGCGACAGCGGCGTCTCGGGCTGGGTGTCGGCGTCGTCCGGGTCGAAGGTGCGCGGGCTGTAGTCCTCGACCTCCGGCAGCTCCAGCGGCAGCATCGACTCGGGCAGGGCGTGGGCGATGCCCTCCTCGTCGTACACGATCGGGAACGGCTCGCCCCAGTAGCGCTGCCGGCTGAACAGCCAGTCGCGCAGCCGGAAGTTGACGGTGCCCTCGCCGACACCGGACCGCTCCAGCCACTCGGTGATGCGCGCCTTGGCGTCGACGACGCCCAGGCCGTCCAGGCTGATCTCGTCGTTCGACGAGTTGATGATCTTCGCGTCGTACGAGACGAAGGCGTCGTCCCACGTCGACGGATCCGTGCCCCGGTCGTCCGAAGGCTCCACCACGCACCGCACGGGCAGCTCGAAGGCGCGCGCGAACTCGAAGTCGCGACTGTCGTGCGCCGGGACGGCCATGATCGCGCCGGTGCCGTAGCCCATCAGCACGTAGTCGGCGATGAAGACCGGGATCCGCTCGCCGTTGACCGGGTTGGTCGCGAACGCGCCCATGAAGACGCCGGTCTTGTCCTTGGCCTCGGCCTGCCGCTCCACGTCGGACTTGGCGGCGGCCTGCGCGCGGTACGCGGCGACGGCGTCGGCCGGGGTCCGGTGACCGCCGGTCCACATCTGGTGGGTGCCTTCGGGCCACTGTGCCGGGGTGAACTTCTCGACCAGCGGGTGCTCGGGCGCCAGCACCATGTAGGTCGCGCCGAACAGGGTGTCCGGGCGGGTGGTGAAGACCGTGACGTGTTCGCCGTCGATCGGGAAGTCGACGCGGGCGCCCTCGGAGCGGCCGATCCAGTTGCGCTGCTGCAGCTTGATGGCCTCGGGCCAGTCCAGCTCCTCCAGGTCCTCCAGCAGCCGCTCGGCGTAGGCGGTGATCCGCATGTTCCACTGGCGCAGCTTGGCCTTGAAGACCGGGAAGTTGCCGCGCTCGGAGCGGCCGTCGGCGGTGACCTCCTCGTTGGCCAGGACGGTGCCCAGTCCGGGACACCAGTTGACCGGCGAGTCCGAGGCGTACGCCAGGCGGTACTCGCCCAGCACGTCGGCGCGCTCGGCGGCGCTCAGCTCGTTCCAGGAGCGCCCGCCGGGCAGCGCGCGCTCACCGCTCTCGAACTGCGCGACCAGGTCCGCGATCGGACGGGCCTTGCGCGCCTCGTCGTCGTACCAGGAGTTGAAGATCTGCAGGAAGATCCACTGGGTCCACTTGTAGTAGTCCGGGTCGATCGTGGCGAACGACCGGCGCTTGTCGTGGCCCAGGCCCAGCCGGCGCAGCTGGCTCTGCATGTTCTTGATGTTGGCCTCGGTGGACACGCGCGGGTGCGTGCCGGTCTGCACGGCGTACTGCTCGGCGGGCAGGCCGAAGGCGTCGAAGCCCAGGGTGTGCAGGACGTTGTGGCCGGTCATGCGCTGGAAGCGCGCGAAGACGTCGGTGGCGATGTAGCCCAGGGGGTGGCCGACGTGCAGTCCCGCACCGGAGGGGTACGGGAACATGTCCATGATGAACTTCTTGGGCCTGGCGACCGCCTCGGGGTCGCCCGCCAGGTCACCGTTGGGGTTGGGTGCCGCGTACGTGCCCTCGGCGTCCCAGAAGTCCTGCCAGCGTGCCTCGATCTCGGCTGCCATGGCGGCCGTGTAGCGGTGCGGCGCGGCCACCTCGGCAGTGGCTGCGGGGTTCGTCTCGCTCATGATCCTCAAAGCTCCATCGATCGTCTCTGCCAGCGGCTGCGATTCCTCGGAAACGAAAAATCCCCTCGCACAGGAGGGGACGCCGCGCCGACTCCGGCCACTCGACTCACCCGGTGGCCGGGACTGATCAGCGCGGCCCGCTAAGCAGAAGGCGTACGGCACGCATGGCGTCAGGGTACCGCAGCCGCCGACCGAGCCGCGACGGACTTCGGGGCCGTCCGGCACGCCGTGCCGGCAGGCCAAAACCTGAATGATGTTCAAAGGTTACTTCGCGTAACGGCCACTAAGGGGCATCACAACAAGCAGATTGTCCTTTGATAACAGCGCAATAACTCAAACCTCGTACTCATCGGTATGGCGCCACTTAGAGTTCGGCCCGGGACCGCTTTACCGAACCGCTCGGAGTTGCCCCATGAAGTCTCCCCGCAGTACCCCACCGCTCCCGCAACGCGTCGCGCCGTGGGGAGGTGCGCCGTGCTGACCGCGGACGGCGTCGCGGACACGACCAACGACAGCACCGCGGACACCTCGTTCGTGGTGTTCCTCGACTTCGGCGTGGGCGTCCTGTCACTCGTCTGCCTCAGCTGCTCGGTGATCTGGGGACTCGTCGCACAGGACCGGATCCTCCTCGACGCCCGTCGGCGGATCCTGGCGCAGGCGGTGCACCGGAGCACCGCCGTCGCCTCCGTCGTCTTCCTCCTGGTGCACATCGGGGTCAAGCTGGCGCTGGAGCACACCACCTGGATCGCCACGGTGATCCCTTTCGGGCTCCTGCTCACCAACAACGACGAGCTCATGGGCCGGGGCTTCCTCATCGGCCTCGGCACCCTGGCCGGCCTCCTCATGATCTTCGTCGGCGTCACCGGCGCCCTGCGCAACCGCTTCGCCTCCCCGGCACCCGTCGCGGCACGCTGGCGGGCCATGCACATGCTGGCCTACCCGGCCTGGTGCGCGGCCCTGGTTCACGGGCTCTACGCGGGTCGCACGGCCAAGCCGATCTTCGTGTTCCTCTACGGACTGTCGGTGCTCGGGGTCGCGGCGGCCCTCGCGCTGCGCGCGGCGCCACGCCCCGTCAAGCGCCGGGTCGCCGACGGGATCACCGCGCTGCTGCGATCGCCGAGGGCACTGGGCCGCGAACAGCTCGAGGCGAGCCGGGCCCGGGTGGCGGGCGAGTCCGCGCTGCCGGGTTACGAGAACCAGCAGGGCTCCCAGTCGCGCACGGCGGCGCCCGCGGGACCGCTGTACGAGACCGCCGAGCGCGTTGCCGCACCGGAGCCCGCGAGCGGGTTCTCGGCCGCCTACCGCGCCGTCTCGGCACCTTCACGCCCCTGGCAGCAGCCCTCCCCGGGCGGCCAGACCGCGCCCGTGGAGTTGCCGTTCGACGCGCAGCCCACGGAGGCCTTCCCGCGCGTGGACACCGGCGGCAGCACCTCCGGCTCCTGGCCGATCCCGTCCCCGCCCCCGGTCGGCGAGGCACCCCCGTCGGCCTACGACCCCCTCCAGGACACGGGATACAACATCCCGGCCTATGGCAATTCGGGCGCGTCCGGCTATGGATCAAGTGATGTGTACGACACCGGTGAGATGAACGCCGCCTTCGGCACGTACTACCCGGATGACACGTACAACAACAGCGGTCCCGCCACTGAAACACTGCCCGGTGCGTCCTACGACTTCGACGCACCGGGTTCGGGCGAACCTTGGAACACGCCTTCCGGAGGCTTTAAGTGAACGAGGCCCTGCCCGACGTCCCAGAAGTCCGCGTGGTCGGCCTTCCTCAGCTCACGTCAGGCTTCGACCTTGTCGAAAGACTCGATCTGCCCATGCACCTGAAAGTGCATGGGCCGCTCGAACCCATGGGCGGCGAGCAGCTCGCGCAGCTCGCCGAACGCATCAACCTCAAGGGCCGCGGCGGCGCGGGCTTCCCCTTCCACAAGAAGCTGCGCTCGGTCGCCGAATCGGCGATCAAGCGCGGCGTCCGGCCGGTCGTCGTCGTCAACGGCAGCGAGGACGAACCGGCCTGCCGCAAGGACACGGTGCTGATCAACCGCGCTCCGCACCTGATCCTCGACGGCGCCCTGCTGTGTGCCGAGGCGCTCGGTGCCCGCACGCTCGTGGTGGGGGTCACCCGTGAGTCGACGCAGCGCTCCATGGAGGCCGCGCTCGCCGAACGCGGCCTCAGCAACGGACGCCGATCGGCTCTCCGCGCGCGCGTGCAGCGGAATCCGGTCCGCATGGTCACCGGCGCCGCAGCCTCCCTGATCCGCTCGATCGACGGCGGCCCGGCGATCCCGCCCGGCCGCAAGATCAGCGCCTCGCAGAGCGGCGTCGGCGGCGCCCCCACCCTGCTGTCCAACGCCGAGACGTTCGCCCAGCTGGCCATCGCCGCCCGCATCGGCCCGGAGCGCTACGGCAACACCGGTCTGTACGACGAGCCCGGCACCGTCATGCTGACGGTCTCCGGCGCCGTCGCCCGCCCCATGGTCATCGAGGTGCCCACCGGCGTGCCCCTGCGTTACGTCCTCCAGCTCGCCGGCGCGCCGCCGGTCCCGCAGGGCGTGCTGACCGGCGGCTACCACGGCAAGTGGATCGACGCGGCGACGGTGAACGAGGCGATCGTCTCCCGCAACTCGCTGGACGCGGTGGGCGGTTCGCTGGGTGCCGGCGCGATCCTGCCGATCAGCCAGGAGACCTGCCCGCTGGGCGAGTCGCTGCGGGTCGCCCAGTGGCTGGCGGAGGAGAGCGCGGGCCAGTGCGGCCCCTGCTACCTCGGCCTGCCCGCCGCCGCGCGCGGCATGGAGGACATCCTCAACGGCGGCGGCCCGGCCGCCCTGGAGGCCCTCAAGCAGGTCGCCAAGAACGTCAAGCGGCGCGGCGCCTGCTCGCATCCCGACGGCTCCGCGATGTTCCTGGAGTCGACCGTCAAGGCCTTCACGGACGACCTGGCGGCCCATGTCCTCGGCAACGGCTGCGGACGGCCCGTGCACGGCGTGCTGCCCCTCTTCGAGGGCGGCAGGGCCCCGACAGGCCTCCCCGGCGGCACGACCGAGGAGAACGGCCCCAGCCGCCAGAAGATCTTCGTGGACTGGACGCTGTGCCGGGGCCACGGCCTGTGCGCCGACATCCTCCCGGAGGTCTTCGAGCTCGGCGCCGACGGTTTCCCGACCGTCGCCCAGGCCCAGGTGCCGCGCCGCGCGGAGGACAAGGCGATGCGGGCGGTCCGCCGCTGCCCGGCCCTGGCCCTGCGCATCGAGGAGCAGGCGGAGCGGGCACCGGCCCGCAACAACCTCCCGGTCCTCTCCCAGGGCCGCGGCCGCCGCGCTCTCGGCCGCTGACACGAGAAACGGGGCCATCCCCTAGGGGGCGGCCCCGTCAACTCGCGCAGAAGGGGGTGCGGGTGGCGAAGCCCCCGCCACGCGCGGCGCAGCCGCGCAGAACACGAAAAGGGCGACCCGGTCCGCTCTTTCCACGGATGCAGGTCGCCCTCGCACTTGTGGAGCTAAGGAGAATTGAACTCCTGACCTCCTGCATGCCATGCAGGCGCTCTACCAACTGAGCTATAGCCCCTTGTTGTGTTCCGCCGTGTTCCCCCGGCGGCGACGCCAACATTACACGGTGGACGGGGTACTCCACCAAATCGTTTCCCTTCTGCCCCGATACGGCCGCTATGGTCGGCCCTCGTGACCGTGATCACGTCCACCGCAGTCCACCGCCGGACGCCCGTCGCCCTGGGCGCGTGCCTGCTCTCCTTCGCGGCGTTCTGGATCGCCCAGCGAGCCGCGCACGTGTCGATGATCGACCTGATGGTGTACCGGGCCGAGGGCGCCACCGTACGCGCGGGCGGCGACCTGTACGCCCTGCGCGCCACCGCCACCCAACTGCCCGCCACCTACCCGCCCTTCGCCGCCCTGCTGTTCACCCCGCTCACGCTTCCCGACACGGGCTCCCTGCGCACCCTGGCCACCGCCGGGAACCTCGCCCTCCTGGTGGTGCTCGTGCGGCTCTCCCTGCGGATCATCGGGCACACGCGCGTGGAGACCGCCTGGTGGGCCTCGGCGGTGGTCGTGTGGTGCGAGCCGGTGTGGACGACCCTGCGCTACGGCCAGATCAACCTGCTGCTCGCCGTGCTCGTCCTGTGGGACCTCTCCCGGCGTCCGGGCGACCGCTGGACGGGCGTCGGCATCGGCCTCGCCGCGGCCGTGAAACTGACCCCCGCGCTGTTCGCCGTCCTCCTGCTCGCCACCGGCCTCGTGGCGCGCCGACGGCACCGGAGCGGCCCTTGGCTGCGGCACGCGCGCGTGGCGGCCGGCAGCTTCGTCTCGGCGACGCTCCTCGCGGCGGCCGTCCTGCCGTACGACTCCTGGCGGTTCTGGACGGACATGGTGTTCCGGACGGAGCGCGCCGGGCACGCCGAGCAGACCGCCAACCAGGCGCTGCGCGGCGTTCTGGCCCGCCTGCTGCACTCCCCCGACCCGGGGGCCCTCTGGGTCGCTGTGGCGGCCCTCGTGGCCGCGGCGGGGCTGGCGGTGGCGGTGCGGGCGGAGTTGCGTGGGGAGCGGGCCTGGGCGGTGGTCTGCTGCGCGGTGACGGCGCTGCTCGTCAGCCCGGTGTCGTGGTCGCACCACTGGGTGTGGTGCGTACCGCTCGTCCTGCTCCTCGCCGCGCGCGCCCGTCGCGCGGCCGCCGTCGGCACGCTCCTGGTGTTCTGCTCGTACGCCCTGTGGTGGGTGCCACACACCCCCGGCAGGCCCGAACTGCGACAGAACCCGATCGAGTTCACACTGTCGGGCCTCTACGCCGCCACCGGCTGCCTCGTCCTGGCGCTCGCCACGGCCAGAACGCGGAAGGGTCAGGCGGTCACGAACGAGTAGAACCGCTTGAGCGTGCAGTGCTCTTCGAGGAGCCGGCCGTAGATCGGCTCACCCTCCAGCTCCCGGTACGTCTCGATCGGGTCGCCCTTTATGATCAGCGCCCGTGCGCATTCCTCGCACCAGTACTGGTAGTCGGGGTTCACCGGTTCCATGTCGCGGACGATCGGCGTGCCGCTGCCGCACCAGTCGCATTTCCGCCTGTGTGCACCCATCGATCAGCTCCAGCTGTGGCCGCAGGCCGTGCACACGTAGGAGATCCCGCCGTTGTCGCCGAGCACCTGGGCGACATGCGCGGAGCCGCAGGAAGGGCAGCTGAGCCGGGTGGTCGTGTCCCGTATCAACGCCGCTTCGCCAAGGAGGTGGCCGACCTCCCTGAGGATGCTCGCAGGCATCGCTACTCCCTCCCGTCGGGCCGCGCCCCCTTCCGGCCGTTTGATTCTGCCACGACCGGACCAATACGGTCAGCGACGCCTTGGTACCAGTCCGGACACGGCAGCCTGGGCGTCTCCACAGAGGTATACGCCTTCCGGGCGACGACTGCTCAAACGCGTGACGACGAAAAATCCCGCCCCCTGAGGGGACGGGATTCGTCCGTGGAGCTAAGGAGAATTGAACTCCTGACCTCCTGCATGCCATGCAGGCGCTCTACCAACTGAGCTATAGCCCCTGGTGCCACGCGGCGGAGCCGCATGGTGTTTCGCCCCGCTCGGCGGGGCGAACAAGAAGAACTTTAGCCTGCGACCTGCCGGAAAGTGAAATCCGGGGTACGGCCCCCGGGGCGGGGCTCAGTCGTCGTCGCCGAGCACCGGCTCCGGAAGGGTGCCGGCGTTGTGCTCCAGCAGCCGCCAGCCGCGGGCGCCCTCGCCGAGGACGGACCAGCAGCAGTTGGAGAGGCCGCCGAGGCTCTCCCAATGGCGGGCCTCCAGGCCGAGGAGGCGACCAATGGTGGTGCGGATGGTGCCGCCGTGGCTGACGACGACCAGGGTGCCGTCGTCGGGCAGCTTGTCGGCGTGCCGCAGGACGACCGGGGCGGCCCGGTCGGCCACCTCGGACTCCAGCTCGCCGCCACCGCGGCGCACCGGCTCCCCGCGCTTCCACGCGGCGTACTCCTCGCCGTACCGGGCGATGATCTCGTCGTGCGTCAGACCCTGCCAGACGCCCGCGTACGTCTCCCGCAGGGCCTCGTCGCGGTTGACGCCCAGGCCGGTGAGCGCGGCCAGCTCGGCGGCCGTGTTCGCGGCCCGCTTCAGGTCGGAGGAGATGATCGCGGCGGGCTTGAGGGAGGCGAGCAGGCGGGCCGCGCGTCGGGCCTGGGCGACGCCGGTATCGGTGAGCTCGACGTCCGTGGTGCCCTGGAAGCGGCGCTCCACGTTCCAGGCCGTCTGGCCGTGCCGCCACAGGATGACGCGGCGGCCGGGCTTGCCGGCGGGCACCTCGCCGGTGGCGCTCATCGCCACTCACCGCCCAGCTCGGCCGCCTCCTCGGCAGCCTGGAGCTTGGCGTGCTCCGCGGCCTTGCCGCGGGTGGCCTTGGCGTCGGCGGGCAGCTCCAGCTCGGGGCAGTCCTTCCACAGCCGCTCCAGGGCGTAGAAGACGCGCTCCTCGCTGTGCTGCACGTGCACGACGATGTCGACGTAGTCGAGCAGGATCCAGCGGGCCTCACGATCGCCCTCGCGGCGCACCGGCTTGGCGCCGAGCTCCTTCTGGAGCCGTTCCTCGATCTCGTCGACGATGGACTTGACCTGGCGGTCGTTGGGCGCGGACGCCAGCAGGAAGGCATCCGTGATCGACAGCACATCGCTCACGTCGTAGGCGATA